>WLOK01000023.1 GCA_009699315.1 Actinomycetota bacterium
ACGCGGAAGGCTTCGACTCGTGCTTGGCGGGTATGACCGGCCACAACTTCGCGCGTGCTGCTGATATTCCACACGACGTACCGGTGACAATTGCCTTCGGCGACAACGACCGCATTCTGCCCGCTCCACGATTCCAGGTGCGCGACTACGCGCCAGATCATGCGCGTTGGGAAGTTCTTTGGCGATGCGGTCACGCGCCGATGTGGGATGTTCCGCCACTCACGATCCAGCTCATTCGCGAAACTGCAGCACGCGCGAGGACCCCGTGAGCATTCGCGTCTACTCCGGCCTGCACTCATCTGGTCGACCTGCAGCCACTAAGGGCATGTGGATTCCGTGGACATTCGCTGGCCTCACGGTGCTCGGACAGATTCTTTGGGTACTCACCACGGGCAACCTTCGGACAACCCTCACGATCACGACAGTCGTAACATTCGCTCTATCCAGCGCATCACATGCATTCATCACTCGCGGCACTATCTGGACCTCCGGCTACCTCATCATCTCCCTCGGTGTCGGGCTCGCCGTTGAGGCCGTAGGCACGGCGACGAGCATTCCGTTCGGGCCCTACTCCTACAGCGACCTTCTCGGCGCGAAAGTCTTTGGCGTCCCTTGGGTGATCCCCCTGGCCTGGGCGATGATGGCCTACCCGTGCCTGCTTCTGGCCCGACGCCTGAGCTCCTCGCGTATCTGGGTGCCAATCATCGGCGCCTGGACTCTGGCCAGTTGGGATCTATTCCTGGACCCGCAAATGGTCGGTCAGGGCTACTGGACGTGGACCACGAGCATCCCGAGCCTGCCTGGAATCCCCGGGATCCCGTTCACCAACTACTTGGGCTGGCTCATCGTGGCCGTCATCATGATGGCCCTGCTCGATCTCTTGCCTCGTGCACGGGCAAGCGTCAAGGTCCCGGCATTGCTGCTCATGTGGACATACGCCTCTAGCGTCTTGGCCAACGCGGTCTTCTTTGGCCGCCCTTGGGTGGCCTTGTGGGGCGGAATTGCGATGGGTATCACTGTGCTCCCATGGGCGTACCGGCTATGGTTTGGTCGCCCATGAAGATTTCCCGTCGCAGACTCGGTCGCGCGCTCGCAGGTGCTGGCGCCGTGACCTCTGCTGCCATCACTGCGCACACCGCCTACAACGTGCGCAAGGTGCAAAAACCGGTCGAGAGCGACGTTGTCATCTCAGAACGCGTCTCTATTTTGTTGCCAGCGCGCAATGAGGCCGCACGCATCGCACCGACAGTCGAATCGCTACTTGCCCAGAAGGGCATCGCCGAGTTAGAGATCCTCATTCTTGACGACGGGTCCACAGACGGCACGGCCGAAGTCATCAGAGAGACGTGTTTCGGCGATCCGCGCGTGAAGATCATCGATGGTGGAGGCGACGATCTTCCTGATGGCTGGCTCGGCAAGACTTGGGCCTGCCATCGACTCTCCCTTGAGGCCACCGGCGATGTGTTGGTTTTCGTCGACGCTGACGTCGTGCTTCGCCCCGGCGCGGCGGCGTCAGCTATCGAGATGATGCGTGAGCGCGGACTCGACATAATCTCCCCCTACCCGACCCAAATCGCCATCACTCCAGCTGAGCGCATCACTCAACCACTGGTCAATTGGTCGTGGATGGCTTTGATACCGATCGGACCGGCAGAAAACTCTCCTTTCGCATCGCTTTCTGCCGCGGTGGGCCAGTTCATCGTCGTTGACGCGGGCGCGTACCACGCCATCGGTGGACACAGTTCCGTCGCCAACGACGTTGTTGATGATGTCGGCATCATGCGCGCCTTCAAGAAGCATGGTTTCCGTGGTCTTCCCGTAAATGGTTCCCACCTCGCGCAGTGCCGCATGTACACGAGCTCGGCCGAGGTTATTGAGGGCTACACCAAAAATGTGGGTGCCGTCTTCGGCTCGGCAGCCGGCATCGCGGCCATACTCGGCGTGATGGCGGTCGGCTTTGTACTCCCACCCGTTTTTGCAGTCGTGGCCAAGGATCGCCGCACCCGAGCGTGGGGCGCCTTGGGTTACGCCAGCAGCGTCACCGGCCGCTGGATCGTTGCACGCAAAACGGGCGAGCGGGTTTGGCCTGACTCGCTGACTCAGCCATTGTCCATCGCCGCCTTTGGTTCGCTCGCGATTGAGTCATACCGCCGTCGCCGCAAGGGCACTGCGACGTGGCGCGGACGCACCCTCCCGCGATAACAACCCCACTCGTAGGCTGCTTCCATGGCGCGCATCGTGGTGATCGGCGCAGGCATGGGAGGTCTGGCGAGTGCGGCACGGCTGAGAGTGAAAGGCCACTCGGTCACCGTCGTCGAACAGTCCCAGACGTATGGTGGCAAACTCGGCGTTCTGGCCCGTGACGGATTCGTCTTTGATACCGGCCCAAGTCTCTTCACCCTTCCTGCTGTCTACCGCCATTTATTCAACATCACAGGCAGCCCGCTAGAAGAGTCGGTCGATATCGTGCCGCTGGATACCGCATTCGGTTATCACTTTGCAGACGGCTCACGGATCCAGATGCCTGGCGTCGACCCGGCCCGTTGCGCAACTGCTATTGGCGACGGTCTCGGCGGGCAGACAGGCGCCGACTGGCTACGCCTGATGGCACGGGCAAGCGAAGTGTGGCGGATCACACGCCGACCGTTCCTCGAGTCGCCCCTCACCGGTGTTGGAGATTTGCTCAGTCTGGCTCGCAATCGCCACGACATTCGCGCAGTCGCGCCGTTCACCTCGCTGCGCAAGATCGGCGGGCAGTACCTAAGCGACCCACGTGCTCGCATGTTGCTCGATCGTTATGCGACATACACCGGCTCTGATCCTCGCCGCGCGCCCGCGGCCCTCGTAACGGTGCCGTATGTCGAGCAAGAGTTCGGTGCTTGGCATCTCAAGGGTGGATTGCGCACACTCGGCACCGCACTCGAACAACGTTGCCGCGACCGTGGCGTGGAGTTCCGCTATGCGACTGATGTACACGAAGTAGTTCTACGCGGCGGACGCGTTGCTGGTGTAGACACCAGCCATGGAGTCCTCGAGAGCGATCTGGTGGTGGCGAACGCCGACGCGACCCACCTCTACCGCGACCTAGTCCACGACCCGCGCGCCACACGAGCACTAAAGAAGTTACGAAAGGCGACTCCAAGCCTTTCAGGCTTTGTAATGCTCATTGCAGCGCGTGGCACGACGCCCGGAATTCGTCACCACAATGTGTGGTTTCCATCGAACTACGACGCCGAATTCGATTCAATTTTCGGACGTGACGCGCGACCGGTCGAGGATCCGACGATCTATGCGTGCGTCCCTAACGACGATGCGATGCGCCCGAATTCGGATAGCGAATCGTGGTTCATCCTTATCAATGCTCCGCGCCAAGGCGAGGGCGACGGTTGCTATGACTGGACAGTGCCCGGCCGACGCGAGGCGTACGCCGATCATGTCCTCGCAGTCTTAGCGCAACGAGGGGTCGATTTGCGTCAGCGCATGCTGTGGCGTGAGATCCGAACTCCGGCCGATCTGGCCCTCGACACACGCGCGCCGGGCGGGTCCATCTACGGCAGCAGCAGCAATGGAGCCCGAGCCGCCTTCCTGCGCCCCACTAACGCCTCACCCATTCCCGGTCTCTACCTCGCGGGAGGCTCTGCACATCCTGGGGGTGGTCTACCCCTAGTAGGCATGAGTTCAGACATAGTCTCGACGCTTATCGGCTCTGCGTAGTTCCACCAGGAGCAAAATGGCAGGTATTCCTGCCTGCACATAGGCTAAACCCATGTCCGTTGCGTCCCCTCTCGATGTCGAGGACCTCCGCCAACGCGTCAGTATCGCGGTCGAAGGTTTCCTCGTTCGTCAGCGCGACTACCTCGACAACATAAGTTCTGAGGTCCTCCCCATGCATGGGGCTGTCTCGGATCTCCTCGCTGGTGGCAAGCGCCTTCGTCCAGCATTTTGCTACTGGGGCTGGCGCGGAGCCGGTGGCGCCAATTCTCCCGAGGCACTCACCGCTGCGGCGGCGCTGGAATTCCTGCAAGCATGTGCACTGATCCACGATGACGTCATGGACGGGTCCGACACTCGGCGCGGACTGCCCTCCGCACATCGACGCTTCGCCTCACTTCATCGCGGCTCCGAGTGGCTCGGGTCACCGGAGAGTTTCGGCATCGGAGCAGCGATACTCGTCGGGGACCTGTGCCTGTCGTGGGCTGACGAAATGCTCATGGAGTGCGGACTGCCGTACGACGCAATCCGTCGCGGTAAGGCCATCTACGACGAGATGCGCACCGAACTCATGGCAGGTCAGTATCTCGACTTGCTCGAACAGGCCCACGGCGGTGGCTCACGCGAAAGGTCGATGCTCGTTGTGCGCTACAAGTCTGCGAAATACACCATCGAACGTCCACTTCATCTCGGTGCAGCTCTTGCTGGTGCTCCCCAGTCGTATCTGAATGGCCTCAGCGACTATGGGCTTCCGCTGGGTGAGGCCTTCCAGTTACGCGATGACATCCTCGGCGTGTTCGGCGACCCAAAAGAAACGGGCAAACCAGCTGGGGACGACCTGCGCGAAGGTAAGCGCACGGTCCTGATCGCAACCGCCACTGAACACGCAACACCAGAGCAGAGTGAGCAGTTGCGCCGAGGATTGGGTGATCCGGGGCTCGACCTTGACGGAGTGGCACGCATACGTGAGGTCATCGTGGAGACAGGTGCCCTACAGACGACTGAATCACTCATCGAGCAGCTGCTTGAACGTTCGCTAGAAGCACTTAACGCAATGAACATTGATGCCGCCGCACGTGAAGTGCTAACCGGGCTCGCCTACGCGGCGACCAGACGGAGTATGTGACATGGGACTTCTCCCCCGACGCTCGTTACGCACTGTGAAGGGCGCCACAGATTCGGTCGTGATCGTTGGCGCCGGACTTGCCGGGCTCTCTGCCGCAATGCGACTCGCCGGTGCCGGGCGAAAAGTCACCATCGTGGAACGCGAAGCGATTCCGGGCGGGCGAGCCGGACGTCTCGACATGCAGACGGCCGATGGCGTCTACCGATTCGATACCGGGCCGACCGTACTCACGATGCCTGACCTCATCGCGGACGCGTTTGATTGCTTGGGCGAGAACATGAGCGACTGGCTACAACTCATGCCAGTGAGTCCGTTGTATCGCGCCTACTACCCCGACGGTTCTCGGCTCGACGTACACGCAGACGTAGATGAGATGGCACAGGAGATCACCGAGGTCATCGGCGCCCAGGAAGCGGCGGGCTACCGACGCTATGTCGAATTCGTGTCACAACTCTATAAGCACGAGATGAAGGACTTCATCGACCGCAATATCGATTCACCGTTCGATCTGCTCACGCCTGACCTTGCCAAACTCGTCGCAATCGGCGGATTCCGCAAGCTTGCGCCCAAGGTGCGGCAATTTCTCAAGGATCCCCGTACCGAGCGGGTCTTCTCCTTCCAATCGATGTACGCAGGACTGTCGCCTTACGACGCGCTCGCGATCTACGCCGTCATCGCGTACATGGACTCCGTTGCGGGAGTGTTCTTCCCCAAGGGCGGTATGCACGCAGTGCCGGCCGCGATGGCTGCTGCTGCCGAGAAGCATGGAGTGACAATTCGGTACAACACCGATGTGACGAAGGTCGAGACCAACGGCTCGCGAGCAACAGCAGTCATCACCAGTGATGGCGAACGGATTGAGGCCGACGCGTTCGTGCTCAACCCTGACCTCCCGGTCGCATACCGCGACTTGCTCGGTCGTGAGCCATGGAGTGTCACGCGATTGAAGTACTCGCCCTCGTGCTTCCTACTTCTGGCAGGGTCGTCTAAGTCGTACTCAAAGATCGCGCATCACAATATTCACTTCGGCAAGTCTTGGCGTGGAGTCTTTAGCGATCTGATCGATCAACGCGCACTCATGAGCGACCCGAGTCTGCTCGTCACCAATCCATCACATTCCGATCCATCGCTCGCACCTGACGGCAAAGAAATCTATTACGTGCTCTTTCCTACCCCCAATCTCGACTCACCCATCGAATGGGAGAGCAAAGGTCCGCGCTACCGCGACGAGGTCGTCCGCGTGCTTGAGGAACGCGGCTACACCGGATTCGGCGATGCGATCGAGGTCGAAAACATCACGACACCTCTCGACTGGGAGCGGCAAGGCATGGAGCGCGGAGCGCCATTCGCCTCGGCGCACTCCTTTTTACAGACCGGGCCGTTTCGACCGTCGAATATCTGGGGCGACAACGTGGTCTTCGCGGGCTCAGGCACAGTTCCCGGCGTTGGTGTGCCCATGGTCCTCATCTCCGGCCGTCTCGCCGCAGAACGCATCACTGGCCCCGTGCCTTACGTCTCGCGCGCAATCCGTTAGGGCTCACGCCCGTTACTCTTGAGCCGTGGCCACCGCATCGTCCGCTCCAGACTCCTTGCGTCAGGTTCTACTGCGTCACGGCGTGCCCGGCTTTATTGGATCGGCGATCCTGACCCTGGGCGCACTCGGAGTCGGCTGGTTACCGTTGAGCAGTGGGATGCTCAACTGGTCCTACATTGAACTCCTTCGCGGGACTACCGCGGGCACGATTCTCTCGCGCGTTCTCATCTTCATCGGGGTCGCTCTGCTTCTGCAAGCTTGGCTGGTCCTCGGCTACGACCTGCTCTCCGGCCTTCGCTTAAACACCTCACGTATGTGGGCAGTCTTAATCGCGTGGACCCTGCCGCTCTTGGTGACCCCACCGTTGTTTAGTCGCGATGTCTACTCGTATTTCGCACAGGGACGACTGATTGACGCCGGCTTCGACCCGTACAGCACCGGTGTCTCTGTGATTCCCGGCTGGTTCCAAGACGGTGTTGACCCGATGTGGGCAGAAACTCCGACCCCATACGGACCGCTCTTCCTCATGGTGGAGAGAGGTGTTGCAAACTTCGCTCAGAACCAGCCCACTCTCTCAGCGCTCGTTTTTCGGTTGGTCGCGCTACTCGGCGTCGCGCTAATGGCCGTCTACGTTCCACGACTTGCCTTCATGCACGGCATCGACCCGGCGCGTGCCCTTTGGATCGGCGTACTCAACCCGCTCGTACTTATGCACTTTGTGGCGGCCGCGCACAATGACGCGCTCATGGTCGGGCTAGTAGTCGCAGGACTCGCACTCGCAGCGGAAGGACGCGGCATGCTTGGTGCTGCAGCCGTGGGACTTGCCGGAACCGTCAAACCCATCGCCCTTCTGGCTATGCCGTTCATTGGGCTGCTGTGGGCGGGCGTGCGGGCCACCTGGCCCAAGCGCGTCGGGTACTGGGTCGCCACAGTGGGCGTGACCGCGGTTGTCTTCGCAATCTTGTCATTAATCGCTGGAGTTGGCCTCGGATGGATCAACGCGCTCACGACTCCCGGCGAGGTGCGCACCTGGCTCTCCCCAATGACCGCGTTAGGCATGCTGGCGGGCGGACTACTTCAGCTCACGGGACTAGTCGCGACTAACGACGGTACTGTCCTGATATTCCGCGTCATCGGAATTCTTGTCGCACTGGTGATCACTGCGTGGCTGTGCGTACGCCCACAGGGACGAAGTGTTGTTCGTGGTGCTGCGTTCGCACTTCTAGCTATCGTGGCGCTCGGGCCTGTGGTTCAGCCCTGGTACTTGCTGTGGTCATTGCCACTATTCGCCGCGACTGGACTCAGCCGCAATGAATTGCGTGTGGTTATCTTCCTCACTGCTGGATTCGCTATCCACGGAATTGCCGAGAGCAGCTCGACCTCTGACAACCTTTTGGAATTCAGCGATGGCATCTCCATTATTGCCGCTTTTATCCTGATTGGTTTAGTGCTTCTGGCGAGCCCACGAGAACGTCAGCTGGTCTTCGGCGGACCGGTCTCGCACGGCATGCTGCCGGTGGATGATCCTTCGCGTGCTCGCGCCAAACAGATGGTCTTTGTGGGCGCATCATGAGCAAGCGCGAGCTAGCTGCAGCGGGCATCCACGACCCTCGTATGCGTGATTCATATGAACTGTGTCGCGAACTCAATGCCAAACATGGCAAGACCTATTACCTCGCCACACTGCTACTACCGCCCGCCAAACGCCCCTACGTACATGCGCTCTATGGATTCGCCCGATACGCCGATGAAATCGTGGACGACCTCGCTTCTACCTTGAGCGACCAGGAGAAGGCTGACTGGCTCGGGCGCTGGGGTGATGCGTTTCTGGCAGACCTCGCACGCGGACACTCGGAGGATCCCGTGTGTCGGTCCGTAGTCGACACAGTGTTGCGCTGGGAGATTCCACGCGAGCACTTCGAGGCGTTCCTGCATTCGATGCGAATGGATCTCACCGTCACGCACTATGAGACCTACAACGATTTGTACGAATACGTCTACGGCTCAGCGGCTGTCATCGGCCTACAAATGGTGCCTATTCTCGAACCGACATCTCTGGAGGCGTACGACCGAGCGCTAGACCTTGGCGTCGCATTCCAACTGGCCAACTTCATCCGCGACGTCAACGAGGACCTCGATCGCGGACGCATATACCTACCGCTCGAAGAACTCGCGACGCACGGGGTGACGCGCGAGGTACTCCAGCGACGTGTCGCGACGCCAGAAGTCAAAGCCGCCATCGCGGACCAGATCGCACGCGTGAAGTTCCTCGAAGAGCGTTCACGCCCCGGCATCGCGATGCTCAGTCCCGAATCGCAACCATGCATCGAGGCGGCTCGCATCCTGTACTGCGGGATCGTCGATGAAGTGGCCAAGCAGAACTACGACGTGTTCGTCAAGCGCGCGACTGTGCCTTTGCGTCGCCGACTTGCCGTTGCGGGCCGCGCCTGGGTTCGCGCCAAGCGTGCTCGGTAGCAGCACTCGCCACGACACGGACTACTAACCTCTTTTGGGTTGGACCCCCATCCCCGTTTGGGATGGAGACATGCCGCGTTCACAGGGAACTCCTCAGCAGGAAGCTCTATGTGCTGTTCTACGCGCGACTCGTCTTGACCGCAAACTCACTCAGGTAGAACTCGCCGAGCGACTCGATCGGCCCCAAAGTTTCGTCAGCAAGTACGAATGCGGTGAACGCCGACTCGATCTGGTCGAACTCGGCGAGGTGTGCGATGCCTTGGAAGTCGCACTACGAGACCTCATCGCCGACTACGAATCGCGCCTCTAGCTCAATTTTCCTTCGACGTCACCTTGCGTAGCCATAAAAGTGAAGGTTAGCGCGACGGACGGTGACGTCGAGGAAAAAGAGGGGGGCCTGACTGGGGATCGCGTTGTACGCCGCGCCTACCCAGCCATATCCACAGGACCAAAGTCAACGTGACAAGCGCGAAACCGAAGAACAAGTCCTCAATGGGCGCGTAGGCGATTCGACCATCGCCAAAAAATGGCGGCGGCGCATTGACGGCATTGCCGAAAGTGCCCGGAGTTGACGAGCCGATGATCGCGTCGTCGTTGTAGCGCACGATACGCAGCCCGGTCAGCACACCGTTGGTGAGTAACTGGAAGAACACGATGATGGCATAGGCAGTCCAAAACACTTTGCGAGTCACTAACCGAGTTCGGAATGCCCATAGGTCGAGCGCGACCACGACCACGCACCCGAGAATCGCCAAGGCTGTGTAGGTCATGACGCATCACCCTCATCGCCGGCTTCCCAACCCGCACGCCCACGCTTTGCCGAGCGCACCCCCTCGAGGGCCAGAATGCCCGCGAGTGGCACCACGACAAAGAACAGGACTTCATCGATAGGGAGGTCGCCTGGCAGGTAAACGCCGGTGATTTGCGCGATGTCGAAGTCCCAATGACCTGACGCAATGGCGTAGATGTCCCACAAGCAAAAGAGCACAGCGACAGGCACGATGCTCAACGCCAGCCGCCGCCAGCGGCGAAGGACCCGCGTGCGAAGGAGCACCTCGAGCCACAGAGTCCCGACGAGGATGAAGGCAAGGACGCCGATGTACGAATACCTCACCGGGTCATCCTCCCTCATGAACCCCCCGCGCGCCGAGCCGGATTCGTACGTCTGCCCGACCTAGACTGGAGTCGCTATGGAGCCCGGCAACGATCCCCTCATCGGTCGAACCGTCGATGGGCGCTACCGCATCCTTGAGCGGATCGCCCGCGGCGGGATGGCCACGGTTTACGAGGCCGTCGACACCCGCTTGGACCGAGTCGTCGCACTCAAGGTCATGCACGCATCCATGTCAGATGACCCGACGTTCCGAGCACGTTTCCAGCGTGAAGCGCGCTCCGCTGCCCGCCTAGCGCACCCCAACGTGGTGTCGATTTTTGATCAGGGCGAAGATGGCGAACTCTCATGGCTCGCAATGGAGCTTGTGGACGGCCAGACCCTACGCGACATTGTGCGCAACGACGGGCCCCTCACGTCGGAGCAGGCGCTCGCCATCTTCGAGCCCGTCCTACTGGCCCTGGCCGCAGCCCACGAGCAGGGCTTCGTACATCGCGACATCAAGCCA
Organism: Actinomycetota bacterium; assembly: GCA_009699315.1. Classification (GTDB taxonomy): domain Bacteria; phylum Actinomycetota; class Actinomycetes; order S36-B12; family S36-B12; genus CAINMH01. Next base: position 10,466 of record WLOK01000023.1, read on the forward strand.
GAGAACATCCTCATCTCCGACGATGGGCAGGTGAAAGTCACCGACTTCGGGCTCGCACGTGCTGTATCCGATGAGACAGTGACGACGCGCAGTGTGCTCATCGGCACGGTGGCCTACCTCGCGCCCGAACAGGTTGATCCTGGGGTCGCAGATGCGCGATCGGATGTCTATGCAACGGGCGTCTGTCTCTTTGAGGTCGTCACGGGAGTCGTCCCCTACACAGGCGATTCACCACTCTCCGTCGCCTACCAACACGTCAACTCGGCAATGCCGGCTCCTTCGTCCGTGCGCGCAGGAATTCCACCCGAGGTGGATGCACTTGTGCTCGCCGCCACACAGCGCGATCCGGATTCGCGGTACCCGGATGCGCGCGCGATGTTGGCAGACGTACGTCGAGTGCGCGACATGCTCCCAGCGCCGCGGCCACTCACGAGCACCATCCAGCACACCGCTGTGCTACCGCGAACGGCACACGTCGCCGAGCCATTGCCACATGCAGTCGCCGCACCCACGGCCTTTGCACCCGCCATCATCCCCCGTCGACGCAGGCGCCGATGGCCACTTGTCGTGGGTCTCGTGATTTTAATTGCCGCAATTGCGGGTGCAGCGGGTGCCGGCTGGTACTTCGCGAATGGTCCAGGCAAGACCGTACTCATTCCCGCTGGTGTAGTAGGGCAGACCGAAGCCGGCGCGCAAAAGGCACTCGACTCCGTTGGGCTGAAGTTTGTCGCCGGCACAGAAGCGTTTAGCGAAACTGTCCCTAAGGGCCTCGTCATTTCTATCGATCCACTGTCGGGCGCTAGCGTCCCGGAGGGCGCAACCGTGACAGGCGTAGTGTCGCTTGGCCCGGAGCGCTACGAGGTGCCGCAAATGGCCGGGATGACGCCGGAGGAGGCGTCTGCAGCACTTGCGAAAGCCAAGCTCACCCTCGGGGAAGTCAAGGAGCGATTCGACTCGACCATGGCGACAGGTCTGGTCGTCGCAAGCGAGCCAGCTTCCGGTGAAGTCCTCAAGCCGGGCGAAGCAGTTGCCCTGATCGTGTCTAAGGGACCCAAGCCCGTCGTCGTTCCCGACGTCACGGGGCGCGCCTTCGATGAGGTCAAGGCCGAACTAGAAGGCCTCGGCCTCGTCGTCAAGAAGACGAAGGACTACTCACGTGACGTCCCCGAGGGTCTGGTGGTTTCATCAGACCCGATAGCGGGCAACGAAGTCTCCTATGGGGGAACCGTCACGATCCTTGTCTCACAGGGCCCGCCGCTCGTGGAAGTTCCGTACCTGATCGACATGCAGCGCGAGGAAGCAATCGCTGCGCTCGAGGGTCTCGGTCTGGTGGCCGACGTACAAGAGGGCGACGTCACTCCCCTGAATCGTGTCTACAACCAAACACCGGACTCGGGCACCATGGTGCCAGAAGGCTCGACGGTCACCATCTCCATAATTTAGTTCAAGAAACCCGGTGGCAAAGCCCGCGAGTGCAGGATGTACAGACGCTGCGTGGTGCGGGTAATCGCAACATAGAGGTCGCTGCCGGGTCTACCAGAACTCGCGACCATCGCATCAGGCTCGAAGAGCACAACAACGTCGAACTCCAAACCTTTCGACTCTCGTACCGTCAACACAGATACCTCGCGATCGAGAGCCTGCAAACCAACGCCCACGAGAGCTTCGCCGATCGCCGCGGCGAGAAGAGCAGCTACGGCCTCGCGGTCACGCTCCGCCACGAGAATCGCCATGCGTCCCACGTCTGCCGCGGCGGTTTCGCGACGGACAACCTCCATCAATGAGTCAGCCGGACCGAAGAACGGATCGTCACCCTCGCGAACCGACTGCACAGAGGCAGAACCCTCACCTGACGCGCGTAGGACCCGTTCGGCAAGTGCCATCACCGGCTGCGGTGTCCGGTAATTGACCGTCAATGACTCCACTCGCCAGCGATCACCGCAGTAGCCCTCCAGCGCGGCACCCCATGAGCGCGGCGCCACTGCCGAAGACGCCTGCGCAAGATCGCCGACGATCGTCATAGAGCGGGAGGGGCAACGTCGCATGATCGAGCGCCACGCCATCGGAGTGAGTTCCTGGGCCTCGTCCACCACAACATGCCCGTAGGCCCACTCGCGATCCCCCGCAGCGCGCTCCGCTACGGAGAGTAGTGACCGTTCAGCTGAGTAACGATCGACAACCTGGTCTGCAGTCACTCCTTCACCCATGCCCGTCATCTCCAGAACACCTTGTGCGTATTCGAGATCTACCCGGCGTTCAGCCGAAGCAAGCGCGGCCAGCCGACGCTCTTCTTCGCCATCGGATCCCAGCAGGTCGGCAGCCTCATCGAGAAGCGGAACATCTGATTGGGTCCACGCCGAACCCGACGAACGCACGAGCGCTTCTGCTTGCTTGGGCGAGAGAAATTTCGCACATTCGCGAAGGACGGACACATCCGCCAGGAGCTCGGCGATGAGACGCTCGGGGCTCAGTGGCATCCAACATAGATTCACTTCGCGGCGCACGTCGGACGCGCTACGCAAATCTTCAATCAGAATCTCGTAGTTGTTATCGCGATCCTGATTACGCGCGTCTGCAAGTGCCGTCGCTAGACGATCCAGCAGCGAGATCACAAAGGTTCGCCTAGCCACATTATGCGGCCGATGATCGGCGCGAGCACGATCACGCGACGCGGTGACCATTGCTGGTGTCATCACGATGCGCGTTCCGTGCACGTCTAACGCGATGCCACGCTCCGGCACACGATGGCGCCGCCGAACCGCCCGGCGCACGGCTTCTGCCATGCGAATGTCACCCTTGATCGCTGCAACCTCATCAGAATCAACGGCTGTTGCAACGACATCGGGTAACAATGTCGACATGCTGACCAGCACGGCCGCCGTCTCACCCAACGCGGGTAGAACCTGCTCGATATAGCGCAAAAAGAGTGGATTGGGTCCCACAACCAGTACGCCGTTGCGCTGCAAGCGATCGCGGTGCGTATATAGCAGGAACGCCGCCCGGTGAAGCGCTACGACCGTTTTGCCACAACCGGGTCCGCCTTCGACGACGAGCACTCCCCCAAGCTGCGAGCGGATGATGCGATCCTGCTCTGCTTGAATTGTGGCCACGATGTCATGCATCCGGCCAGTGCGCTTGGCCCCGAGCGCCGCAAGCAGTGCACCCGACCCCAAAACCTCTACGTCACTTGCGTGATCGATATTGAGTACGTCGTCCTCCACACCCGTGACAGTGCGACCGCGTGTGACGATGTGACGTCTGCGAACGACAGCCATCGGGTGCGCTCCGGTGGCCTGATAAAACGCCTCGGCCGCTGGAGCCCGCCAATCTGTCAACAAGGGCACCTGGGAGTCGTCCGCGAGCCCCACCCGCCCAATATGCCGGATGTCGCCCCCTTCGAGGTCAAGTCGTCCGAACACCAGTCGCTCTTCGGCTGCGAGCAGGGCCGCGAGACGGTCGGCGTACATCCGCACGAACGCCTCACGCTCAACCCGCGAGGCAGGGGTACCCGTGGTGATGTCGTTACGGGCATGCTCGAGTTCAGTACTTGTACGCTCGCGGACCGCATCGAGTCGGGAATACAAGCTATCCGCGACACCTTGCTCGCCCGCTATTTCGCGTTGCAGAGCAGCATTAACATCCATGCGAGCTCAGACGTCGATCCGAGAACGCTCGAGAGACGCAGCCCCCTCGACAATGAACTCCTTGCGGGGAGCAACATCTGAGCCCATGAGCAAATCGAATACCCCAGTCGCAGCCGCCGCGTCAGACATCGTGACCCGACGAAGCGTGCGTAGCCCCGGCTGCATTGTGGTTTCGCGCAACTGATGAGCGTCCATCTCGCCGAGGCCCTTATAGCGTTGAATTGGATCCTTAATTTTGCGGTCCTTCTTCTTCAGATCCGCCGTAATCGCGTGCATCTCGCCGTCGCTGTAGGCATAAATTACGTCATTGGCCTTCGAGCCGGCATTGATCACTTCAATGCGGTGCAAAGGTGGGACCGCTGCGAAAACCCGCCCGGCTTCCAGCAATGGGGTGAGATAACGATGGAAGAGAGTAAGTAACAGACAGCGAATATGCGCTCCGTCGACGTCAGCGTCAGTCATGACGATGATCTTCGAGTAGCGCACTGCCTCAAGATCGAAGGAACGGCCAGAGCCGCCGCCGATAACCTGGATGATTGATGCGCATTCGGAATTGTTCAGCATGTCGGAGAGAGATGACTTCTGGACGTTGAGAATCTTGCCTCGAATCGGCAGTAGCGCTTGGTATTCCGCATTGCGGGCTACCTTCGCGGTCCCTAACGCACTGTCGCCCTCCACGATGAATAGTTCAGTCCGCTCAACATCATTCGCGCGACAATCCGCAAGCTTGGCCGGGAGTGCGGAGGACTCGAGAGCCGTCTTGCGTCGTTGCGTGTCACGGTGCGTACGAGCCGCAACCCTCGCTCGCATGGCGTTGGCGATCTTGTCGAGAACCATGCGCACATTGGCCTTCTCGCCACGCGGTGGAGTGGTAAACCACGAGGTGAGCTCCTTGGCCACAACGTTCCCCATGATGCGACTGACCGCTGGCGTCCCAAGAACTTCCTTCGTCTGACCCTCAAATTGTGGCTCCGCTAGGCGCACCGTCACCACGGCCGTGAGTCCTTCAAGGATGTCGTCCTTTGTGACGTTGTCCTCGCTCGCCTTAAGCGCCTTGGCGACGCGCAATTGCTCGTTCACAACCTTGACCAAAGACCGTTCAAAACCAGCAATGTGGGTGCCGCCCTTAGGCGTCTCGATCACGTTGACGAACGAACGCATATCTGTGTCGTATCCAGAGTCCCAACGCATCGCCACATCGACGGTCACTTCGCGCTCAACCTCAGTCGGCGTCATGTGACCTTTGGAGTCAAGCACCGGCACCGTCTCGTGGAACTTGCCAACACCCTGCAAGCGCACCACCGAACAAATCGCCTCACCCGAGGAAATGGACTCGACGTATTCGGCGATGCCACCCTTGTGCTGAAAAGTCTCTGACTTGATGTCACTGGGATCGCGCGAGTCAGTCAGCGTGATCGTGAGCCCCGGCACGAGGAATGTCGACTGGGTCGCGCGGGCGCGCATGAGATCGAAGTCGTACGCAGCGTCCTTGATGAAAATCTGTTGGTCGTACCACCACCGCACTCGCGTGCCTGTGCGACCACGGGGCACCTTGCCCGCCACCGTGAGGCCACTGCGCTTAGTGAATTCGGCGTCGGGTCCCTCGCCATCAAATGCACCGGGAGTTCCGCGCCGGAAAGACATCGCGTGGGTGGAGCCTCCACGGTCGACTTCGACATCTAGCCGCGAAGAGACGGCGTTGACCACCGACGCACCGACGCCATGCAGGCCGCCTGAGACCGCGTAAGACCCACCACCGAACTTGCCGCCGGCATGAAGTTTGGTCATGACGACTTCAACGCCCGTCAACTTGGTGCGCGGCTCAACATCGACAGGGATGCCTCGCCCATCATCACTCACAGACACAGACCCGTCAGGCTGGAGTTCTACCTCAATGAGCTTGCAATGGCCTGCAATCGCCTCGTCAACGGCGTTATCAATGATCTCCCAGACGCAATGCATGAGGCCACGATGGTCAGTAGAGCCGATGTACATACCGGGACGCTTACGTACGGCCTCGAGGCCCTCGAGCACCGCAAGATTCTTTGCAGAGTACGACCCGCCCTCGGGCGCAGCGGCCTTCGCTCGGGCGCGGGATTTGGGTTCGGCTGCCATGGCCAGTCGACTCTACCGACGCAACCACCTCGTGCAGGGGGGCCACGCCGCCCGAAAACAGCCCTTGATTAGGCAATGTGATGGGGGTCACATCACTGTGGCCCCACCTGTAACTTTGGTGTCACACCTAAAAGACACGATTAGTCTCAATCAGCGGGAACAATGCTGGGATGTAAGACTGTTACTACAGGTACACCGACCGATACCGGCACTACTTACCAGGAGGCTGAGCACATGACCCAGACGCTGGCACCTACGAAGCTCACTGCTCAAGATCGCTGCGACCGTTGCAGCGCGCAGGCCTACGTCCGTGTCGTGTTGCCATCTGGAGATTTGCTCTTCTGCGGGCACCACTGGTCCCGCCACGAGGAAGTGCTGCGCCCCAAGGCCGTCGAGGTGTACGACGAGACTCACCTGCTAAGCCCAACAACGACGGCCGAGTAGTTTCACCTTCCCCCCACGCCTTCGCGGGTGGACACACTCTCGTGCTTGCGTAAGGCTGCCTCGCGTGGTCAGACCATGGAAGCTCCTTGCATCTCTTAGCGCAATAACTACAGGCGCCGCAATCGTGGCGCTGACGCTTGATGCGCCCTCCATTAGCGCCGCTGCTCTCCCCTCCTGGAACCAGGTCGTGCTGGCTGCCCCGGGGTTGACCCCCTCCTTTGATCCATCGATCGCACACTATGTCGTTCGACAAAGCAATCCTGAACAGCCTTGCGCAGTCCACATCACCGCGTCCACACCGGCTGGTTTGCGGGTAGGAATCGATGGACGTCCACCTGTCAGCGGATCCTCTGGTCGGTTTGTGTCGCTCACGCCGGGCCAGGGCGCGCAGGTCCTTATCGTGCGTGGCGGAGACACACGCCTCGTCTCCATTCGCTGTTTGCCTGCCGATTTTCCGCATTTCGTAGCTTCGGGTAAAGGTTCAGCGCAGTGGTACCTCGGCGACATGGCAATCGGCCCTCGTGATCGTAGTTACGCCTACGTTGTTGACTCCTATGGCACACCGGTGTGGTGGTACAACGACCCGGCAGGACGACCCACGTCTCTAAGACTTTGGTCGCGTGCAGAGCTGGCGAGCGTCAACATGAGCGCGCCGCGAGCGGTCTCCTGGATGAGCGGATCCCATTTGCGCGTCAGCACACTAAACGGACGAATCAAAGAGACGGGCTGGTCCGCGGACCGGCATGACATTCAGCCCAGCGGGCACGGGACGACATACGCGATTCGTAATGTGACTCGCCCTTGTGCCAGCAATCCCCGCCAGTGTGTGGATATGAGGCCATACGGTGGTGGGGCCGCCGACAAAATCATTGATGGGCAGATTGTGGAGTTGGCGCCCGACGGAACTGTGCTGTGGACATGGAATGGCCGCGATCACATCCCCGTGTCAGCCACGGGCAACTGGCTCAGTGAGAGCGTGACTGGAGCACAAAGAGATGGCGGGGCGTGGGACGTCGTTCATCTCAATTCCGTGGCCATGGACGGGAAGGACATCATCGTGTCGGCCCGCAATCTCAACAGCGTTTTCAAGATCTCACGTTCAACCGGAGACATCCTCTGGCGCCTAGGGGGCACCAAGAGTTGGGCAAGCGCGAAAACCGTAAATCCACCGAAGTTAGTTGTCGATGCGCATGGTTTCGACGTGAGTGAACGGCTCATTAGCGGCCAGCACGACGCTCGACTCATACCCAACGGAGATCTCACACTGCACGACAACGGATCCTTGACGATGCGGAAGGCGCGCGTTCTGCGATTTCAGATCGATGAGGTAGCTGGCACCGCGGAAATCGTGGAATCACTCACTGACCCGACTCTCACACAGGGATCGGTGTGCTGTGGCAGTACTCGGCGGCTGGCGAATGGCAATTGGATCACTGCATGGGGAGCGGATTCACTCGTGAGTGAACTCCGCCCAGATGGACATCCGATTTTTTCGCTCACGTTTCCGCCCGCAAGCTATCCCTACCGAGTTGTTCCAGTTGAGGATGGCGTGGTCCCGGCCGACGCATGGCGCAGCGGCATGGACGCTATGCACCCTCGCACTTAATCCCTCTGCCTAACGCCCTACCGGTAGGTCAGCAAATCCCCATTTCCCGCAAGGTGCGAGTGGTCGTTCACGCTGAGGAGATTCATCCCTTGACGACCGAAAACGATCGACGTCAGAGACGTGTTTGCGACTACGCGATTTATGCGCACTGTCCCTTGCGCATCAAGGCCCCAGATGCGCGAGACAATCGCAGATACGACGCCACCTGATGTCACCGCCAAGCCCGTGGCGCCAGAACCCAGCGAGCCAGCAAAATCCATGAGCGCATCCACAGAATCATTCTGAAAACCACGCCAGCCATCGAGGTTGTCCTTGCGAACCCAGCTTTCTAACGCCGCGTCGAGACGTCGCTGGAATTCAAAACTGTCGCCCGCACCAGTCGTCGGCAGCGGCATGTCGGGGTGGTCGAACTCGTTCCAACGTGGATCAATGGCCACCGTCGACTCGAAACCGACGGAATCAATGATGCCGTTTGCCGTATTGCGCTGCCTCACCAAGTCGCCACAGACAACTTGAGGAGACACGACTCCACGACGCTGCAACTCCCGTCCCACGATTGCGCTCTGTTCATGGCCAATAGGCGAGAGAACGTCGTAGTCCTGCGCACCATAAGACGCTTGACCATGGCGGACGAGGTAGACGACGGGCATGCCTGATCCTTTCATGGGTCAATTTCGCGCGACACAAGGCGGCCAAGGTACGGTTTGTCGGGTGAGCAACGATCGCAACCGGCGCCTCGATATCCAGGGACTTCGAGCGATCGCGGTGGGCGTGGTCGTGGCCTTTCACGCCGGCCTACCGATCCCTGGCGGCTTTGTCGGCGTCGATGTGTTCTTCGTGATCTCCGGCTTCGTGATCACCGCAATGTTGCACCGCGAATGGAACTCGAGCGGCCACATTCGCTTGGGCGCGTTCTACCTCCGGCGTTTCAAGCGCCTGAGCCCAGCGCTGGCAACCATGGTGACTTTGACGGTGCTTGCCGCCCTAGTCATACTCCCGCCATTCGGCTCTCAGCAAAACGCGGCTGCCACCGGCCTTGGTGCCATGGCGATGGTCGCTAACTTTGTCATCTATGCGACCACGGGTGGCTATTTCGACGTTGCCGCCGATCTCAACCCGCTGTTGCACACGTGGTCACTGTCGGTTGAGGAACAGTTCTACCTCGTCTTCCCTGCGTTGCTGCTCATCGGCTGGCTCCTCGCTCGCAAGGTGCGCGTACTTCGTCGGCTACCCATCATCATCGTGGTGCTTTTTGGGGCGGCTTCGCTCGCGGCGATGCTGCTCGAGGCATCAGGCACCCCAATTTCCTGGCTGCCGAGTTGGATGATGGGCTTCTACGGCCCCCTGGGACG
>WLOK01000024.1 GCA_009699315.1 Actinomycetota bacterium
AGGTACCAGTCCTCGCCGTCCTCCCAAGACACGTCCGAGCGGTAGGCGAAGAAGTACGTGTAGCGAAATAGATCGTTGCCCGTTGGCTCGCGCCGCTCTGGACCATGCCCGTGCTTCCACGCGATGGGCAGATGCTGATAAGGGATGTGTTGCGGTGGGGTCTCCCGAAGCAGGTCGTACTCAGGCTCGGCGTCACTGACGACACCCCGCAGGAACGAAAATACTCCACCCAATTCACCCTCAAGGATCGGGAGAACGGATTCAGCGATGACCTCGGGTGACTCGGTAAAGACATCCAGCACGCCGGTGTAGGCATTGAGGGAGTTCTTGACGTCTTCAGGCTGCGGGACAACACGAGCCGTCCACCACTCGATCTGAAGGACCCCAGCTAAGGCGGCAACACGATCAATTACCGATTGAGGTGGCCTGCCATCCACAGTCTTGGCAAGACACCTCAGGCGCTGAACGTCGGTCACGGAACCGACGGCTTACCTTGGATGAGCACCCCATTGTGAACAAGGAATCCCCGAATCGAGTTGCCTGCAGCGATCTCATAGTGCTTCGACAGTCCGAGCGTGGCCGCGAAATCATCTATGGCGGCATTTACCAAGCGACGGCCCTTAATGCTGATCTCGTACTGACCATCGTCTGTCTTCTCCAGCAGGCAGGTGTCCAAGATCTCTTGTGGCATTTTGCCTTCGTGGTTACAAAAGGAGGCCAGCATGTGCACCTGCGCAAGTTGCTCAGCTGGAGTTTCCGTCGAAAATCCGGCGCTGCGCAACCACCGAACGACGGTGGGGTCGGTCATGAGTTCTTCTGCAGTAGTCATATCGCTCCTCACTCAGGCAATCCGAGCATCCGCGCAAATCCGCGGATCTCCTTGTGTCGGTAGGGCAGCGGACTCGGCTCCTGGATCATCCGCGTCTCTCGAAGCCGCTGGGTCACGGCTGGATCCTCCTGCAACGGCTCGAGTTGATCGCCCTTGAAGGTAAAGAAGTTTTCCGACAATGGTCGACGTGGCCGTTGTCCACCGTCAGCCTTGTCCCCCAGCGGATATCCCACAAGCATGAGCCACGCTCGTCGCCAATGGTCGGGGATATTCATCATTTTGCGTACTTCGGTGTCTGTGAAGTTATGCAAGCACGCGCCCAGACCTTCGTCATAGGCAGCGAGAAGCGAGTTAGCAATCGCCTGGCCGGCCTCAATGGCGCCCATCCAGTTAAGACGGAAATCATCACCGGTGATCTTCTCAATAACTGTCTTCTGGATAACTTCGTCAACATAGGCATGTGACCAGCCGTGACTCGCAGCCAGAATGCCATGGTCGATCTGCTCCTTAAGACGCTCCTTGGTTCCATCGGCGTACTTCAGGTTGATAAACCACATGATGTAGACCGGCGCAAGATCTAGGTCAAGCGACGTCGTGGGATTACGCAAGGAGTCACGCATCTCCGGGGTCAAGTCGTCGCGGTTAACTACGACCGCCTTGACGTAATCGGCATTCATCGAGCGAGACGAGCGATTTGCCGCCTCCAGGATCACTTGGATTTTCTCCGGTTCGACCTGCCGGTACGGGGCAAAGAACCGCATCGAGCGGCGAGTGCCGACAACTTCTTTGAATTCCATTGAGGCTCCCTTTGCCGTTACTGGCGTTCGAGCACGGTGACGACCACCGCTGCCGAGTCACTACCGATCCATCCTCCGCCGTTCTCTGCAAGTGCGACTCGCGCACCTTCCACCTGACGTGCACCTGCACGCCCCCACAACTGCTCGCTGAGTTCGACAATCTGTGCGCATCCGGAAGCCCCCACTGGGTGTCCCTTGGCCAGCAATCCACCACTTGTGTTGACGGGCATGCGCCCGCCAAGTCGCGTTGCGCCTGACCGAAGGAGTTCGGCGCCACCGCCCTCTCCGCAAAGCATGAGTTCTTCATATAGAACGAGTTCGGCAGGCGCGGCGGCATCGTGACACTCGACCACGTGGAAATCACTAGGTCCGTAACCTGAGATGTCATACGCTTCCAGAGCAGCGCGACGAGCTGCCATATCATGTGGGGCTGTACCGACAGTGCCGAATCCGGACTTCATCACGGTGGCAGCGATGCGAACTCGAGGCCGGTCACTGGGCGCGCGCTCTGCCGACGTGAGAACGACGGCCGCGGATCCGTCACCAATCGCCGAACACATCAGCAATGTAAGCGGATCAATGATCATGCGTGCGCCCATGACCTCTTCGAGTGTCACAGACGTTGTGAACTGGGCGTGCGGATTGAAGGAACCGTGGAATCGGTTCTTCACGGACACCGCCGCGAAGTCCGCAGCCGTCGCCCCGGCTTTCGCCATGTAGTCCCGGGCCGTGTTTGCATAGAGATCCATGAAAAAGGATCTCTCGCCCCCTGCTTCAGCGCCTAGCCGCGCCTCGACTTCGGCCAGTTCCTCGAGATCACACGCCGTGGCGAGAGCCTCTTTGGCACGATTCTTGTCTGGATGAGACATTTTTTCCGCGCCAACAGCCAGCGCTACATCGACAGCTCCGGAGGCAACCGCTTGATATGCGAGATTGAACGCAGTTGAGGCCGAGGCACATGCGTTCTCGACGTTGATGACGGGGACACCCAGCACTCCGATATTTCGCAAGGCAGACTGGCCACGCACCATTTCCTGACCAGTCATCAGTCCTGCGATCGCATTGCCGAAGAAGACCGTCTGAATATCGCTCGGAATAACACCGGCATCTTTGATCGCAGTACCCACCGAGTCCTCGGACAGGTCGCGAAGGCTTCGGTCAGGCTGTCGCCCAAACTTGGTCATGCCCACACCGGCTACATACACGTCACGCATTACCGCTACCTCCGCACGACCGTGACGCCAGAGGCTTCACGGTCCCATGTGTTTTCCGTCCGACCACGCTGTTTGAGAACTCCGTATTGCACCCGCTGAGTGTCGGTTTTCGGCAGGTTGTCGATAAATTCCACATATCGTGGAACGGCAAAGTAGGCGAGATGCTCAGAGCACCACGCAATGATTTCCTCCGGGTGAATGGTCACGCCAGGCTGAGGAACAATCACGACCATTACTTCATCTTCGCCGATGTCAGAAGGCACTCCGAAGGCGGCCGACTCCACGACACTCGGATGCCGATTTACGCAAGTCTCGACCTCCCAGGACGAGATGTTCTCTCCCCTGCGTCGCATCGACTCCTTCTTACGGCCCCGGTAGTAAAAGAATCCGTCTATGTCAGTTTCGGCTAGATCGCCGCTATGAAACCATCCACCCGAATAGGCTTGCTCGGTCAGCTCTGGTTTGTTGTGGTACCAAGTCAAACGACCCTTGTCGTGTGCGAAAACAAGCTCGCCAACAACCCCCGGGCCCACTTCTTGACCATCGTCGCCAAGGACCGAGAAAGTGACTCCTGACATGGGCTTACCCATGCTGCCCACACGACCCTCGAGATTGATCAAATTGCCGGGTGAATCGACCATGCCAAACCACTCCACCAGCTTGACGTCAAAACGTTTTTCGAATTGCGGCCATCGGTCATCCGAAGGGGCGCCTGCGCTCAGCACAACTCGCACCGGGTTGTCGGGATCACTTGGTCGCTCCGGCTGCTTGAGCAAAATTGGGATCATTCCACCTAGAGCATTAAACGACACCGCGTGATAGCGAATGCATTCATCCCAGAACCGCGAAGCACTAAAGCGTTCGCCCAGTGCAAGTTGGGCGTCCATCAGCATCGACCCGATCGCCGACACGGTCAAGGCGTTGCCGTGGTACAGCGGCAGCGGCGTATAGATGGTTTCTCCCGGCTGGACCCCCGAAGCCGACAAGAGTATGTGCAAAGCAGTGAGGTCGTAGGCGGCCGACACGACTCCCTTGGGCGCCCCTGTGGTTCCGGATGTGTACATGATGCCCACGCCGCCGGGATGTTCTATCGGAGGGAGCATTTCGTCAGCTGCTGAAAGAAGATCGTCGACGCAATGGCGTACCCGAGCGTCCGTGTCGCCACCCAGTGTGATGAGTGTCGTGAGATTTGCGCATTCTGCGGTCGCACCCAGCACCACGTCGCGCAGCTCCTCAGCAAAGACGGCGAACTTCACATCGGAGTCGGACAAAATGTGCTGGAGCACTACCCCGCGCTGTGACGTGTTAACGGGGACGGACAATCCACCTGCGAAAAGAATTCCGAAATGAGCCCACAGGAACTCAGGGCAGTTCGGGAGTAGAACGGCGACCCGGTCACCTGGCTCAAGACCACGTTCGCGAAGCCCCACAGCGAAGCGCTGGGAAGCCGACAACACGTCACTCCACGTGTAGGTCTCATCACGCCAATGCAGCCATACCGCAGTCGGGTGCTCCTGCGCGCGCTGACGAATCAACTGTTCGACGTTGCTACGTGTTGGCGCCATGAAACCTCCCTTCTTAATCAGTATGCGCTTATGCCGGATTTCAGACTTCGGGGACGATCGGTTGATTGTTTTCGTCCCAGGAGTCAAAGGGAGGAGTCAACTGCGCGTAGCCCGCGCTGGCACTCCAACCGCCATCCACCGGGATGATGGTCCCCGTGAGATAAGAAGACGCGTCACTGGCAAGGAAGAGCAGCGGACCGACGAGATCCACCGGGTCGCCCGCCCGACGCATGGGAGTACGACTGCGGACCCACTCATCCATTCCGCTCTGCTCGAACATCCATCGCGTCGCCTCAGACATGAAGTAATTAGGCGCAAGAGCATTAACCCGTACTCCTCGGTCGGCCCACTCACACCCCAGGTGTTTTGTCAGCATATTGACGCCCGCTTTTGCCGTCACATACCCAGGCGTGCGGTGCTCAGAGCCCGCCATGCCCAGCATCGAGGAGATATTGATGATGCTTCCCCGACCGCGTCGAAGCATGCGCGGCGCAACTGCACGGCAGCCGTACCACGTGCCAATTAGGTCAGTTTCGAGCTCCTCTTTTGGCTTCTCTGGTTCGAGAATCTCCGAGTGCAGGCCGCGGGGATCTCCGATCCCAGCGTTATTCACCATCACATCGATGTGCCCAAATTCCGCCACACCAGCATCAATGACCGCTTCAACTTCGGCATATACGCGAATGTCAGCAGACACGGTGATGCATCGGCGGCCATAGGACTCGACGAGTTCCTTGGTGGTCTGCAGCTTGTCAAGGGAACGAGCGGTGAGCACGAGATCTGCACCTGCCGAGGCGAGGGTCTCCGCAAACAATACTCCTAACCCGTAGGAAGCTCCCGTGACAACGGCCACTTTGCCGTCTAAGCGAAAACGATCTGTCACGTTCTTCAGAAACTCTTCAGCCATGATTCACCTCATACCAGCGGTAGTTCTGCGGATCCCGCGGCATCACCGAGGGCGGGGGAAGTGCTGAGCAGCAGATCTCGATCAAGTTGCGCGCGCAGATATGCGAAGACACGCGCCTCCCACACCGTTCGCGCCTCCGCAGGCAGCTGGTCAAGGGACGCGATCACATCAACAAGGCAGGATCGAAGAATCTCATTACGCTCCCCCAGCAACGGTATGGACGGGTACTGATCGGAGCTGATCACTGCACCCGCTGCCGCCAAGGCATCACCGACATCAAGAGCGGGGAATACCGGGGCGCACTCCGCGAGTAGCTCACGAAGTTCGATGTATTCAACCCAAAGGCACTCCCCCTCAATTCGTGCGCGCTGATGGAGGTGGCCGATAAGTTGCACGAGAATCGCCGCACGAGCCTTGGCGTGATCGTTGTCTAGTGAGGGAACCATCTGCTTGCGAAACGCATCGTCCAGTTTCTCCAGAAGTTCGAGGGTGCTCGGTCTCATGGCCACCTCAAATCCCCATCACTTTCGCTTGCTCATTCTCAAGCGGCGCGAGATAGAGATGCGAGATCGAGAAATTGATCTCATCGGATTTCTTGTCGACGATCGTCCGAGCCCCCGTAACCGCCATGATTCCGTGCCGGAACTCCGCATACATTTCCCAGAATCTCAAAGCATCCGGATCGACACGAATCCCGGAAAAGTCCTCGTACAGGCGGATGAACTCTTCACGGTCGAAGAACCCACAGATCTTGTCGCCAAGCATCCACAGCTCTTTGAAGACCCAGCCGAGGTCTTCCAGTGGGTCTCCAAGTTCGGCGAGCTCCCAATCGACAACGGCAGTTATCCGGTCTGCTTCAAAGAGGAAGTTGCCCGTTCGATAGTCACCGTGCAGGAGCGAAACTCGCGGTGCAACTGGGAGATTATGGCGAAGCCAACGCAAGGACTGTGTGAGAAAGGGATGCGATTGCAGTTGCTGTTCCTGCAGTATCTTTTCCCATCTCGCAACAGCCCGCTCTGCAGTTGAATCCACCGAAGGTGCATCGGCGAAGGGGAGGTCCATAACCGACCAGTCCATCGTGTGCAGGGTGGCGAGCTGTCGAATGAACTCCCGGCCGATAGCAGCTCGCTGTTCGGCGTAATCATCGGCATATAAGACTGCGGGCGACGAGGTGCCGGGCATCCGTTCCATGATCATGAACGGCGTATCCAAGGGACCTCCTTCAGCATCAAGGAACCAGATAGTGGGAACCCTCATACCGGCCGCCTGCACTGCCTTGAGAACCATCGATTCCACCGCACGATCGGTGTAAATGATGCTGCCGGTGGGATCTCGCCGGAGGATGAGGTCATGCATCTCTCGCGCCGCATTCCGTTCGAAAGCAAGAGTGAAGCTGTAGCACTCGCGAGACCAACCCTCGGGAAGTCGGCGCAACTGCGTGACCGAGAGATCTCTGACTTCGGGCATGGCATCGCGCAGATATGCCACGAGTTTTGCGTGGACATCGTCTGTCGCAGGGGATTGGGTCATCTCGTCTCGATCAACGCCCACGCTCTACGGCAAGGATGCGTTCCTTCTCAGCAGAGTCAATGATGCAGCCATTCAGGTTGTCCGCACGATTGCTCATCAGCACCGCGACTACTTCTGCCCAGTCCTCCGGCCGCTCCCAGTGCGTCTTGTCTAGTGATGGGAACCACGTGTTGAGTCCCTCTGTCTCAGTCCATCGCGGAGCGATGCAATTCACTCGAATGTTGTCCTTCGCGAGATCTGCGGCGGCGCCGATCGTGAGTCGCTCAATGGCTGCCTTAGTCACGCCATAGGCCGTGATCCCCGGTCCGGAAGCCTCGGTCGAGAGTGCCGCGACTGGGTCCGGGTCCGCAGGGTCTGGGTACGTGTGCGCGAGGTAGGAGCCCATATTGACGATTGCGCCGCCACCCCGGGCCCGCATGTAGGGCACCGCCTCACGAATCGCGAGGAATTGAGATGTGAGGTTGACTGCCAGGATCATGTTCCAGTCGGCGGTCGACGTTTCGCTGACGTCACCCAGGGTGCCCATACCGGCGTTATTCATCAGCAGGTCGACACCACCAAGTTCACTCGCGGTCGTGTGAACCATCGCAATGACGGCGTCGTGATCAGCGAGGTCGGTTTGCACTGGCAAGGCATGTCGCCCCATGGCCTCAATCAGGCGGGCGGTTTCGAGAATCGTGCCTGGGGGGTTGCCGGGCACTTCTTCTATTGTGCGCGCTGCCAGAGCGACATCGGCACCGCGGCGGGCAAGCTCGAGAGCAATCCGCATACCGAAGCCGCGGCTGGCGCCCGTCACGAGCGCAACTTTCCCGGCAAATTCCATGACTCCTCCACTCGCACCTAATCAGGGGTTGACTCTGATGTCAATATCGCTTTTATCCGTGTCTCGCGGCCTACACTGAAGGCCTGAATCTTGGGAGGCACTCGCATGGATCACGTTTTAGCCCCGCGCACCGATTCACGGGTTCGCTCCCCCCTTGTCCGGCGCCTCCTCGCTCAACACTCTCTCGACCCGGCCACGATTAGTGGCACCGGCTCCGAGGGACGCATCACCAGAGATGACGTATTGCGCATGGTCTCGAGCGCCCCAGAACACCCAATGACAACTCCGCCGAACACCATCGAGGGCCATTGGGAGAAGTTCAGCGGCATCCGCGCCAAGACCGGCGAACGCATGCTCCTCTCGCACGCCACGATCCCCCAGGTCACCACGATCATCAGCGTCGACTACGAGAACATCGCTCGCGTCCGAGTCGCTCGCAACCCAGCCTTCAAGTCCGAATTCGGATTTTCGCTCACTTACCTTCCGTTCATCGCCTACGCCGTCGCATCGGCACTACGTGAGTACCCCAAGTTGAACGCATCTGTAGAAGATAAGGGCCTACGCGTTCACCCCAATGTCGACCTTGGCATCGCAGTCGACATCAACCACACCGGTCTCATGGTTCCGGTCGTACGGACGGCCCAAGACCTCAGCATCACAGCACTCGCGCGTCAGATGCAGGAACTCGCAAACGGAGCACGCGACCGCAAACTGAGCATGGATCAGATCTCCGGGAGTACCTTCACCATCACCAATGTGGGTGCCTACGGCACGATTGCAGGCACTCCGATCATCAATCCCCCCGAGGTCGCAATTTTGTGTGTCGAGGGCATTAGCAAACAGCCGGTAGTAGTCGAAATGCCCGATGGCGACACCATCGGCATACATCACATGGGTGCGCTCTCACTGTCTTGGGATCATCGCGCCATAGATGGCGCCTATGCGGGTGAGTTTCTTGCCCGCACCCGCACGATTCTCCAGACGACGGACTGGTCACATCTCGTCTAGTTATTCCACCATCATCGGTGGAGCATCGTCATGACTGCGTCGTAACCGGACTTCCTTCAGGAATAAGGCGACGATAAAACCGAGCACAAGAATAGGAACAGCGACCAAGAAGACAGTGTCCAGAGCGTTGGTGAATGCACCGAGTACCACCACCTTTATCTCCGTGGGCAAGGATGCGATCTTTGAGATGGCGCTCGTAATGTCGGTGATATCGACATTGCCGTTCGGAAATGCGCTAGTTAACTCCTGAGTCAAACGATTCGTCATTACCGCCCCGAAGACAGCAGTTCCGATGGTGCCACCTATCGAGCGGAAAAATGTCGAACCGCTCGTTGCTACACCGACGTCCCGAGGGTTAACAGAGTTTTGCACGGCAAGAATCAACGTCTGCATGATGTTTCCAAAGCCGAGCCCGAGGATAAACAGATACACCGCGATCTGCCAATAGGGAGTATCCATCTTGATCGTTGATAAAAAGAACATCCCGATTGCGGCCAAGGCCGTCCCAATGATGGGGAATATCTTGTAGCGACCGATCGCAGAGATGACGCGTCCCGAGACAATAGATGCCAACAAGAGTCCAGCCATCATGGGCACAAGCTCAAGGCCAGCTGCCGTCGGAGTAGCTCCGCGCACCAACTGCAGAAACAGCGGCATGAAGACGATCGCGCCAAACATTGCGAAGCCCACTATGAATCCGATAATGCTGGTGCCGCGGAAGACGGAGTTACGGAAGAGAGCCATCGGAACTATCGGCTCCTTCACGCGCAGTTCCCACAAAACGAACACGACAAGAAGAGCGATAGTCCCTGCGCCCATGATCAGGATCGTCGGTGATCCCCACTCATAACGGCTGCCACCCCACTCAAAAATAAGTAACAGAGCACTCACCCCGGCGACGAGCAACACCGCGCCGACGTAGTCAATAGAGTGCTCCACCCGCTTCTTGGGAACCTGCAAGACATAGGTAATGACAAGGAAAGCGGCAATACCAATCGGGATATTGATGTAGAAAATCCAACGCCACCCGCCGAAATCCACAAAGAAGCCGCCGAGTAGTGGCCCAGCAACACTTGCGATCGCGAATACACCACCGAATAGACCAGTGAACTTACCCCGGTCACGTGGCGGGATGATGTCGGCAATCACCGCCATCACAAGCACCATGAGACCGCCACCACCAAGGCCTTGGATGCCACGGGTGATGACGAGCATGAGCATCGATTGCGAGGCACCGGCTAGCAGGGAGCCAAGCAGAAAGATAACGATGGCTGCTTGCAGCATGATCTTGCGACCATACAAATCCGAGATCTTCCCCCAGATTGGCGTGGAGGCAGTGCTTGCGAGCAGGTAGGCGGTGACGACCCACGACAATTGCGCGAGGCCATTGAGTTCGCTGGTTATTCGCGGTAGCGCCGTGGACACGATTGTCTGATCAAGTGCGGCGAGAAACATCGTCAGCATGAGCGCTGTCATGGTCAGCTTTAGCCGACCGCCATGGATGAGTTCGTGATCGGGTGCGCCCTCTGCGATTAACGTCGCTTCTGGATCTGGGGTTGTGCTCGGATCCGGTTCGCTCACGTGCGAATTCGTCACAAATGTCCTTGTCAATGATTTGTCGGGATAACACCCGACTCATCAATCATACGCTCCTACCACCGCGCCAAGTTCAGTCCGGTTTCGCGAGATTTATCTCGTGAACGATCTCCAGACCGTCCTCGTCGTCCCATTGCTCAGATACGGCCACGAACCCGAAATTCCGCACGATTCGTAGGGAAGTGTCGTTCGTAGGACTCACACTCGCGCGCACAACCCGGACCTCAGGCTCTAGTGTGGCCCACTCGATGAGCGCTGCCACGGCAGCTTTCGCATAGCCGAGCCGTCGGAACTGCGGATCTGTCTCGTAACCAATCTCGACCATGCCACATTCATCCGGCCGCCCATGAAACCCAGCACGGCCTACTGCCTTGCCCAGACCGGGATCCCACACCACGCGAGTCACCCAATGCGCTTCAGCCGGGTCTCGGGCGATCTGCTCTGCTCGCCTCAACCACACACCACGTTGATCCTCGCCCGAGAAAAAGGGGGAAAGCGGAATCGATGAGTGGACTTGCGCTTCTGCTAGATCGCCGACAGAGAGGGCAAGCATCGTCTCGTGATTGAGTTCGATAAGTTCGACTCTGCGCACATGCAACTTCATTCCCCCACTCGTACAAGAGTCCCACCTTGACCAGCAGACGCGAGGCAAGCTTCTGCCACGCCAATCGTCGCTAGTCCTTCACGCAGAGTGACAATCCCGTCGCCTGTGCCGAGTACGGCATCACGGAACGCCTCATGCTCCACGCGAAGCGGCTCTTGCTTCGGGAAAGCGAAGCGCACCACGTCACCTTCGGTGACACCCCGGAATCCTGCGACGGTGTCCCACACTGTCTCAACAGATCCGTTGGCATGAAACCAGAGGTCAGCTGTCAAGGAGTCCGCCACGAACGCCCCACGCTCGCCCGTGATGACCGTGACTCGCTCCTTCATTGGCGAGACCCAGTTAATCAAATGATTCGCAATGATCCCACCCGACAATCGAGCCGAGATTGTCACAAGATCTTCGTGGTCACGTCCGGCCCGATGCGCTGTCTGCGCAGAGACGGTCTGGTAGGTCTGGCCACTCACCCAGGCGGTCAGGTCAATATCGTGCGTCGCGAGGTCCATGACTACGCCAATATCTGCGATGCGGGGTGGGAATGGTCCCTGCCGACGCGTTGCGACCTGATAAACATCACCGAGATCTCCATTGGCTAGGCGTTCACGTGCTTGCTGCAACGCCGGGTTGTATCGCTCAATGTGCCCGACCGCGGCCACGACCCCTCGCGATTCGAACGCCTCAACGATGTCGATTGATGAGGAAACATCTAGAGATAACGGCTTTTCGATCAAGGCATGAACGCCCGCCTCAGCCAGTATCAATGCCACGGAGCGATGGAAAATCGACGGAACAGACACTACGCAATAGTCGACACCAACATTCAGCAACTCATCGACGGAATTGACGACAGGGCGCCCTTGCGCGTTCAGCGGATCTCCGACCGGGTCAGCGATAGCCACGAGATCGACCCCCGGTAAAGCTGCGAGGACTCGAGCATGCGCACGACCCATGGCGCCAAGACCGATAACACCAGCTCGGAGCATCACGCACCCGCCTTCGCTACGGCATTGACCGCTTCAATGATGCGTTCGAGATCTTGTGCGCTTAAAGACGGGTGCACGGGAAGGCTCAGGCACTCTGCCGCAGCCAAGCTCGTGCATGGCAGATCTACTCCGACCGCATAACGCGCTAGGGAGAGCAACTCGTGATTGGGCACCGGGTAGAAGACGCCCGTGCCGACCCCGCGCCCGCTCAGTTGCTCAGCGAATGCTTCGCGGTCATGACCTGGCACACGAATCGTGTATTGGTGATACACGTGGGTAGCTCCGGAAGCAATCTTAGGAATCATTACGCCATGTAGACCAGCATCGAGCGCCGCGGCATTCGCCTGTCGCTGAGCCGTCCACCCTGCCAGCTTTGTCAGCTGGACCCGTCCGATCGCAGCGTGGATATCCGTCATACGCGTGTTGAAGCCAACGATTTCATTGTGGTAGCGAACTTCCATGCCTTGATTGCGCAAGAGACGCACCTGACGGGCAACTTCATCGTCGGCCGTGACGACCATGCCACCTTCACCTGAGGTCATATTCTTCGTTGGATAAAACGAGAAAGCTGCCGCAATGCCAAATGCCCCGACCGGAGTCCCTGCGAGGGCTGCTGCGTGAGCTTGGGCTGCATCTTCGAAAAGCAGCAATCCACGCGCAGAAGCTATTGCCGAGAGCCGGTCCATCGCGGCAGGATGCCCGTAAAGATGGACCGGCATGATCGCTCGCGTGCGTGGAGTGATCGCTGCCTCGACCGCATCGGGATCAAGGCAAAAGAAGTCATCGATATCGGCAAACACCGGTGTCGCGCCCGTCAGAACCACCGAGTTAGCCGTCGCGGCAAATGTGAATGACGGAACGATGACCTCATCGCCAGGCCTGACTCCCGCAGCAAGCAGAGCCAGATGGAGAGCCGAAGTTCCAGAGTTGACCGCGATGCAGTATCGACCAGCGACAACCTCGGAGAACTCCGCTTCGAAGGCCGCTACCTCGGGACCTTGGGCGAGCATGCCTGATTGGAGCACTCGATCGACCGCTGCACGTTCATCATCACCAATAATCGGCTTGGCTGCCGGAATTGTTGTCACGAAGTCTCCTCGCGCAGAAAGCCGGAAACCTCTACGTACGACATGGCAGTCCGCGGACATATCCAGCGCCCGGCACCTACAGAATCCAATTGCACTCCGGCACGCCCCACCCAACCAATGCGCTGTGCTGGCACACCAGCGACTAACGCAAAGTCGGCTACGTCTCGAGTGACGACTGAGCCTGCCGCGACCATCGCCCAGCGACCAACTGTCACCGGCGCCACACATATCGCACGAGCACCGATGGAGGCACCTTCACGGATCGTGACTCCCACCGGGTCCCAGTCGTGCGAAGTTTTGAGTGCACCATTCGGATTGATCGCACGCGGGTAGGTGTCATTGGTCAACACCACTGCGGGTCCAATGAACACGCCCGACTCCACAACAGCCGGTTCGTATACGAGCGCATAATTCTGCACTTTGATGTTGTCACCTAAAGCCGCACCAGGTCCGATGTAGGCGCCTCGGCCGATTACACAGTTCTGGCCAATAGTTGCACCTTCACGCACTTGGGCGAGATGCCAGATGGACGTGCCGTCGCCAATGCTCGCGCGGGCATCGACGTCCGCGGAGTCGACAACAGCAAAGGTCACAGCGCCTCCGATCTTTTCAATAGTTCAGTCTAGGGTCAGATTCGTACAGGGGATTCGACAAACGCGCGCAACACTTCCGCGGAAACTCGCCCATCATGGAACTCATGGACATAAGAGCGGCCGGCCTCCACCATCGCCGGGAGCGCATCTCGATCCCTGATGAGGCCACGCATGACGGTCTCAAAGTCCTGCGGCGTCGCGTCAATCACGGGCACCTCGCCCGGACATAGGTCCCGCACATCGGGCGCCATCCATCCCACGACCACTCGACCGGCCCACATTGCTTCGACACATGCCACGCCGTAACTGCCAGAAAGAATCTGATCGATAAGAATGTCTGTGTTGCTCATGAGGTACGGCATTGCCTCAGGCGCGACGAGGTCTGGCGCCTGGACCATCTCGATAAGTCCTTCTGCATGGAGTTTCTCCAACACCGGCATGATGAAGGCGGAGCCCTTGATCGGTGGATCGGACCTACTGGGTCGATGCAACACCCTTAACGG
Organism: Actinomycetota bacterium; assembly: GCA_009699315.1. Taxonomy (GTDB): domain Bacteria; phylum Actinomycetota; class Actinomycetes; order S36-B12; family S36-B12; genus CAINMH01. Next base: position 14,041 of record WLOK01000024.1, read on the forward strand.
GCCACTGTGCATGAACGCCGGCGCCATCTCCCATGTCTGGGGCTCCGGAATAACGAGGGGTAGCCAAGTTGCAGTCGGGAGATCAAGCACCATGTCGGGTGTCGACACAAAAATGGGCCCATCAAACGCTGCTGCCGTCGCAGCATTCCGACTGCATTGGATCGTTCGAGCATCAACGAAGTCAGCCGGTGCGTCACGGAAGTACGAATGCGCGATTCGGTCCATATGTCGCTGAGGCAAACGCACTTCGCTGCCGTGTGCAATCAGACCGAGCTGCGTGCCGTTGCGACGCAGTATCTCGATTTCCGGACCGATGTCGTCCGCTACGATGCCCGCTAAAACATCCATAAAGGCATCAACAAGCAGGTGCGAGTAGCGCGTGAGGACTATCTCCATCTCGTCAACCGAGCTGCGAAACCTCGGACGGCCCGACGTCGCCAGCACGCGATCGGGTAACCGACGTGAGTTACCGGGAAGGCTAAAACTTTCGGCATCGACACGTCCGTATTCACGAAGTGCACGCGCCCACTCATTCGCCTGACTCGCGTAGTTGGCTGGCCCAATACCGACTCGGGCACACGCGAGCAACCCGGAGCTCGGGACTACTTCTTCATCTCGCACCCATGCAGTCATGCTCCGAGCATCATCATCTATTCGGTCTACGAAATCACTTTTCCGTCTGGTTGTCGCGCGCAGTGCCTTTGCCAGTTCTGAAGGTTTACCAATTGGATACACAACTCCGGCTTTCGATTCCTTTATGGCGTCAGCCCCCACGCTGCTATCCGCGATCACTGCTGGCAATCCAGCTTGGGTGAAAACGGCCAGCGCCTGATGACCATTCACGCCTTCAGGAATGAGACCCACATCAGCATCCGCAACAAAGTCGATCAGGTCCGTGCCAGGGGGAAGTCCCAACACATGAATGCGGTCCAGCCCGTTTCGCATGGCGCGGCGAAGCGTGGACGTGATGACTTCAAGCCGCTCTGGAGCGAGAAGGACCAGATGAACATCCTCAACTCGCTTGAGAGCCGCCGCGGCGACAAAGAGAGATTTTGACGCCTCATCACTACTCAGCAGGCACACGACTAATGGAACGTCCGCGCTCAGATGCAAAGACGATCGGAGGCCCACCCGGCCATATTAGCGGGGCCGCCACAGAATCTGGTGAATCTCGCACCGTACGCTCTCACCACCATTCCACGATTGGGAGAGCATGGACAGCCTCGTTCACATTGACCCAGACACACAAGACCTCCTATTCCGAGCCGCACGCACCGCCAACACCTTCTCCAGCGACCCGGTGACCGAGGAGCAGGTCCGCGCGCTGTACGACCTGATTCGATGGGCTCCGACGTCAATGAATGCGCAGCCATTTCGGATGGTGTTGGCCCAATCGCCCGCGGCCCGCGAGCGGCTGCTCCCCTACATGAGTGAAGGCAATCGGGCAAAGACTGCCTCCGCGCCCCTCGTCGCGATTCTCGCCGCTGACATCAACTTCCATGAGCACCTGCCCCAGCTAGCGCCCTACAACCCGAAGGCCAAGGACAACTTCGCGGATGACGAAATGTGAGAGAAGTTCGCGCGCAATCAGGCGTGGCTGCAGGCGGGCTACTTCATCCTTGGCGTGCGGGCCTTGGGTCTTGCGGCTGGGCCCATGGGCGGCTTCAATGCGGCCGGGGTCGACGCGGATCTGCTCGCCGGCACATCACTGCGTTCGTTTGTGGTTGTCAATATCGGCAAGCCCGGCGAGAACGCCTCGACGGATCGACTTCCGAGACTCGAATACGAAGAGGTCGTGACCTCGCTTTAGAGGTACTTCACGATGATCATCACGACAATCACAGTGAGGAAAAGCACTGCGATGTAGGTGTCGAACCACATGTTTAACCATCGTGACACTCGTGCATGCGCCGCGGGCTTGAGACCGAAGTTGTTGTCCAGGAGATTGACACGAGTCATCGACGCGAAGACCAGTGTGGTGGTCGCCGTGATGAGCAAACACCACGGGCACAACGCACCAATGACAAAATATGCTTCCAAGAAGAGCCACACGGCAAAGAGGAATCCGAATGTGTAGAACGCCTGAGCCGTCAACATGAACCAGCGTGGGAACTTCACACCGCCCAGAGCCGCAACAGCCAAGGTGACCACGATCGGCTCGGTCACGAGCCCAAGGAATGAGTTGGGCCATCCGAAGAGATTGGCCTGCCAAGTGATTCCGACCTTGCCGCATGAGATCAGCGGATTGATATCACAGGCGAGAACTGCATTGGGATCCTTGGCGAGTGCGATCGCGTCTATTGACAGCACGAAGGCCGCGACGAGCCCGAGGATGCTCGAAATGAGCATTTCGACGTACGCCCCAACATGGCGCGACTGTCTCGGCACGGAGACGTCAACGACCTCGCTCATGGAACTCCTTTTCGATGTGGTGTGGTCATCGTACGGACCCTGCCCCGGGTACGCCCGCCGCGCGGCCCCTTAGAGGGAACCGACGAGCAGAGTCCCGGCGAAACCTAGGACGACGAGGAGGCCCGTCCAGTTCCGCTCAACCTCATAGGACTCCGGAATCATCGTGTCGACGATCATGGCGAGTAGTGCACCCGCGGCAAAGGATTGTGCGACGCCAGCAGCGATCGGCGAGGCCGAGGCGAGGACCAGCGGGCCCAGGGCGCCCGCGATGGCCGAGGCGATGACTACCGAGCCCCACATCTTCATAACCGACCCGAACCGCCAGCCGGATCTCATGAGACCGCTTGATGAGGCCATCCCCTCAGGGAAGTTCGACAAAACAATGCCCGCGAAGAGCTGGGGTGAGACTCCGCCGCTCAGGACGGTGAGACCTAGCACGAGTGACTCCGGCAGACCGTCAAGGACGCTGCCGAGCGCGATAGCCAACCCCGAGGAGTCGTCGCTTCCTTGGGGGGCCTTACGGCGGCGGCCGCCCATACGCCCGATGGCCTTGGACCCGAGGACAAACACCAGAGCTCCTGCAATCAAAGCAAGCAGCAGCCAATGAATGGGGGTCTCAGGGCTCGCCTCCTCGACTAAGTCATATGCGACCGAGGCGATTAGGACGCCACTACCGAGCGCCATAACCACGGCTACGAAGCGCGCCGATGGCTTGAAGAGGCGTACGGCCACACCACCGAGCAGGAGCGACATTGCAGCCAAACCCGCCCAGCCCCCAGCAATCAGCCACATGCCTCCAGAGTACGAGTTTCGAGGCCAAGAATTCGCAGGTATCCTGAGGCCCAGAATTGCTAAAGAGGGGACAGTCGTGACAACACGAGAGCGAAACTACGGTGGCGGAGTCATCGGAGCCTTGAAGAAGTTCGAAGGCGGTATCGAGTCACTGCTCTTCAACGGCCGCTGGCTTCTGGTGCCCTTCTATCTAGGCCTGCTCCTTGGCTTGGTAGTTCTCGTCGTGAAGTTCGTCCAAGAGTTCATTCATTTGGCCTCCATCGCGTTGGATGCATCCCTCAAGGACACCACGATTAGCTTGCTCGAACTCCTCGACATCGTTCTACTTGCCAACCTCATCCTTATTGTGATCTTCAGTGGCTATGAAAACTTCGTTTCGAAGATCGCTGTGGCGCAAGATGCCGAAGACCGCCCATCGTGGATGGGCAAAGTCGACTTCTCCGGGTTGAAGATCAAACTCATCGGATCTCTCGTCGCCATTTCGGTGATCCAATTGTTGGCGGTCTTCCTTGAGCCCGACGAAATGAACACAGACCACGTGTTCTGGATGATCATCATCCATCTCACCTTTGTCGTCTCCGGAGTCCTGTTTGCGGTGATGGACTTCATTGCAGACAAGCGGGCGATCATCGACATCGCGGCCGAAAAAGCCGCGCTCGAACTTCAGATCCTGGAGAAAGAACACGGCTTTGAAAAGGGATACGCCGCGAAACTCGATCCGACGGGTCAATAATCCCCTCATCAGAAAACGTGGGGTGGTGAGCACCATCTTCGTTTATAGGGATTGGTGAACGTCAAAGTCTCTTCGGGATTACCGGCGATCGCCCAATTGCCTTCATGCACCAGATGATGATGGTGATGACATAGGCCGGCCAGATTGTCGGTGGTAGTTGTTCCACCGTGCGCCCAATGGATCACGTGATGTATTTCGTGGATGGGCGAGTGACAGTTGGGGAATCTGCACCGGCCACCGTCTCTCGTGAGGACATAGCGACGAAGTGCCGTCGGAATCGTCCGCACTTTGGCTGAGATCGAGTCGATGCAGCCGCGCGGATCGAGAGTGAGCAGTCGGGTAGTCGCGTCGCACGAGATGCGACGGGCTGCCTCCGCCGTGATCGGCGTGACGGGCTGACCAGTGAAATTCTCGATCCATCCTGGGAGGGTGCTCTGGGCGCCTCGTTCGCACGTGAGCGACTCCGTTGGAATCGTGATGTGGACGACTGGTCGCTGACCTTGCACAGAAGGCAGCCCGTCGGGACCGCTCACGGAAGCAGCTGCCGCCACGATGTGCGCGAGTGCGGCCATATTGCGCTGGGAGAAGGTAGGGGCCGAGCCGGAGATCTTTGGATCAACCAATGTGGGGGCGCTTGGGTCACAGTCCGCTAGTCGAGTGGCCTCGCGTGCAGCCGCGAGAGCCGTGAGTAGAGACTCACCTAACTCAGGTGGCAACAGCCCATCAAGGCGTACGTATCCATCAAACGTGCGCGAAACGTGCAGCCCAACCCGATCGCGGCGCTTCGCTGCGTCTGCCTCATCAAGGGCGTCTGGGTCAAGGGCATGCAAGTGCTCGAAGAGAATGCGACCGAACTCCTCAGGCTCTACGCCTGCCGCCGCATAGGCCAACTCCGCTTCCATGGCCGATAGCCCGGGCCGAAGTTGTGGAAAGGCTTTGTGCGCATCTGCGAGGACCGCCACGTGGCTCCAGGAGACTTGGCCGTCTGCCCATGCCTCAACCATCACCGGACATGTCAATGAGGCGTGTGACTGGGCGACTAGTCGGCCCGCAGCTGCTGAGCCATCGCCGGTGTGGGCCCGCAGCCACGCTTTGGGATTGGCAAAGCCGTCGGCCGCCCACTCGCTGCCCGATGCGTGCACACCCACGACGCCAGCCAGCGCAGCTTCGAGACGGCGGCGCTCCCCCGCGAGTGCAACCGCGATGTCACCTGCGCCCACACCGGTCGAACTGGTGATGCCGTCTGTGCCACGCGAAACGAGCGCGACGAGCTCGTCCATCACCTCTGCGAGGGAAGCAACTACTTCAGTTGCGGAACGTGTCGGGATAACCCGAGGACGCAGATCTCGCACGCGCACATCGACGCGACGGCGGCGAGACCGACGCGGAGCGGAGGTTGCTACGGACATGTAGGGGCCTTTTCGACGGGGGGGGTCAGGGGCGTAATCCCAAGGAGACGCAATCCCGGCCGAACGGCCAATAAGTCCAAGTAACTAAACGACAAATGTGGTTCTAGAAAGCGAACCAACTGCGTGACAACATACTATGCGATAGGTCTGACAACAACAAGTATCAAGACGAATAATCCACAAGTTTTTCTAAACAATTTTTCGATACGAAACTTCG
>WLOK01000025.1 GCA_009699315.1 Actinomycetota bacterium
CGTACTGCGCCTCCCACTCTCAAGTTTGGCGACAAAGGCCCGGCCGTACAGATCTTGCAGAATGCACTTCGCGTACCGAAGGTTCACGCCAAGGGCTTCTTTAATCGCAAGACGCAGCGTGCGGTCAAGGCATTCCAATTGCGCATGGGAATTCGTGCTTCTGGCGTCGTCAACGCCCCCACGTGGGCTGCCCTCGGGCCGAGTGTGTCGCGCGATGCGGCCCGTACCGCCGCTGCGGCTCCTGCCGATGGGCTGCCGTGGCAGACCTTCGCGGCCCGTGACATGTACGGCTACCGCACTAGCGCCTACCAGGGCAAGTACTTCGATGCCAGCATCGAGCGGCTGCGCCTGTGCATCGTGCAGCGTGAGGCAGGCGGCGATTACGCAGCCGTCTCCCGCTACGGCTACCTCGGCGCCTACCAGTTCATGGGATCCTGGAACTCCGCTATCCGCAGCTATCTCAAGCCGGAGATGACCGCGAAGTACGGCCAGGCCGGCGCGAAGGCCGTGGATGCACTAGCGGGCCAGAGCATCAACCGGTGGAATCGCTTCTGGCAGGACGCTGCGTTCTACGCGGTGCTCGATCAGGCCGGCGACCAGTGGTACGGCGGCTGGTTCGACTGCACCGGCAGCGGCACCTGGCCCAATCCGGCCTACGCCAACTACTCACCTTTCGAGGGCTAACCGCTCCTCCAAATTTCGGTGAGATCCAGCAGAAAAACCGGTGAATGCGACCAAAGTTCGGGGGAGTGGTTCAGGGCTTCCCGACGGGGATAGTCGTTGCCACTGTTCGTAACGTCTCAGCGAAGAAGTCATTGCCCTTGTCGTCGACTACGACGAATGCCGGGAAGTCCTCCACCTCGATGCGCCACACCGCTTCCATGCCCAACTCAGGGAAGTCGAGAACTTCGACCTTCTTGATGTTGTCCTTTGCGAGGCGCGCGGCTGGTCCGCCGATAGAGCCGAGGTAGAAACCACCGTTTTCGCGGCAGGCATTGGTCACCGCTGCGCTGCGATTGCCTTTAGCGAGCATGACATGGGATCCGCCCGCTTTCTGGAACTGATCTACGTATGCATCCATGCGCCCGGCAGTGGTGGGACCAAACGAACCTGACGCGTAGCCCTCGGGCGTCTTGGCCGGACCGGCGTAGTAGACCGCGTGGTCCCGCATGTACTGCGGCATCTCCTCGCCGCGGTCGAGCATCTCCTTGATGCGCGCATGGGCAATATCGCGTGCAACGACCATCGGGCCGGTGAGCGAGACGCGCGTCTTCACGGGAAGGGCACTCAGCTGAGTGCGGATAACGTCCATTGGTTGCGATAGGTCAATGCGTACGACGTCGCCGTCGAACTCTTCTTCGTGAACGTCTGGCATGAAGTGCACTGGGTCGCGTTCGAGCTGCTCGAGGAAGACTCCCTCCGCGGTGATCTTCGCCAGAGCTTGTCGATCTGCGGAGCATGACACCGCGATCGCGATGGGAAGTGAAGCGCCGTGGCGGGGAAGTCGAATCACGCGAACGTCATGGCAGAAGTACTTGCCACCGAACTGCGCACCAATACCGAATTCCTGGGTCATCTTCAGGATCTCGGCTTCCATCTCGATGTCACGGAACCCGTGCCCACTGGGTGATCCGTGGACCGGAACCGAATCGTAGTAACGCGCGCTCGCGTACTTCGCGGTCTTGAGCGCATATTCCGCACTCGTGCCACCAATGACAACAGCGAGGTGGTAGGGCGGGCACGCAGCAGTGCCGAGACTACGCAATTTCTCATCGAGGAACTTGCGCAGTCCGGTCGGATTAAGCACGGCCTTGGTCTCCTGGAAGAGCAGGCTCTTATTGGCGGAACCGCCACCCTTGGCCATGAACAGCAAGTGGTATTCGGCCTCTTGCCCATGATGTGTATTGGCGTAGAGCTCGATTTGGGCCGGCAGGTTCGTGCCGGTATTGCGCTCTTCCCACATCGTCATCGGCGCCATCTGGGAGTAACGCAAGTTGAGTACGCGGTAGGCGTCGTAGATGCCCCTCGACAGATGCATTTCATCTTCGCCGGGAGTGAGCACATGCTGTCCGCGCTTACCCATCACGATTGCGGTGCCAGTGTCCTGACACATGGGGAGAACGCCGCCGGCTGAAATGTTCGCATTCTTCAACAGGTCGAGTGCAACGAATCGATCGTTTGGGCTCGCTTCGGGGTCGGAGAGGATCTTCGCGAGTTGTGCGAGGTGGCCCGGGCGCAGCAGATGCTGGATGTCACGGATGGCCTCGTAGGCGAGGCGTGAGAGCACCTCAGGCTCGACCTGAAGGAACGTGCGCCCACCTGCGGACATCGTGGAGACGCCCTCGGCACCGAGGAATCGGTAAGGGGTCTCATCGGGACCCATGGGGAGCAGGTCGGTATATGTGAAATCAGTCATGACGTAAGCCTAAGGCGACTCGGGGACGCAATTGCGTCGGCGTCATGGTCTGGAGACATGCTCGCTGAGCAGGTCTCGAATTGTGCCGCTACGTCCACGCATAACAATCGAGTTGGTAGTAGATCCGCCAGCGTGGTAGCGCACACCCTTGAGTAATTCGCCATCGGTGATGCCGGTGGCGCAGAAGAACACGTTGTCGCCGCGAACGAGATCTCCGGTCGTGAGCACTCGGTCAAGATCATGGCCCGCATCGAGTGCCCTACGCCGTTCGGCTTCGTCGCGCGGCCACAAGCGACTTTGAATTTCACCGCCTAAACATTTCAACGCGCATGCGGTGATGATGCCCTCAGGTGTGCCACCGATGCCCATGAGCACATCTACGCCAGTGCCTGAGCGAGCCGCACTGATAGCGCCGGCCACGTCGCCATCAGTGATGAACTTGATGCGCGCACCAGCCTCGCGAATCTCGCGCACCATCTGATCGTGACGCGGGCGATCGAGAATGCAGACTGTGATGTCTGCGATCGTCTCGCCCTTAGCTTTTGCAATCGCCGCGAGATTGACCTTGACTGGTGCGGTGATGTCGATGACTCCGGCGGCTTCGCGGCCCACTACAAGTTTGTCCATGTAAAAAACGGCGCTGGGGTCGTACATGGCGCCCCGCTCGGCAACAGCGAGAACGGAGATCGCGTTGGGCATTCCCTTGGCGGCCAGCGTTGTGCCGTCGATGGGATCTACCGCGACGTCAACCTCTGGGCCAGTGCCATCGCCGACCTTCTCGCCGTTGAACAGCATCGGGGCGTTGTCCTTCTCGCCCTCGCCGATGACGACCGTGCCGTTCATGGCAACGCTAGTGATGAAAGTCCGCATCGCTGCCACAGCGGCACCATCGGCCTCGTCCTTGTCGCCGCGGCCGACATATCGCGCTGCGGCCATGGCTGCGGCCTCAGTCACCCGAACGAGTTCGAGCGCGAGGTTGCGCTCCGGCATCTCTGGCTTGGGGTCCATGTGCTCAGAGTATCGGCCCGTGGGGGACCATAGGTCTCGTGACCGAGATCTCGCCGACGGGGCGCTCCAATCCTCGCCTTCGCCAAACTGCCGGCGACATGGTCCGGTCGCTTGCGCTGGTCCTTGGAGTTGTCGCCGTCATTTTGATCGTGACCCTTCGTCCGCAGCCTGACGCCGTCAAAGTAATCGACTATCAGCCCGAACTCGCGGTAGCTCGGGCTCAGGCTGGATATCCCGTCTTGGCTCCGGTGGGTCTCGACGCGGACTGGCGGGCCACCAGCGTCCGCTGGCAGCCCACAACTGGATCAACCCCAGACAAGGCCTGGCACCTGGGGTTCGTGACCCCTGACGATGCGTACGCTCAACTGGGCCAGTCGAGTACGACGAACGTTAATTACTTGCCGGAGCAGACTGACCGAGGGCAGCCCATGGGCAGAGTCTCGGTTGGTGGATTCGATTGGCAGCAGTACACCAGCAAGGCGGGCCAACGGTCCCTTGTTCGGGTCGATCGTGGCGTCACGATCGTTGTGACGGGCACCGCTGACTGGGCGGCGCTGGAGTTGTTTGCGACCTCACTCCGGAGCTGAATCCAGCCGGTTTTGGGCACCTTCAAGCCAGACACGACAGGTGGCGGCGAGTTGTTCGCCTTTCTCCCACAACGCCAGTGACTCCTCAAGGCTGATGCCACCGGCTTCGAGCGACTTCACGACTTCGGTGAGCGCGGCGCGGGCATCTTCGTAGGAGATTTCGCTGGCCGGATTTGTTTTGGTCATGATTCGTCCTTTGTTCTTGTGGCCGTTAATTCACCGCGAGCGACGCGAATGCGAAGTTCGCCAAGCATGGGCACTTCTTGAGGATCTCGAACAACGACTCCCGCGTGCTGCACAATCGAATATCCACGATCTAAGGTTGCCGCAGGTGATAAGGCACGTACGCGTGCTGACAGCTGATCGATTTCGACGAGGCCGTGCTGAACGCGGCTGGTGATGGTGCTCCGAATGCGCCTGCGGCTTTCGTCGATAAAGCGCGAGTCTTGCTCTACGCGGTTGCTCACCACTCGAAGTCCGCGTTGTTGAAGTTGAGTGATCGTGCGGAGCTCCTCGCCTACGTCGGGCACAATGCGCTTAGCCGCGTCGGTGGGTGTCGATGCGCGTAAGTCTGCAACGAGGTCGAGGAGTGGGCTGTCTTGCTCATGTCCAATCGCGCTGACCACAGGCGTGTGGCACCTTGAAACTGCCCGAATTAATGCTTCATTACTGAAGGGGAGAAGGTCCTCAAAGCTCCCGCCCCCTCGCGCGATGACGATGACATCGACGTCGGCCAAGGCGTCCAATTCGGCAAGAGCCTCGGTGACTTCTGCTACACAAGCGACACCCTGCACCGCCACCTCGCGTACCTCGAAGGAAACGCCGGGCCAACGCAGACGCGAGTTGACTAACACATCGTCTTTGGCGGCTGCGGCACGACCGCAGATTAAGCCGATGCGCTGGGGTAGGAACGGAAGTCGCTTCTTTCGGTCTGAGGAGAAGAGGCCCTCGGCAGTGAGTACTTGTTTGAGACGCTCGAGTTGCTCGAGCAAGGTGCCCACCCCGACTGGGCGAATTTCCCTGGCCCGGAGGTGGAGGGTCCCCTGTGAGGCCCAGTACTCCGGTTTCGCGAAGACCACCACGCGTTGTCCCTCTTCGATCGCCGGCGTAACGGCATCGAGCGCGGCAGCAGAGATCACTACGCTCACCGAAAACTGCTCGTCGGTGTCCCGAAGAGTGAGGTACTGCTGAGCGCCTGGGCGGCGCCGCAGTTGTGCTATCTGTCCCTCGACCCAGATCGAGCCGAGTCGGCCGATGTAGTCGTTAAGAATCCGTGCAATCTGGCGCAGGGGAGCGGGCTCCTCCGGCGAAGTCTGCAAGGTCATGAAGTGCAGGGTACGGTGTAGTCGTGGGAAAGGTATTGCTTGCATCGCCTCGCGGGTATTGCGCCGGGGTTGACCGTGCAGTTGTCGCCGTGGAGAAGGCCCTAGACCTCTATGGCGCTCCGGTCTACGTGCGCAAGCAGATTGTTCACAATAGGCATGTCGTGGAGACGCTTGAGGGGCGCGGCGCGATCTTTGTCCAAGAACTTGACGAGGTACCCGAAGGCTCAACCGTTGTTTTCTCCGCGCACGGTGTCGCTCCTTCAGTGCACGTCGAGGCCCAAGAACGCAACCTCAAGGCAATTGATGCGACGTGTCCGCTTGTGACCAAGGTGCATCTCGAGGCCAAGCGATTTGCCTCGGAGGGCTACCAGATCCTCCTCATTGGGCATGAAGGTCATGAAGAAGTCGTGGGCACTATGGGAGAGGCGCCCGAGGCCATCACGATCATTGATGGGCCCGACCACGTGGCGGATGTTGAGCGTGATGAGCGACCTTTGGTGTGGCTGTCGCAGACCACGTTGTCCGTTGACGAGACGCTCCTGACGGTCGATCGACTCCAGCAGCGATTCCCCAACTTGCAGAGTCCGCCGTCGGATGACATCTGCTACGCCACGCAGAATAGGCAACTGGCTGTGAAGGAGATCGCGCCACGTTGTGATGTCGTTGTTGTTGTGGGTTCTGGCAACTCGTCAAACTCTGTTCGGCTCGTCGAGGTCGCACTCGAATCGGGCGCTGCCACTTCTTATCGCGTGGACGTTGCCAGCGAACTCGATCGTGCGTGGTTTGCCGGTGCATCAACGGTGGGAGTCACGAGTGGCGCATCTGTCCCGGAGATCCTCGTCAGCGGTGTTCTCGCGCAACTGGATGAGTGGGGATTCGGAGATGTTGAAGAGGTCGTTTCTGCGCAGGAGACCTTGATTTTCTCACTTCCGCCAGAACTTCGCCGTGACCTGAAGGCCGCAGGGCGGGCTTAGTTTCTGCGTGCGCGACTGCGTCGTACGAAACAGGTCACTAAGGCCGCAATCACGGATGCCAGGATGAACGGCGCTGCGCGACCGAGTGAATCCAGCAGGTTGAGGGTTTCGGAGATAACGAGCGAGTTGCTTCGCGTTAACGTGGCTTGACCGACTGTGAGAATCGTGAAAGCGATAGCGAGTGGCGGAGCAATCGCACTCCACCACATGGAAGCGCGTTGCGAAGCCATAGCGCAGTAGACGGTCGCAGCGAGAAGGCCGACACCAGTAACCCAGCCAATGCCCTGCTTGCGAATAAGAATGTCGGCGATCGCCATCAGCACGGTCACTCCAACGATGATGACCCAGACCCAGCGAGTTGATAATCCGCTATCTGTGGCAAGAGGCACCGGGGCGGAACTCTCGGGTGCGGAAGCGGTGGTGTTGGTGAAGGGTGAATTCGGACTCAATGCCGGCACTGATTGCTCGCGGACTTCGGGGGTAACCTCGTCAAGGACAGCCACGGTCGCGACCGGCACTTCAGCGCGAAACGCCTCATCGGGGAGTACATCCTCGACTCGAGCTCGCTCCGAAGGCAGCGCTGGGATGGCATCGGTATGAACTTCATCGTCCACTGATGCGGCCCGGAACAGGCGTCCGGTGCTGGTCTGATCTTCGGTCACGCTTCCTAGGCTACGGCAGCCCCATCAGCGATCTGTTCATCCGTGGGTCGACGGGCCGCAGTCTCAATCTGAGTGACTTCTGGCAGTGGGCTTTCTCCGACGCCCAGGGCGTTCATTTTGCGCGCCGTCACGAACACTCGAGCCTCCATGCTGGCCACGTAAGTGTTGTAGTGACCCACTGCACCATCGAGAGATTTACCGAGTTTGCTCAAGTGCCCGGTCAGGGTGACGAGTCGGTCGTGCAGTTCGCGTCCGAGCGTGGCGATTTCACGCGCATGCTCAGCGACTGCCTCTTGACGCCACATTAAGTCGACAGTGCGCAAGAGCGTCCAAAACGTCGTAGGTGTGGCGAGCACAACCTGCTTAGCGAAAGCCCGATCCAGCAATCCCGAGTCCTCCGCGAGTGCTGCAGCAAGGAGCGCTTCACTTGGGACGTACGCGATGACGAAGTCGGGGCTGGGTTCGTATGCTCGCCAGTACTGCTTGGTGCTGAGGCGATCTATGTGGCCACTCATCTCCTTGGCATGTGCGGCGAGCAGAGCTCTGCGCTCCAGAGGGTCGTCGGTGTCTTGGGCCTTCAAAAATGAGTTGAGCGGGACCTTTGAATCGACCACTAAATTGCGGTTGTGATCGAGATGGATGATCAGGTCCGGGCGAATCACTCCGGCTTCGGTGCTCTGGTGGTCCTGCTCGGTGAAGTGGACGCGTTCGAGCATGCCCGCCGCCTCGACCATGCGTCGAAGTGATGCTTCGCCCCACGCGCCACGAACTTCGCTGCGTCCAAGGGCGGCATGCAAGTTGCCCGTCTCTCGACGTACGGAGTCTGCAGTTTGGGCGACCTGACGCAATTGTTCGGAGAGAGTTGCGCTTAAGCCCGCTTGATCTGCGGCACGTGATCGTTCGACCTGATCGATGCGCTGGGCAATGCGATCGAGCGACTCACCGACCGGACGGAGCAGGTCCTCGGCCGGTTGAGCCTCGGCTCGACCTCGACGTAGGCCGAGCAGCCAGCCGCCGAGACCGGCGAGAACGAGCAGGGCAATAACCAGGAGGGCAGAGACGAGGAGCACCAATGTGATCGACATGGCTCCAACTGTGGGCGAGGGGTCTGACAGTTAGGCCGCGCCGCGCCGCACCTAGGATGACCGATCATGGGCCTCTCCATCGGAATCGTCGGTCTTCCCAATGTCGGCAAATCGACGCTCTTCAATGCCCTCACGAAGAACCATGTCTTGGCCGCCAACTATCCCTTCGCGACCATTGAGCCCAACACTGGCGTGGTCGGGGTGCCCGATGAGCGTCTGGACACGCTGGCCGAGATCTTTGGGTCGCAGAAGATCCTTCCGGCGGCTGTGACCTTCGTCGACATCGCTGGCATCGTCAAAGGCGCGAGCGAGGGTGCCGGCCTAGGCAATCAGTTCTTGTCGCATATCCGAGAGTCCGACGCGATCTGCCAGGTCCTCCGCGCTTTCGCCGACCCCGATGTCGTACACGTGGAGGGGCGAGTCGATCCGGCTGAGGACATGGCCACGATTAATACCGAGTTGATTCTCGCTGACCTACAGACGATCGATAAGGCACTGCCGCGATTGGCCAAGGAAGCGCGCATCGACAAGTCAAAGTTGGATGTCGTCGCCGCGGTCGAGCGTGCGCGTGAAGTGCTTAATGGAGGTAAGACCGTCTTTGCTGCCGGCCTTGATCCCGAACCACTTCGCGAGCTGCACCTGTTGACTGCAAAGCCATTCGTTTATGTGATTAATGCTGATGAAGCATCGTTGGTCAACTCGGATTTCCGTGCCAAGATGCGCTCCCTGGTCGCACCAGCTGAGGCTGTTTTTCTTGATGCCCAGACCGAAGCCGAACTCGTCGAGTTGTCCGACGAGGAAGCACTTGAGCTCTTGCAGTCCGTTGGCCAAGACGAGTCGGGGCTGCACGCGCTCGCACGCGTCGGCTTCGACACACTTGGCCTGCAGACCTATCTGACAGCGGGACCCAAGGAAGCGCGCGCCTGGACAATTGCGAAGGGCGCGACTGCGCCTGAGGCTGCTGGTGTGATTCATACCGACTTCCAGCGCGGATTCATCAAGGCCGAGATTGTGTCCTTTGCGGACTTGGTGGACTCAGGTTCCATGGCGGAGGCGAAGTCCCGTGGCAAGGTCCGTATCGAAGGCAAGGAATACGTGATGGCCGACGGCGACGTGGTGGAGTTCCGCTTCAATGTCTGACGTGCCCTATCCGGTGGCCCTTATTTCACGCTAGAATTGTGTACATGACGACTACGGTTCCACTTGCTGAGGCCCGCGCCAATCTTTCCCAACTCGTTGATGACGCTATGCGGACTCACGAGAGAGTGGAGATCACCCGCAACGGCAGGCGAGCGGGAGTCCTCCTCAGTGCTGAGGACTACGACTCCATCATGGAAACACTCGACATCCTCAGCGACTCCGAGGCGATGGCGGATCTTCGAGAAGCAGACGCGGCTATTGCCCGCGGTGAGATTTACACACTGGAGCAGGTCGCGTCCGAAATGCGCGCACTGGGCCGGCTGCCCGAGTGACGTACTCGATAGAGCTCACGCCTGGCGCGCGCCGTGCGCTGACGCATGATCTTCCCGAGGCCATTGCTGTAGCTTGCTGGAACTTCATCAGCGGTGACCTCGCGGAGCATCCTTATCGCGTCGGCTCTTCACTCCGCGATGAACACCTCGGTAGGTATGCAGCTCGAAGAGGCGAATTTCGCATTATTTATGAGATCCATGATCAGGTGGTCGTCGTTCGGGTCGTCTCAATCCGGCATCGGCGGGACGTCTATCGACCCCGGTGAGCGCGTGAAGGTCAGTCGTACCTGAGAGGGTCTTGCCATGGAACTGTCGGTGGTGGTTGCAGGCGTCGTAGTCGATGCTGATCGCGTACTCATCGCGCAGCGCCGCCGGCCGGTATTTGTTGAAGGTAAGTGGGAGTTTCCCGGAGGCAAAGTAGAGCCTGGCGAGACTGAGCCTGACGCGTTGGTGCGCGAACTCATGGAGGAACTCGATATTGCCTGCACGGTCTTTGAGCGTGTGCCAGGTGAGTGGGATCTCAGCATGGGCGCCGTCCTGCATGTCTATCTCGCCCACATTGAGGCCGGTGCTCCAACTCCCGGCCATGACCATATGAGTGTGCGATGGGTCACTCCCGAGGAGTTCGCCATGGTCGATTGGCTCGACTCTGATCGTGAGGCGCTTCCTGCAGTGGTCAGAGCACTAGCCCAGACCCCTTAGGGTTTCGGGGTGACTGCCACTCGTTCGAACCTTCGCAATGTCGCCATCGTCGCCCACGTCGACCATGGCAAGACGACGCTCGTGGACGCCATGCTGTGGCAGTCGGGAGCGTTTCGCGAAAACTCGGATGTCAATGATCGCGTCATGGACTCCATGGATCTTGAGCGTGAGAAGGGCATCACGATTCTCGCCAAGAACACGGCGGTGAAGTACGGCGATACCACGGTCAACATCATCGACACCCCCGGCCACGCTGACTTCGGTGGCGAGGTTGAGCGTGGGCTGGAGATGGTGGATGGCGTGCTTCTTCTCGTAGACGCCTCCGAAGGACCGCTTCCCCAGACTCGATTCGTCCTGCGCAAGGCCCTCGCCAAGCGTTTGCCCGTTGTGCTGGTCATCAACAAGGTCGACCGCTCCGACGCCCGCATCGCGGAGGTCGTCGACGAGACCTACGAACTCTTCCTAGATCTCGATGCCACAGAGGACCAGATCAATTTCCCGATCATTTATGCATCGGCGAAGGCGGGTCGCGCTTCGCTCAATCGTCCCGATGACGCGGGCATGCCCGATAGCGAAGACCTCACCCCACTCTTCGAGACGCTGCTGAAGACCATCCCGGCGCCCGCCTACACCGAAGGAGCGCCGCTTCAGGCACACGTCACCAACCTTGACGCCTCGCCCTACCTCGGCCGCCTTGCGCTGTGTCGCGTACGTCAAGGCACGATCCGCAAGGGCCAGTCGGTCATGTGGTGCAAGGCAGATGGCAGCCAAGAGCGCGTGCGCATCGCTGAGCTCTTGATCACCCAGGCCCTTGACCGGGTTCCTACCGATGAGGCGGGCCCGGGCGACATCATTGCTGTGGCTGGAATCAGCGAGATCACTATCGGTGAGACCCTCGCGGACGCCGACAACCCCATCCCGCTACCCGTCATCACGGTCGATGAGCCGTCGATCTCGATGACGATCGGCATCAACACCTCACCGCTCGCAGGTCAAACTGGCAGCAAGTTGACCGCGCGGCTGGTGAAGAACCGTCTCGACGCCGAACTCATCGGCAACGTGTCGATCCGCATGCTCGCGACCGAGCGCCCAGACACGTGGGAGGTGCAAGGTCGCGGCGAACTACAGCTGGCAATCCTCGTTGAGCTCATGCGTCGAGAGGGCTTCGAGATCACCGTGGGCAAGCCCCAGGTGGTCACGCGCACAATTGACGGCAAGATCCATGAGCCGGTCGAACGCCTCACGGTCGACATCCCCGAGGACTACCTCGGAGTCGTCACCCAGCTCATGGCGCTGCGCAAGGGCCGGATGGAGCAGATGGTCAACCATGGTTCGGGGTGGGTCCGGATGGACTACATCGTCCCGGCACGTGGCCTAATCGGCTTCCGTACCGAGTTCCTCACGGAGACCCGCGGTACGGGCCTCCTCCACCACGTATTTGAGAAGTTCGAGCCATGGTTCGGTGAGTTGCGCACCCGCCCGACCGGCTCGTTGGTCTCCGACCGTCGAGGCGCGACTACCGGCTATGCGCTGGCCGCCCTGCAGGACCGCGGCACGATGTTTGTGGGCCCGGGCACTGAGGTCTATGAGGGCATGATTGTCGGGGAGAACTCCCGGTCAGACGACATGGACATCAACCCGACCAAAGAGAAGAAGCTCACCAATATGCGCGCGTCAAGCGGCGACATCCTCGTGCCGCTCATCCCGCACAAGCACCTGTCCCTCGAGCAGGCGCTCGAATTCTGCCGTGAGGACGAGTGTGTCGAGGTGACCCCGGTGAGCGTACGCATCCGCAAGGTGGCTCTAGCCGCCACCGATCGAGCCAAGTCCCGGAGCAAGAAAAAGGCTTAATTGACCCCGTTTGCTACCCGCTGGTAACTTTCTCATTGCAATCGGGCGTGCGCGCTGCACAGACGTTCAGCCGGCCCTAGAGTACGAGCGTCATCGATACCCATTCGCTGGCGTGAGACGGGGCCAGGAGGCAGCATGGCAATCGACGTGGCTGTGCCGTCAACGCCCATACCGGCCCCAGAAGTTGCCGGACGATCCCTGAGGCAATTGGCTTGGGCTCGCTTTCGCAAGGACAGGGCCGCCATGACCTCACTTGGTGTTCTAGCGTTCCTGTTCCTCATCGCCATTTTCGCTCCCCTCATCTGTTCGTGGATTGGGGTCGACCCCTACACGTTCAATTCCAGCGCGATATCTGATGACGGTGGCAAGCCGGTCGGTGCATGGGGTGGCATCAGTTGGCAGCACCCCTTTGGAGTCGAATGGGGCACAGGACGGGACATCTTCGCGCGGCTGCTGTATGGCCTTCGCATTTCTTTGATGATCTCGATTATTGCCACGACTATCACGGTCGTTCTTGGCACCTTCTTCGGCATCGTGTCGGGCTATGCAGGTGGCAAGACAGACGCGATCCTGGGCCGTTTCATGGACTTGATCCTGGCGTTCCCCTTCTTGCTCATCGTGTTGGCTCTCTCGGGCGCTTTCACTCAACGAATCACTGCCCTAGGCGTGCCTGAAGGCAATGCATCGCGCATCGTGTATTTGATCCTTATCTTCAGTCTGTTCGGTTGGCCCTATCTCTCGCGCATTATTCGCGGGCAGGTGCTCTCGCTGCGTGAGCGGGAGTTCGTGGAGTCCGCGACTGCCATGGGTGCGAGTGGCCGGCGCATCTTGTTCAAGGAGATTCTGCCCAATCTCTGGGCTCCGATCCTCGTCTACGCATCGCTCACTTTGCCCACCTACATCGGAGCCGAAGCAGCTTTGTCCTTCCTCGGCGTCGGTATCCTGCCGCCTGAGCCATCCTTCGGCGCGATCCTCGCTGACTCAGTGAACTACTTCAAACTCGTGCCGAGTTATCTCTTTATTCCCGGCGGTATCCTCGCCATCCTCGTCGTCACGTTCAACCTCGTCGGTGATGGGGTTCGTGACGCACTTGATCCGCGGGCGGCGCGCAGCTAGCGCCCGTCGCCCGATGCACCACCCGGCCGTCACCCGACGACCGGCGCACTACCACCGGATTCGTCCGGTGCGACCAAGGAGGTTAGATGGTTAAGTCCAAAGCCGGCATTCTTGCCGGCGTTGCGGCCGTCGCAGCCGGATCGCTGCTACTTGCGGCGTGCGGTGGAGGTGGCGGAAGTTCGTCGTCGTCGGGTTCGGCCGGAGAAAAGGGTGGAACTATCTACCTTCTTACGGTCGCAGAGGAGTACGACACCCTCGACCCACAGATCATGTACACAGGTGAGGATCTCGCGCTGTTCGGCGCAACGATCTTCCGGACCCTCACTGCCTACAAGATCTCCCCTGAAGACAAGGAAGGCACGTCGCTCGTTGCCGACATGGCGACCGATACCGGTCGTTCCAGCAATGGTGGCAAGACTTGGGAGTTCACCCTCAAGGATGGCATCAAGTTCGAGACTGGTGCGGCAGTCGGTTGTGCAGACATCAAGTACGGTGTCGCACGCACATTCGATCAGGAGTTGACCGGTGGCGGCCCAACTTATGCAATCGCCTACTTGGACGTCCCCAGTGATGCTGAGGGTGCGTCTCTCTACAAGGGTCCGTTCAACAAGGATGCGACGAATGACGTTGCCGCCTTCGACAAGGCCGTTGTCTGCTCTGCTGACAACAAGACCATCACCTTTAACCTGAAGCAGACGGTGCCGGACTTCAATTACACCGTCACTCTCGCTGCGTTTGCCCCGGTTCCTGCCGGCAGCGCGGCCGGTGCCGACTACGGGAAGAAGCCAGTATCTAGTGGCCCGTACAAGATCTCGGAGTACATCACGGGCAAGGGCGGCAAGCTGGTTCTGGTTCGCAACGATCAGTGGGACCCTGCGTCGGATGGCTACCGCAAGGCGCTGCCCGACTCGTGGGTGACCGACTTTGGTCTGTCAGACACACTCATCGACGAGCGTTTGCTGAAGTCTGAGGGCAACGACGCATTCGCACTGGGCTATGGCCTGACCACAGCGAACCTTTCTGTGGTGTTCGACGATGAGCAGTACGCAAATCGTCGGGTGAATAGCTTCGATGCATATACGCGTTACCTTGCAGTCAACGTGGCCAAGGTGCCGAACCTCAAGGTTCGTCAGGCAATCGGTGTTGCTCTCGACCGCGAGGCTCTTCGCCTCAACGCCGGTGGCAAGTACGCTGGCGATTTCGCTGATGGCGCAGTCAAGCCGAACATCGGTATCGACTATGCACCGACGAAGCTCTGGGACGGACTCCTCGGTCAGCCTGTGCCGGCCACAGGCGATCCGGCGTTCGCTAAGAAGCTCCTTGCGGAGTCGGGCGAGACCAACGTGTCCATCACGTACGACTACGCGGCCGCCGGTGGCGACGCTGACAAGGCAGCTGCGATTGTGAAGGCGTCGCTTGAGCTGGCGGGCATCTCCGTCACGCTCAACCCGATCGAGCCGGGGCAGTACTACGGCACGATCTTTGCGGGCGATCATGAGCTCATGGGTGCCGGATGGGGTCCGGACTGGCCAAACGCCAGCACCGTTATCCCGCCGCTCTTCACTCAGGCCGGCGGTTGGGATCTGTCGCAGGTTGACGATCCCGACTTCAACGCCAAGGTGACGGCAGCACAGACCGAGCTCGATCGCGCCAAGCAGGCAACGATGTGGCAGGAGCTCAACACCTACGCCGCATCGCAGATGTGGATTGTTCCGACCCGTTTCGGTCTCGAGCAGCGTCTCGCAGGCAATAAGGTCGGTCCGGTGTTCATCTGGCCGGCATACGGTTCATGGCCGTATGCCGACATGTCGGTATCGAAGTAGTACACAAGTAGTTGTGGGGGAGGACTTCGGTCCTCCCCCACAACGCGTTAGCAAGAGAGGAGTGAAATGACCGGCTACGTGACTCGGCGAGTGCTCATCATGGTGTTGATGCTGCTCGTGCTCACGTTCGCTGTATTCATTCTCTTCAATCTGTTGCCAGCGGATGTTGCTCGTCTTACGTGTGGCAAAATTTGCACGCCGCAGACGCTCGAAGCGAATCGCATCAAGCTCGGTCTCGATCAACCAGTGCTGATGCAGTTCTGGTACTTCTTCAAGGGCCTTTTTGTGGGTCGCGAGTACTACGGTGGCGATGCGCCGATTGCGTGTCCCGCGCCTTGCTTGGGGTACTCATTCCAACGCAATGAGCTCGTCACCACGCTCATTGGTCAGCGACTTCCGGCCACTATTTGGCTGGCACTTGGCGCTTTCGTCTTCTGGATGGTCGGCGGCATCTCGCTAGGCATCTACAGTGCGCTGCGCCGCGGCAAGTGGCAGGACAAGTCGGTCATGGGAGTCTCCCTAATCGGATACTCGTTGCCATCCTTCTTCCTTGGCTTAGTGATGATCTATGTGGTCATCATTCAACTTAAACTTTTGCCCTTTCCCAGGTATGTCTCGCCTTTCGAAAATCCAGTGCAGTTCTTTCAGGCAATGTTGCTTCCGTGGATCGTATTAGCGATTCTGTATGCCGCCTTCTATATGCGACTTACTCGAAGTCAGATGCTCGACGCGATGGGCGAGGATTTCATTCGTACGGCGCGAGCCAAGGGTCTCCCCGAGCGCACAGTCATCGGACGACATGCGCTTCGCGCCGGGCTCACTCCGATCGTGACTGCTGCGGGCCTTGACCTTGCCGGGCTGCTCGGCGGTGCCATCATTACTGAGGCGCTCTTTAGTCTCCCCGGCATTGGAACTTTGGCACTAAGCGCGGTGGTGAACCCCGATCAGCCCATCATCGTCGGGACAGTTCTCATCACTTCAGCGTTCATTATCATTGCGAATCTGATAGTTGATCTGCTTTATGCCGCCATCGATCCACGGGTGAGGCTGGCATGAGTTTCCTTGAGGTCTCTAATCTGCAGGTGTCCTTCCCGACAGAAGACGGCATCGTGCACGCGGTGGACGGTGTCTCATTTAGCGTTGAGCGCGGCAAGGTACTCGCCGTAGTCGGGGAGTCAGGCTCGGGCAAGAGCGTCACATCCCAGGCCGTGATGGGCTTGCTCAATCGCAAGGCGACGAAGATCAGTGGAAGTGTCGTACTCGATGGCCAAGATCTACTGGCGATGGATGAGAAGGACGTGCGCAAACTTCGTGGCGGCAAGATGGCAATGATCTTCCAAGACCCGTTGTCTTCCTTGCATCCGTTCTACCGCATCAGCAAGCAGCTCGTTGAAGCCGTGCGAGTGCATCAAAATGTCTCGAAGTCTGATGCTCGCAAGCAAGCGGTGTCGATGCTTGATCAAGTTGGCATCCCGGCGCCTGAGCGGCGCATCGACGATTACCCGCACCAGTTGTCCGGTGGCATGCGTCAGCGCGTGATGATTGCGATGGCGCTGCTCAACAATCCTTCGCTGCTCATCGCAGATGAGCCGACTACGGCGCTCGACGTGACTGTGCAAGCGCAGATCATTGAGTTGATCCAGCAGATTCAGCAGGTCTCCGATGCGGCGATCATTTTCATCACTCACGATCTGGGTGTTGTCGCCGAAGTCGCCCACGATGTACTCGTCATGTATGCAGGTCGTGTTGTGGAGTATGCACCCGTTGAGACGTTGTATGGCCAGCCGCAGATGCCCTACACGCTCGGCCTCATGGCATCCATTCCGCGACTGGATCGCGACCCCGATGTGCGTCTCGATCCGATCCCGGGCAATCCGCCGTCACTCATCAATCTTCCGAGCGGTTGCTCTTTCAACCCGCGCTGCACGTTCAGCGATCAAGTCGCGGATGGGCGTTGTTCGGTGGAACTACCCGATCTTCTCTCGGCCGGGGAAGGGCATCTGGTGCGCTGCCACTTGCCGATTGAGATTCGCAAGGCACTCAGCGCAGAAACCCTCGCGGCACTCAACGGAGGTGTGCTGTGACGACGCCGTTGTTGCAAGTCGAAGACCTGAAAATGCATTTCCCCGTCAAGTCCCGCGGAATCTTTCGCCGAGTCGTGGGGCAAGTTCGCGCTGTGGACGGGATAAGCCTGCACATCGACAGCGGCGAAACCCTCGGCCTCGTGGGCGAGAGCGGTTGTGGCAAGTCCACTGCTGGTCGATCAATTATGCGGCTGCTTTCTCCCACCGATGGCAAAGTCATCCTCGATGGTGTTGACATCACTACTTTGTCTCGACGCCAGATGGTCCCGCATCGTCGCACTGCGCAGATGATCTTTCAGGATCCCTACAGCGCACTAAATCCGCGGCATACGGTGGGCTCGATCATTGGCGCGCCATTTATTGTGCAGAAGGTCAAGCCAGTCGGTGGTGTGCGCAAGGAAGTCCAAGAACTGATGGCGCGCGTCGGTCTCAACCCCGAGCACTACAACCGCTATCCCAATGAATTTTCTGGCGGGCAGCGCCAACGTATCGGCATTGCGCGCGCTCTGGCCCTAAAACCGAAGTTGATCGTCTGTGACGAACCGGTCTCAGCGCTTGATGTGTCCATCCAGGCGCAGGTGATCAATTTGCTTCAGGACCTTCAACAGGATTTCGGGCTTGCCTACCTCTTTGTCGCACATGATCTGTCCGTCGTTCGACAGATCTCGCATCGCATCTCGGTGATGTACCTCGGTCACATCATGGAGACCGCCTCGCGTGACGTCCTATATTCCGCGCCGCAACACCCGTACACCCACGCGCTCATGTCTGCTGTCCCCGTGCCCAATCCGCAACTTGCCGGCAAGCGCGAACGCATCATGTTGCAGGGTGACCTACCCAGCCCCATCAACCCGCCTGCGGGTTGTGTGTTTAATACGCGCTGCTTCAAAGTGCAGGACCGTTGTCGCGTAGAGGTGCCTGAGTTGATCGAGGTTGCGCCGGGGCATCAGGTCGCTTGTCACTTCCCCATCACCGAGAGTCTTGGGACCACGCTGATCACGGGTCCCAATCCTGGCCTCACCGAGCAGCCAGACAATGCGCCCGATAGCCCCAACGCTGCGGCAACAAACGCCGTGTTTGAAGCTGGCGCCGAGCCTTGGGCGCAACGCCAGTCCTGAAGTCAATTCTCGCTACACCTTCAAGTGTTCCCGAAAAAAGTCGAGTTCGGCGAGGAGTAGGTTCTCGGCAATGATCTCCTGTGGCGTCATGTGTGTGACTCCACTGAGCGGTAACACTGAGTGTTGCTTGCCAGCTGCCAGCAGCACCCCGGACAACTGCAAGGTGTGCGCCATCACCACGTTGTCATCTGCGAGTCCGTGCACGAGAAGTAGCGGGCGCTCAAGGTTGGCCGCGAGCGGAAGCAGTGACGAGCGTTCGTATGCCGCTGGATCTTCGTCGGGATGTCCGAGGTAGCGCTCGGTGTATGCGGTGTCGTAGAGCCGCCATTCGGTGACTGGCGCACCGGCGACCGCGGCGTGGAATACGTCGGGGCGACGCAAGACTGCGAGAGCGGCGAGGTAGCCGCCGAATGACCAACCGCGAATGCCGACGCGTGTGGGGTCAAGTGACCCCGGGTAGGCCGCTACCGTCGCTGCTAGAGCAGACACTTGGTCTTCCAAAATCACCGTCGCCAGATCGCCTTTGACGGTGCGATCCCAGGCCGGGCCGCGTCCGGGTGTGCCGCGGCCGTCGGCGACGACGACGGCGAAGCCTTGATCGGCTAGCCATTGAGTGCTACCGAAGGCGAGACCTGACGCCACGACCATACGAGCGTGTGGCCCGCCGTAAGGCGACATGATCACCGGCAGTGCGCGCGAGCCGTGCTCATAGCCGGTGGGAAACACGACGACCGTCTGCGAATCTGCAACCGGAAAGACTTTGGGTTGCACAAGCGGGATTTCGGCGCGTGATTCGATCTCACCCAGCGACTGATCTTCTTCGA
>WLOK01000026.1 GCA_009699315.1 Actinomycetota bacterium
CCCGTGAAAAGCGCGATCCAGCAGCGCGTGCCGACGCTTCCCACGCCCACGACCTTGCGTGCAGCATCGCGCAGGGTGTACTGGGTGAAGAGGTGCCGACGATCTGCACTCAACGTATTGGCGTAGTCACTCTCTACTGAAGACAAAAGATGCTGAATGTATTCGAGCCCCTGCGCCTGAATCACGTCTTCAATGCGGACGACCAACGGTGGCTCACTCACAATTCGAAGGCGATCACCTTCCATCACCGTAAGTTTCTTCATCGCCTGAACGGAATTGCGACTCATCACCTTGGTCACCATTTTGTTGGCCTTGGTCACGTTTGCCTTTGGTGCCGCGAGTTGGATCTCCGCCAGGAGATTCTCCACATCAGCAAGCGCGTACCAGACGTCGAGTGTGTTCATGCCCGCAAACTGAAGCATCGCGGTGCGATACCGCGCTGCCGCGGTGCGCACTGCGGCCCGGCGCTCCTTGCCTTTGTCGCCGCGATCACGAGCGGCGACTTCGATGCTCGCACAGAGGCGCTTGACGTCCCACTCGATCGGCCCGGGCAGAGTCTCGTCGAAGTCGTTGATGTCGAAGACGAGACGACGCTCCGGTGAGCCGTACATGCCGAAATTGACGAGGTGCGCGTCACCGCAGAGTTGCGCGATGAGGTTGGTGCGCGGCCCGCGCGCCAGGTCCGAAGCCATCACCAGTGCGGCCCCGCGATAGAACGAGAAGGGAGAGGAAACCATGCGCCCATAACGGATAGGCACAAGCTCCGCGAGACGACTCTCGGCCTGTTCCTCCAGTAGCGAAATCGGGTCGGGCCGGTCCGTCAGGTTGAGTGCCGCGAGGTCATCCATGCCGGCCACCCTATGCGGTCCAGACGGGGAGCACGGTGGTAACGTTTCTCCCGCGCGCCGCTAGCTCAACTGGCAGAGCAGCGGACTCTTAATCCGCGGGTTGTAGGTTCAAGTCCTACGCGGCGCACCCACACAAACTCAGGCTCATCCCGTAAGCCTGAGCGTCGTAGAGATTCGCATCGGCGCCTGTGCTTGAGCCCGACACTGCATATCCCATGCCGGCACCCCTTGGCGGAAGCCCATGTTCTCACTAGCGCTCTTAGCGACGAGTGGGTGCCTCACTCCGTTAACCAGACACGTGATCGTGAGCGTGAGAGGGCCCTTGGTTGCTGAGTTCGTGCCGCTTGGTACCCAGCCGCTAGCCAGTTGCCAATGCTGAATGTAGAAGCGCCTGGACGAATTGGGGGGTTGAATTTTGTCCACCACAGACACAACAGGCGAGCCAGACCAGAAAGTAATCGATCGCGTTCGCTTGCGCTCGGTGCCTGACACAAGCGTGTAGGAATACGAATCGTTCGCGTACACATGTCGAGTGGCGCTCACCACCCGGTCTAGTGCCATTCGTCCGATTTCGAGCACCGAGTGGTTGCCGGCCGCGCTCTCCTGCTCGAGTCTGAGTCGATCAGACTTATCGAACACGCCACGATCCGACAACACCTGCGTCTGTACGCCGGAGACGTCGACCCACCACGTCATCGACCCTCGGTCGTCGTGTCCATGCATCGTCGGAGCTGGACCAAACCTCACGATGTGATGACTCGCCCCATAGGAAGTGATCATCTGCGCCGCGGCCCAGCCAGAGGCGCGTAACTGTCCAGATTCGGTGGGGCACCATAACGAACCGAGATAGGGAAAGGCGCTTGCGTCGAACGAGCCAAATCCATCGCCGATGGGCTCGATGTGGCCATCAGGTGCTGCCAATGCTCCGATTGCCACCGCCGCCTGCGACAAAAGCGCAGTTGTCCCAGATCCGTGCCCCTCAATTGCGCTCGACGCTTCTTGCCACAGCTGATAGTTGAGGACTTGGTAACCGGACGCCTGTTCCCCCATCATGCCGCAATCGCCAAATACCAGTGGCGCTTCGGCTTCAATTCGCCCGACGGCGAAATCCACCCATGTCGCTTCGCTCACGACTAGTCCGGCATCAAATATTGCGAGATTCGCAAAAAGCCCATGGTTATGCACCTGACGATACGGCGGGCCGTAGTAGCGCGGACCACTCAAGCCCGCGACGAGACTGGTCATGATCGGGAGTAGCCGCACGTCCGATGTTTTGTCGTAGGCGCATACAACTGTGCCTAGTCGGCGCGACATCGCACTCTCCGCCCAACCCGTATCAAGAAGTTGGGTGTGCGTTGCGTCATCTCCCGGATCGGGCGACGCGATCGCCTGCTCTACAAGTCGGTCGGCGATCGCTGGGTAATCCACGTCATACGCGGCCCATAGCCACCCACCGCTGTCGAATACCGCCGAGGCAAGTGCATCAGCACCAGAGTGCTGCCAGCCCGCTGGACCCACAGCAAAAGTCTGGCCATCGACGATCACCGTGGAGCCACCAGAATCAAGCGAAGAACTATCGACCGAAAGGATCTGTCCGCGGCCGATCGATCGGGCACATTCCCGGGCGACCGCGCTAGCGACTTCCGCGTCCGTTGTTTCAGCGACGGCAGACGAAGCCGCTGGTTGCACCGCGATCAGCACGCATGCGACTACGGCAGCACTCACGTACCACCCGACTCCGCGCCTTGTCATGACTACGACTTGGAATACACAAACCGTCCTGGTGATCCATCTGACCACGGCTGCTGCGTAGGTGTGAGTCGCTTCTTCGCCGCCTGCTCCTTGAGCAACGCCTTGAGTCCTGCGACGGTGGTCCGGTAGCGACGCACGTTCGCAAGATTGTTTTGCTCAGTCGGATCCAGAGTCAGGTTGTACACCTCAATCTGATCAGGTGACGGTCCCGTCTGCCCAGGTCGCGGATTCGTCACCTTGACGGTCGTCGTGGCATTCTTGCTACCGCCTTGGTTGACGTTGCCCGACACGATGGTCTGTACGTCTTTGGAGCCAGGGCTCGACCAGAATTGGGTGTTGTCGAAGTAGCGGGTGTACTTCCACCGTTCCTTGGCACCACCGGCTCCGGTGGGCAGATTGACCACCACGGTCTCCAGATTTGCCGGGGAGGCAACAGCCGGATACATCGTGCCATTCCACGCGACCTGAGTTTGGCCACGCATGGGTTCGTCGTCGGTCATGAAGTAGACCGGCGCATCCGCCAGCTGACTTTCAGTCACTTCGCCGAGCAAGAAGCCCGAAAGATCGCGGCCAGGCAACTTGCGTACCTGTGTATGTGACGCGCGAAGCCGCACGCGCAAAGTCTCTTCGTCAAGACCAGCAAGTCCGAGCATCGTCGGCAGCAGGTCAGCGTGGCTCGTGAGCATGTCGGTCGATTCCGCAGTCGGGAACAAGCGCGGGTTATGGAACACGAAGGGCACGCGCAGAACTTCGTCATAGGCGACGTGCCACTTCTGGAACATGCCACCATGCGAACCGAGCAACTCGCCATGGTCGGAGAGATAGATAACAACTGTCTCGCGGTATTCAGCCGCATCGCTCTGCAGTGCTTCGAGTACCTTGGCGATGTTCTCGTCGACCGTCTTCTGCAACTGGTAATAGAAGCGGTGGTAGGCCGTGTTGTTCTTCGTCGGCTGCAATGCGAGCGGGTAGGTGTCGCGGTAACTCGCCTGTGCCGTCGGCTTCGACGACAGGTCTTCATTCGACGTGACGTCGTAGTCAGCCGTAAAGAGGTCCGTCGGGACATTCGAGCCTTCTAGTTGTTGCGCGAGATACAGATTGCGCTGCGCTAGCGACAACTGCCCCCACAGCACAATGTCGTGTGGGTCCACGAAGGACGTCACCACGAGCCACGGACGTTCGTTGTCCTTGAGATCCTTGAGGAGGTCTGCTCCCTGACGGGCATAGACGCGATCGCGACCGCGGCCACCGGGGCCCGAAGACCCAGAGTTAAGCGGGTTGCTGCCGTGGGGCTCGGGGCCAACCCAGCCTTCGAAACCGTATGCACCGAGTCGATTGGCCTCAAGGTAGACCTGCTCAAGCCGCGGATCCGCAAGACCGCTGTCGTCGTACGAAGGCAGTGCGTTATAGCTGCCAGGCTGGTAGAGATCGGCGTCTGAGACGTGCCACTTGCCCTTGTAGAACGTGTCGTAGCCGGCCGAGCGGAACCACGCACCCATCGTCGGAACAGTGGTGGGATCGAGCCAGAACAAATCCTCTTCGATCGCACTTTTGGCAATGCCCGATGTCTGGGTCACGCCGTGCAGGGAGGGGTACTGACCGGTGAAGAACGAAGCGCGGCTCGGAGCACACGCTGAGGCCATGATGTGGTGGTTGTCGAACGACATGCCCTTGGAACGCAGAAATTTCTGCGACAGCAAGTTGTTCTCGCGCCAGCTGGCGAGCTCGGCGCTTTCGTAGACGGGAGCAATGCGCTGCTCGTCGACGACGACCACGAGGAAGTTGGGGCGGCGCTTGAGCTTGCCACGCGGAGTGAACCTCGGCAGAGTCTCGGCCTGCGCCGGCACTGAGGCGCCCACGACCGTTGCAGCACCGGCAAGAAGCCCAACAGCGCCTATGCCCTGGAGCATCCGCCGGCGATTCATGCCCTGGTTTTCCTCAGTCATTGCGATCCTCCTCGTGGCGCCGAAAGGGCGCCTAGGTGGACCCTAGGGCCTGCGGGCAGCCGAAGACACAATAGGGACCAAGATCGGACGCAAATACCGAATATGTCCGCTCAAGACCAATCCCTGCCACACTCTCGGTCATGTCGACATCTGACTTCCGTGCAGTCTTGGAGTCAGCGCCTGAACCACAACGCACGACCCTTTTGGTGGTTGTCGAACGTGTGCTTGCTGCGCTGCCCAAGGGAGTGAACGTTCAGAAGTGCATCTCGTACGGGATTCCCACCATCAAGATCACGGGCGTGTCGGTCGCCGCTGTGGCTGCGAACAAGGATTTCTGCTCGTACTACCCATGCAGCGGTGGGGTGCTTTCGACGTTAGCCGCGGACTTGGCGGGATTCAGCCAGACCAAGAGCGCGCTTCACTTCCCGCACGACACTCCACTACCAGCCGCCCTCGTCAAGAAACTCGTGAAAACACGGCTCGCCGAGATCTCGGCACGAGGTCGCTAACGAGAAAGTGAATTCTCGGGGAAAGTTGACAATCGACACCAATTCAGCCTCAATTCTTTGCTATTTTAGGCAAAATTTTCGGAGGTCACATGTCTACAGCCACGTCCGTCCGGCGCAATGCTCGCCGCATTGTTACTGCCAGCGCCGCTGCTGCTGTAGTTGCTGTGAGTCTGACGACACTGCCTTCGAGCGAGGCTGCCGCAACAGACTTCGCCGCGACCATTTCGGCTATGGGCACTGGTGCCAATGAGGTCGTGTGGTCGATGGCCGCGACCAACACAACCGCGTACGCAGTCGGCGGGTTCACCACAATTGATGGTGTGGCTGCGGACGGCATTGCCAGCTACGACATTGCTACGTCGACGTGGTCAAGCATGGGCACGTTTGACGTCACCCCCGAACTCATACGCGCTTCTCCCTCGGGCGACCTGTATGCCGGCGGCGCGTTCAGCAGCGCAAACTCCGCACCGTTCTCTAAGTCGATCGCCGTGTGGGATGGCGCCACATGGGATGGCCTAGGCGATGCCAACCAAGTACTCGACGGTCAGGTGTACGCGATGGCGTTTGGGCCGGATGGTTCGCTGTACATCGGCGGTACATTCGCTTCAACTAGTGGCGCCATTGGGCTCAATTACGTCGCGAAGTGGACGGGAAGCGCGTGGCAGCCACTCGGCACAGGAGTCAATGCACGGGTACGCAGCATCGCCGTTGACTCGCAGGACAATGTCTATGTCGCCGGTGACTTCACACAAGCGGGGTCGACGATGGTGTCTTCCATCGCGAAGTGGAATGGCTCAACGTGGTCTGGGCTAGGTAGCGGCTTCGCGGCAACAGCGAATATCGATATTGCCACCGATAGTCACGACAATCTCTACATCGTCGGGGATTTTGCGTCAGTGGGAGGTGTGACGGCCAACAAGGCCGCAAAATGGAATGGCAGCGCGTGGAGCGCACTTGGTGGCGGCCTTGCCAACGGTATTCCTTTCGACCTCGTGATCGACACGGCCGATCAGGTATATGTCGCAGGATCTTTCACGTCAGCCAAGACCTCTGCCGACTCAATCGTCGCTGGCACCAACTCATTCGCTCGATGGAATGGCGCTACGTGGCAAGGAATGTCGACCGTATTCAACGGCGGAGGTGCGCGGACAGTTGCGATCGGCGGCCCATACGGCACTGTTTTTGCTGGCGGAGACATGACGTCGACGAATCCAGCATCTTCGACCCTCAATTACCTGGCCCAGGTGCAGCCAGGGCCGACGATCTCCAGCATCACTCCTTCGCGTGTGGCACCAGATGGCGGAACCCCGTTTTCTGTCAACGGCGCAGCCCTGAAGGGCGCCTACATTGCCATCACGATCGGCGGAGTTGTTCCCGCCAACGATGCATCCGTGAGTCAGGCGCAGTTCACGGCTGAGACCCCAGCACATGCGGCAGGCGAGGTGACGGTGTCCTTCTCGACGGCAGCTGGCACGGACACGGCCACGATGACTTTCGTGGATCCGCCAACGTTTACCTCCATTTCCCCTGAGGCTGGGCCCACTGATGGTGGAACCCTCGTAACAATCACAGGTACTGGATTCACCGACGCAACGTCCGTGGAGATCGGCGGAACCGCAGCAACGGGCTTGACGATCGTGTCAGACACCCAGCTCACCGTGGTTACGCCCGCTCACGTGGCTGATCTCAGCGACGTGAAGGTGATTTCTGATTTCGGTGACGTAACGCAATTCAACGCATACCGCTTCGCGCTGGCGCCCACGATTATCACCGTCTCACCCTCATCGGGAAGTTCCCTCGGTGGCACGGCAGTCACGATCGAGGGTGCAAACTTCACCGGTGCCACTGAAGTGCAATTCGGTACGACGCCAGGGACCTTGCTTACTGTCGTCAGCGACACGCAACTCACAGTGGTATCCCCTGCTGGCACTGGAACTGACCGAGGGATCACCGTCACTGGTCCGGGAGGGTCAACCACAACCGCTGGAGCATGGGACTACATCTCCGCAGCCACCGCGCCGCGCAACCTGAAGCAAACTGCAAAGGCCAAGGGTGCGATGACTTTCACGTGGTCGGCCCCCACCTCTGCCGGTGGCGGCACCATCTCCGGCTACACCGTGCAGTACCGCAAGCACGGAGCAAGCACCTGGAAAACCAAGTCCACTCTCCAGACTGGTCGATCTGTGACGTTGAGCCGCTTGCGTGATGGCGTCAGCTATGACATACGCGTGGCGGCTCAAAACGGACAAGTGGGCGCGTATGCCTCTCTCACTGCCACGACACCGGCACTCCCCGCGGCGCCCACTCGCGCATCTGCGAAGGTGCGCGGCAAGGTCGTCACCATGAAGTGGACGAAGGCCGTCGTGCAGAGTGGTAGCACGCGCACCGCAAACCTCATCGCCTGCACTAAGGGTTCGGTGAAGAAGAAGACCGGCCGACTGTCTGCAGGTGCAACAACTGGCAGCATCACTCTTGGCAAGGGCACCTGGTCGTGTCGCGTCTTTGCTTACACCGAAGCAGGCCACGGGCCCGGCAGCACCGCGAAGTCCGTCAAAGTCACGTAACAAATTGGTGGTGGTTCGAGTGCCTGGCCGATCGAAAAAATCTTTATAGTTTTCAACACTTTTTTGGTGTTTGGGCTTGACGTTGTCAGTGCCTCGGTATATCCTGTTTTCACATTGTGGCGCTCCCAATTGGGAGATTACTTAGTTTAAGAATCCTTGTGGTCCGGGCCTTTTTGGTTCGGTGTGCTTATGCGTTGGGTGTGTGGTGGCCACTCGAGTCGCAAAGGATTTTCTCTCGTGTCGAACCTTGCTCTGCGCGCGTCAACTGGTGAGCTGCCGGTTGATCTCGTCGCGCTGCGCGAAGAGGTACTGGCTGCGGGTGGCGCGATCGGCAATGACATGTTGCGTCAACTTCTCGCACAAGGTCCGAGTTGGGCGATGGCAGGTGTGTTGGATGCGATCGATCCAGACCGAGTGGCACCAGTCGAGTTCGATCTACCTGATCCCGACGCTGTGTCTGATCATGCGATGCAGGTTGCGGTGCGTGAAGGGGCTGATGCGGGCCGGTTGATTCTGTTGCAGTTGTGGAAGCGACAGGAAGCCTGGACTGCGTCTCGGTCCATGACCAGCTCGCACGCCTACGCGACCTCCGCGATGGACCGCACCGGCCGGGAAACCTCTCGCTTTGATGTGTCACGTTCGGGCGTGGTTGCCGAGGTCGGCCTCGTGATGGGTGTGCATGGGTCGACGGCGGACGTGAAGATCACTCAAGCTGGCCTGCTTAACCCCGAAGGTGTGCTCTCCACCACCCACGAAGCCCTCGCGCAAGGACTCATCACCGAACCCGTCGCTCGCCTGATGGCTGACGCGATGGACGGCCTGAGTTTCGAGCAGATGGCCCGAGTCGAAGCCATGGTCCTGCCCCGGCTCGTGCGCCACATCGATCCCGTGACTCGTGAAGGTGCGCCTGCGGGCTATTCCTATGCCAAAGACCAACTCGCTCGAGCCCTCAACCGGATCGCACCTGAGCGAGCCAAAGAAAAGCACGCCCGGGCCATGGCCAAGCGTGGAGTCAAGATCCGCATCCTCGAAGAAGACGGTCTCGCCCAAATTTGTCTGTGGACCACCAAAGTCCAAGGCATCTCGTTCTATGAACGCATTAACGAGATGGCTGAAGCTTCCCAAGCTGCAGAACGCAAGGCAGTAGAAGATTCCGGACATGACGCGTCGGGGGTCCGCACGATCAACCAAGCACGAGCCGATGTCTTGGTTAAGTTGGTCCTCAACGCCGGAAACACCACCTCGAATGGCAAGGATCAACAGGGTCAGGCAACACACGAGACTGCCACTACCGTTATCGGATGCGGTAACTCCTCTGCCCGCGTGAGTGTTGGCCTGCTGATCGACCTGCCCACGATCCTCGCGCTGCGTGACAACCCCGCGGAGCTACCCGGCTACGGACCACTCGATCCCGAACTCGCAAGAGCCCTCGCGGCGGACAATGAGTGGCGAAGATTCCTCCACGATCCGATAACCGGACAAATATTGGACCTCGGTCACACAAAATACGAACCCAATAAGCGGTTGCGCGAATTCATTCATGCCCGCGACCCCAAATGCACCTATCCCGGATGCAACCACCAAGCGCGAAGATCCCAACTCGACCACATCACGCCCTGGCCCCAAGGTCCCACCGACCGCGACAACCTGCATCCCTTATGCGTGCACCACCACAACTTAAAAACGCACGGCAATTGGCAAGTCACCCGCGACCACGACTCGGGCGAAACCACGTGGACCAGTCCACGCGGCCTCACCGCGAAAGCACCACATCCCTACCAGCCCATGCCCAAAACAATCTGGCCCGACGAAGACGACGGACCACCACCGTTTTAAGAGGTTCACGGTGCATCCAAAAACTTAGCTATCCGCGCCCGGAGTCCCGTTGGTCGCTATCGCACCGGCACCTGTTGCACTCGCGGCACCACCTCGTCCGCCAAGTGCTCCACCACCAGGGCCTCCGTCACCACCGTTGCCACCAACCGCTACGACCATTGATCCCGTTGCCGTTGCCGCGCCGCCATCGCCACCATTGCCACTCGGAGGGCCGTGACCCCCACCGGACCCTCCGATGCCGCCCGTTGCGATGCCATCTGCTCCTGTGACGGTGGCTGAAGCACCCGTCCCGCCAACTCCACCTTCAAAGCCCGTGCCACCAGCGCCGCCGGCACCTGTTCCGTACAGCCCGCCGGAGTCGTAGGCACCAACGTTGAGGTTCTCACCGATACCGGTTGCACTACCGCCGCTGCCACCATCGCCGCCGGTGCCGGAGACTGAATCACCGCCATCGCCGCCAGCTGAGGTATGTGCATAGCCCAACTGCACGTTGTCAGCATTGCCCGTGATGAGGACGTCACCGCAGTTGCCGCCGTCGCCTCCTGCGCCAGTCGTTGCGGTGCCTCCGTCACCACCGGGATAGTTGTAGGCCCTCGGGTTGTATGCCGTGACAGTGACATCCCCGCTGTTTCCGCCATCTCCACCGGTGACGCCGTTGCCGCCGTTGCCACCACCCCCACCAACTGCATACGTCAGAACTGAGGAGAGAGCATCACCGTGAGCGGTGGCGTTGCCCCCGTCACCGCCTCGACCGCCTGTCCCGTTAGGTGCATCTCCCCCGTCACCGCCGGATCCGGACGTAGCAATTGCGTCGACGCCAACGCCCGATGCTGATCCGCCATTCCCGCCGTCGCCGCCATCAACGTCACTCGAAAAGCCGCCAGCGCCGCCTCCGCCGCCGGTTGAGACAGCCGACCCCGAGCCGACGCCGCCGGCACCACCAGCGCCACCGTTACCGGCCGTGGAGGTTCCGCCGCCTCCACCCGTACCCGCAAAGCCCCGCGACCCCACCGCGATCGCGCTCCCTGAGCCACCAGTCCCGCCTTGACCACCATTGCCACTTCCCCCGGCACCTCCTGAGCCACCCGAAGCCCCATAGGCGACTGAGAAGGTTCCGTACGCGGTGGCTGCGCCGCCGTTTCCGCCGTCTCCGCCAGCCACGCTGCCGTTGCCGCCCGCGCCGCCGCCATAGTTGTAGTAGGTCTGGATCTGAATGTCGCCAATCACGGCACCATCGCCGCTGGCCGTCGCGCTACCAGAATCGCCACCATTGCCGCCAGTGCCCACGGTTGCGTTTCCGCCATTGCCCCCGTCGCCCGCATAGCCCTCCACGGAGATCGCACCACCGGAGTAGCCGGATCCATCCCCCGACATTGTGACGTCACCGCCGCGACCACCATTGCCACCGATGCCATTCTGCGTCGTTCCCCCGTCGCCACCTGCGCCTGCTTGGCCATACGCCTGAGTGACAGAAGCGTCACCGTCTCCGCTCACGCTCGCATTGCCACCGGGGCCCCCAGCGCCGCCAGCCCCGCTGTCAGAGAGGCCACCGGTACCGCCGACACCGCCATAAGCAAAACCGCCCAATACGCAGGTCGTAAACGCGGAGCCACCGCTTCCCCCGGAACCCCCGTCACCCGAGCCTGCTGCGGCACCGCCGGTGCCTCCGTCTCCCGCATATGCGGAAGAGTCAGCCACTTCGACAGTCGCATCAGCACCAGCTCCACCATCTCCGGCGTCGCCAGAAGTTGAGGCACCACCGGCGCCACCGTCTCCACCCTCGGAGAACCTAGTGTCGCCGCCGGCAGTGGCACCTCCATTGGCCTCGCCACCGTCGCCACCAGCACCGCCCATACCTTGGGCGCCACCCGACCCACCGTTGCCGCCGGTGCCACCGATTGCGCTGTCGTCAGCAATCGCCGTTCCGCCATTGCCGCCAGCGCCACCGTCGCCGGTTCCGCCGGGGGCTCCATCACCGCCTGATCCCCCAAATGCGTCCGCCGCAGGGTTCAACGCTGTCGCATTGCCACCATCACCACCGTCACCACCATCTCCCGACGAAGACCCGCCACGACCACCGTTGCCTGCGCCAGCAGATGGGTTCGCGCTCGTTGCGTCACCACCGTCGCCGCCGTTGCCAGCGTGGGCGCCAACTCCCGAACCAGACACACCGGGCGAGCCGGGTGAACCCGTACCGGCTCGTACCCCCGCGAGACCACCCGCACCGGGCGTTCCGGCATCGCCACCGCTTCCACCATCACCGGCGATGGGAATCACGGAATCACCCACACCGCCGTCGCCCCCATCGCCACCAGAGCCGGCGTCTCCACCGTTGCCACCATCACCAGCGCCGCCATCGGTTCCCCGCGAACCACCTAGGCCACCCGAGCCCCCACGCCCGCCAGCTCCACCGGTACCCCCTTGCGCTCCTGCACCGCCGTCCTGCCCCAAAGCTCCTACTCCACCGAAGCCTCCAATGCCTCCCTGACCGCCCGAGCCACCATCCCCGGCGTCACCGCCGTCGCCAGTCACCGAGAGCGCTCGACCACCCGCACCGCCTCTGCCACCACGACCACCCGCACCGCCATCCGCACCGTCGGCGCCCGGCGCTCCATCGAGTCCAGGTGCACCGACTCCACCAGCGCCGCCCACTCCGCCGGCACCGCCATTGGGTCCTACTCCACCAGCGCCACCGCGGCCACCGGCCTCTCCGAATCGGCCCGCACCGCCCGCACCGCCTGCGCCGCCGACACCTGCGCGCAGGCCACCTTTGCCCCCGTCGCCACCCGGACCACCGGCCGCGCCCGCGCCACCGCTGCCGCCACTCCCAAAGCGTCCAGCCCGCCCGCCGTCGCCACCGCGACATGTACCCCCAGCGCATGTTGCCGGTGCGGCACCACCGTCGCCGGGATGGCCGCCATACCAACCAGCCTGACCGCCATCGCCACCGTTGAATCCATTGCCGCCATTGCCACGAATCCGACCGGCGTTGCCACCCGCACAAGGATCTGTACCTACACAGGAGTTCGACGTATACGAGAATCCATCGCCCGCGAGTGCCCCCGCATTGGGATGCGCGGCGGTCCCGTCACGGAACAGTTCCGAACTGCACGCACTAAATTTTGTTTTGAGGTGCTTGAGGATTCCGGACACACGGCGTACGCGGGAAGACCCGGGTTCGTCACGGGTGTCAATCAGATGCTGCGCTGCATGAACTGCAGAACGCACACAAAACTCACGGGCTGCAGGGCTCATTGGGGCGGCCCACGCAGCCATCCCCACACCACTTCCTATTGTGAACGCAGCGGCAATGGCCGCCGCAACCGCAATACAGCGCCGCAGGAATGACATCGGTGGGCCCTTCATGTACCAGGCGCGAGCCGCCCATTTCCACCGAAATCTAGCCGACATCACGGGCGACACCAAGGCTCTACGTCATCCGCCGTTCACGTTCACGCACTCACTCATGTGCAGATTCGGGTTACGGAGCAAATTCGCGGCCGAGCAACTGCCTGGCCACCACGATCTTGCTGACCTGAGCTGTGCCGTCACCGATTTCCATGCCCATCATGTCGCGCATTCGCTGGGAGTGCGGGAACTCCTCGGAGTAACCCAACTGGCCGAAGGTCAGCAGGGCTTCGTGCGCAGCGTCCACAGCCAACCGCGGGACCCACCACTTCACCATCGCGCCCTCCATCGTGTGGGGCATTCCGTTGTCCACGCGCCAGAGCACCTCGTACGAGAGCAACCGCGCCGCACGAAGATGTGTGGCGTACTCGACAAGCGGGAAGGCGACACCTTGGAACTTGCCGATGGGCTGACCAAAGGCGTGCCGCTGTGTCGCGTATTCGAGAGCCTCATCAATCGACGCTTGACCTGCGCCAATGCAAAGCAGAGCGATGAGCGCACGCGAGTAGTCGAACCCCTGCATCACGCTCGTGAAGCCCTTGCCCTCTTCGCCCAGCATGTCTTCTTGCGGGACATAGAGACCGTCGAAATGAATCGCGGCACGGCCGATCGGGCGCCCGCCGATATCGCGGAACGGTGCACGACTGACTTCCTTCGCAGTCAGCGGTACGTAGAAGCCGCTGATGCCCTTGGCACCGGGGCCACCTGTCCTTGCGAAGACCAACGCAACATCGGAGTGCATGCCCAACGAGATCGAGGTCTTCTCACCAGTCAGGCGCCAACCATCACCATCACGCTCCGCCTTCATCTCCAAAGCACCAGCATCCGTGCCATGGCCGGGCTCCGTGAGACCGATGGCCGGGATCTGCTCACCCGCAGCGATGGCCGGCAGCCAACGCTTGCGCTGCTCGTCTGTCCCAT
This sequence comes from Actinomycetota bacterium, assembly GCA_009699315.1. Lineage (GTDB taxonomy): Bacteria > Actinomycetota > Actinomycetes > S36-B12 > S36-B12 > CAINMH01. The sequence continues at coordinate 13,785 of WLOK01000026.1, forward strand.
GCGTGTTGATGATGTCGCTGACCAGCAGCGCATTGGTGATCAACCAACCGGCGTTGAAGTCGGCTCGGGCGATCTCCTCGCAGACAACTCCCGAGACAGTCTTGCTAGCGCCCTGCCCGCCGAGCTCCTCTGGGATGAGCAGGCCGAAGAGACCGAGTTGGGCTAGTTCCTCGCGCAGCCCGGCGTGGAATTCTCCAGCACGGCCATCGGCCAGATAGTGCGGCGCAAGGTGCGTCTGCGCGAACGATCTGAGGTGTTGGCGAAATGCCTCGGTCTCAGTATCGAAGTCGAAGTTCATGCTTCACCCTCTCGGATACGAGAACAATTAGACATAGCGGCCGAAGTCGGGTGGTCGCTTTTCGGTGAATGCGACAGCACCTTCACGGCCTTCGTCGCTGTTGACGAAGAGATCGAGCCCGGCATTCGCCATACGCTCGAAGCCCGCCTGATGATCACTATCGGCGTTGAACGACGCCTTGAGGAAGCGGATCGCAGTCGGACTCATGACGCCGACCTCGCGTGCCCACGCCTTCGCCTCGTCCATCAGTTCTGGGCCGGGTACAACCTTGTTGACCAGTCCCCAGTCGAGTGCCTGCGCTGCTGAGTACTGGCGACAGAAGTACCAGATCTCGCGCGCGCGCTTCTCCCCCACGACTCGAGCGAGGTACGTGGTTCCGAAGCCTGCGTCGAACGAACCCACACGCGGCCCGGCCTGTCCAAACGTTGCATGCTCGGCAGCAATAGTGATGTCGCAGAGCACATGGAAGACGTGACCACCGCCGATGGCGGCTCCATTAACGGCCGCAATGACCGGCTTGGGCACATCGCGAATTAGGCGATGTAGGTAGTCCGAGTCGAGGATGCCGTCACGCGTCGGGCCATAGTCGCCCGTCTCTGCGCGCTGCTTGACGTCGCCACCCGCACAGAAAGCCTTATCGCCCGCGCCTGTCCAGATGATGCAGCGCACATTGCGGTCCGCCCACGCGCGACGGAAGGCGTGCACCAGTTCGTCTACGGTCCGCCCGCGGAATGCGTTGTAGCGCTCCGGGCGATTGATCGTGATGATCGCGGTAGTTCCCTCTACCTCGTACAGCACATCGGTGTATTCAAATTCGACGTCGGTCATTGCAGACTCCTCAAGGTGGTGGTTCGAACCGGTGCGGGCGATCAGGCCATCGTCAGGCCACCGCTGACACTCAGCGTCTGACCAGTGATGTAGGAACTATCAGGACTAGCAAAGAAGCGGACTGCATTCATGATGTCTTCGGGCTGTGCGAGCCGACGGGCAGGGATGGCGCCCTTGAGTGCCGTGGTCAATTTCTCTGGCGCGTCACGCAGCAGCGGTGTGTCGGTCGGACCAGGGCAGACGCAGTTGGACGTGATGTCGAAACGGATGATCTCGCGCGCTAGCGCCTTGGTGAAACCGATGATTCCGCCCTTCGCACCGGAATACACCACCTCGCCCGAGCTTCCGACCCGACCTGCATCGCTGGAGATGTTTACAACGCGGCCGCCGTGGCCGGCATCGATCATTCCTTGGAGGAATGCATGCGTCACGGCGATGGGTCCCAACAGGTTGATGCCCAAAATCTTCTGCCAGAAGTCACTCGATGTTTCCGTGAAGCGGTGGATCTCCTCCCAGCCAGCATTGTTGACCAACACCTGACAGGGTCCGTACTTCGCCACTACTGCATCGCGCGCAGCGATCACCGAGTCCATGTCGGCGATGTCGACATAGAAGCCCTCCGCTTTGCCTCCGCTCGCGATGATCTCCTGTGCGGTGTCCCGGGCCAGTTCGGCACGCACATCCAAAATGGCAACGGTCCTGCCCTGGGCTGCCAATCCGATGGCGATAGCGCGACCAATGCCCGCACCGCCGCCGGTCACCACCGCTAATGAGTCCAGTGTCACTGTCATCGTGTTCTCACTTCTTCCGGGTTCCGGCAAGGAAACTTTGTAGGCGGTTGATTGTGTCTTCCTGCGAAAGAAGATCTCTGGTTAGGGACACTTCGAGTTCGTAGCCCGTGCCGTGCCGCGTTGCCGTAATGCACTCCTTTGCGGCCGCGAGCGCCGCGGGCGCAAGATCCGAGAGTTGTTGGGCAAGTTCGAGGGCGAACCCTTCGACCTCTTCGCTCGCTCGCACCCACTGGGCGATCCCGAGGTCTACTGCTTCGTCACCCTTGACGAGTTCACCGAGAAGAATGAGCCGCAGAGCGGTGCCGCGTCCGGCCACCTCCGTCAAGCGCTGCGTGCCGCCACCGCCAGGAATGAGTCCCAGACGGCTCTCGGGCAAGCCGTACGAGGACTCGGACGCGACGACCCGGAAATCGCATGCAAGCGCGAGCTCGAGTCCACCGCCGACTGCCGATCCACGCATGGCGGCAATCGTCGGAATCGGGAGAGCTTCGAGGGCACCCAGCACAGACTGAAGTTCCGCGCCGAAATCCGCGACCCGATCAGGGCCGTCATCGTGGCCGGCATGCTCGGAGATCATCGAGATGTCGACGCCACCACAAAAGAAGCGCTGGGATCCACGAATAAGGAGTACGCGGACGGTGCCGGGGTCCTGTGCTAGTTGCCGCGCCAAGCCCGCGAAGGCCTGAAGATCGGCGACTCCCAGCGCATTTGCCGGTGGCGCATCCAGTACGGCACTGAGTACGTGGCCGTCCTGCGAAATGTGCAACACGTCGCTCCTCGTGGGCCGTATTCGACGGGGTGACTCACACCAGGAGTTCCTACCGTCCGTTTGGTTGTTATAACCTATGGTGCCACCCCTACGGTGTCAAGCATTCAGCGGGACTCACCTACACATGCAGCAGCGATCCGTATGGTAAGTCCCGCATCGTCAACTGCTCTAGGAGGCAATCATTCCCGCGCACGAGGATCCTGAGCCCCTGCTCCATGAAGTCAAGGACGGCATCTTGTGGCTGACGCTGAACCGTCCCCACGCACGCAACGCCATGAATCACACCCTGCGCGGGCAGTTAATGAACCGCCTCGCCGTGGACGCAGCCGATTCGAGCGTTCGGGCTGTGGTGATCCAAGGCAGCGCGACATCGTTCTGTGCCGGTGGCGACATCAAGGAGATGGGCGGTGAACCAGCAGTCGTCGCGCGCAAGCTTCGTGAAGGTCGCGCGATTGTCGAGAGCATCTCGGCATTGCCCAAGCCGGTGATTGCCGGTGTCCGCGGCTATGCCTCCGGTGCTGGCTTCAGCATCGCTCTTGCCTGCGACATGATCGTGGCCGATGAATCGGCCGTTTTCCAGTCCGTCTTCGTGCATCGCGGTCTCATTCCTGATCTGGGCGGCACCTACTGGCTCGCCCGCCAAGTGGGTCTTTATCGGGCCAAGGAGATCATCTTCAGCGGCAGAGAAGTCGACGCCCAGGAGGCGGCAGAACTTGGATTCGTGACCCGGTTGTGGTCTCGCGACGCATTCCCGGCCGAGCTCCAGTCACTCGCCTCGAAGCTAGCCGAGGGCCCCACGATTGCCTATGGCTTAGCCAAGCGTCTACTCAACCGAACCTTCGAGACGGACATGTCTACCGCGCTCGAACTCGAAGCACTTGGTCAATCGGTGACGTCTGCGTCGCATGACCACCGCGACAGCATCGAAGCCTTTCTCAACAAGCGACCCGTCACCTTCCACGGGCGCTGATTCTTCTAACAGGCGAACTTCCGACAATTCTCCTAAAGTCCTTGTCAGAACATATTGTGTGGGCTAAAATTCATTAACCGTTATCAAACATACGTTAGGTAGCCATATGACACTTCTTGCTGATGACAGCATCACCGACACAGCTTCGGCACCCGCTTCCCCTGCGGCTCCGGACGGCTTCAACCTCCCGGCGCTCAGTGCCCTCACGGTTGGTGAGCGGCTCATCGACCCCGATCAGATTCCGTGGGTCCCTTACGTTCCCGGCGTTGACGTCAAGCCCCTACGCCTCAACCGCAAGACGGGCCTGTGGGTCAACCTCACGCGCGTCGCTGGTGGCGGCACCGTCAGTCGCCACTATCACGGCTCTGCAGTCGTGGGTTATGTGCTTGAAGGCAGCTGGCACTACATCGAGCGTGACTGGGTCGCAAAGCCCGGCATGATGATCTGGGAGCCACCCGGTGACATCCACACGCTGGTGACGGGCGAAGAGGGCACAACATCGCTGTTCTTGATGGAGGGCCCCATCTTCTACCTGAACGACGACGATCAGGTCATTGCCTTCGACGACGTTCTCACCTTCACCAAGATGTATCTCGACTACTGCGCGGCCAATGGCATCGAGGCACTTGATCTCGATTACTAACCAGGGCTTCTTACATGTCAGGGTCAATTCAGCGGATAGCAATGGCGTTAGCCGGTGATCCGAGGCCGCCTCGAATATTGAGCGGGACTGCAGTGAACACGAAAGTCCACCGGCCATCCTCGGCACATCGCTCAGCGAGCCTGTCGAAGTCGAGCAACTCGCCGACCACGAAGCCGAGCGTCGGAATTAGTCGACGGTGCAGGCTGCCCACTGCCGCCGATCCCGGAGACACCTCGGCCCCGAGGTTGTCACACGCGACAGCAGCGACCTGCCAATTCCACAGTGCACGAGCCGTGGACTCATCAGCGGCAAGACCGGCAAAGGGCGGACTCACCGCTGCGGCGCCATAGTCGCGCCGGCCTTGCGCATCTAGGTTGCGATACGCGCTGATCCACCCGAAACGAATGCACAGCACGTCACCTCGGCGAATCTCGACGCCTTGATCAACGGCGACTGCATGCAGAAGTGCCGCATCGATGGAGATTTCCTGCAGTGCGTCATACGTAGCGTCGATTCTCGCGAGATATCGCTCAACGTCAAGAAGAATCCCGCGACCGACGATCCCCTGCTCGGCCCAGTGATGGATGCTCAATCGGTCGCCCATGTCGGTCGGATCTTCGGTAACTCCAGTGAAGAATCCGAGTTCACGACACCGCACGTGACGAAAACCGTCCCACTGAGAAGCAGCCTGAGGGTAGAACGCATCGAGCCGGTCATCCCAGGTATTGCGGTCGAGTTGCAGCATCGTGTGCTGAAGCGGCTCGCGCCCGTACAGGGGCGGGTCGAGCAGGTCAGCATCCATAGTCAGTCCCACGCGCTCACCCGTCTGCGCCTCGCGGAAAGCAGAGAGCACGGTTGCGTCATCGAGCAGGTTGAGCGTGCCGAGTTCATCGGTGCGACCGAACACATCCCAGGAGTGCGGGATTCCCACGCCCGGCAGC
>WLOK01000027.1 GCA_009699315.1 Actinomycetota bacterium
GCATGGTCCATGCGCTCCATTTGCGGCGCGGTGACGGGTAGGTCGAAGATCTCGGAAACAAAGGGCGGGATGTCTTCGCGGTAGTCGTGTCCCCGACGACCGAAGTCACCAGGAATGACTTCCATGGCATTGGTGAGATCGACTCCAGTGAGTACAAATGTCGTCGCCGGCCTCCATTTCGTCGACTTCGGCACACCGGGCGGGCGTTCCTCAACCGGGCCGAGCCACCACGGCTGGCGCACGAGCAGTGACGGGCCAAACTTCGGGATCGGATCGTCATAGTGGCTCAGCAACACATGCCGCACCGACGCACGCTGCTCTGGCGTCAGGTCGAGATACTCACCAAAGTTATCTACCTCGATGATTTCATTCTTTGGGTCGATGCGTTCGGGATTGACATGCCACGATGCAGCGAACTTTGTGCCCGCGGGAGTCCCGAGGAAAAGTGAAGAGTGCACAAAGTCTCGATCAAACGCCTCGACAGTGCGGTGAGCAAAAATATCTTGCATCGTCTGCGCGCCAAGACTCTCACCGAAGAGGATGAATCTTGGCCGCTTTGCTGCGTCCATCCCTCTCAAGTAGCCAGTAATCGCATGCATGAGCGCGCGATTTTGATCAACGCCAAGCTTTGCACGATCTAGCGACAAGAACGAGGGCAGTAGTGAGTACTGCATTGTCACGATGCAGCTATCGCCGCGTGCGAGGTACTCCACTGCCTCAGCCATCACGTAGTTGATGTAGCCCGATCCTGTGGGCGATGCAAAGACAAGCACCTTGCGATCAAAAGCTCCCACACGTATGAGTTCGTCCATGACGGCATCGACGCGATCCTCAAGCTGATCAGACTGCGCCAATCCGACGAAGACTCGGGCTGGTTCCTTTAGCACCGGTTCACCCATGACTGATTCGATCTCGGCTGGGGTCAATGCCATATTGACGAAACGCCGGCCTTCTCGCGATAGCGACTCGAAGGTTACGGCGCTGCCGGGACCACCGCTCACTGACGAAGATGTGGGCGGCACTTCGTATGCGGGCTCGATAGCCACACCGCCCTGCTCAATCTTGCGCAGCATGTATTCATAGCCCGCTGCCAAAGCACCGCCTAGCATCGCGAGAGCTACGAGGTGACCGATCGGCGAGGCGATGGGCTCGTACCGCGGGGCAACCTTGCCGATGCTGCGCGACACGCCACGAGCGATCACACGCTCGCCCGACTGAAGTCCGATCACTCCGACTCCAATAGCAACGCCTAGTCCAGCTGACTTTCCAGTCGACACCTGAGCGATGGTTTTGTCACCGTTCGCTGCAGCCGAGTGGTGCACTTGGCGGATCTTCAGAGCAGAGACTGCGATGCCTGCGGGAAGCGCGATCGGAAGCCGATTGAGCCACCTTAACTTCGGCGAAATATGCGAGACTCCGTCCAGAACACCAAGCGTTGCCGCAAGCCCTGTGGTCATGACGGCGGCGCGACCAGTGCGGTCAAGGGCCGTGCGGGCCAGACCGCGACGAAGACTCTCATCGGGGCGCGGCGGCAGAAGCCGAGCAGCACTTATGCACGCACTCGCAGCCACGGCGTTCACACCTAGGTTGACCACGGTGCGGAAGACCACCGACCCACTGTCCGTGCGGTCGCGAGTGATCAAACGACCGAGTGATTCGATCGAACTCTGCGACACAGTCACAGCACCCAAAGTGGCCGCCGAGACGACGCCGGTAGCCAGAGCCTGATGAATCGTGCGACGCGGCTGAAGGCCCGGCTCGAATGTCGGCCCCACCACAGCGGCGGCCGCGAAGAGTGCGGTGCGCTCGGGCAGGGATCGGTCGCGGCCGAGAGAGCCGATGAGTTGCGACACAACTGCGGCAAAAGACATCCCAACATCCTCTCAGGCCCAGCCAATCGGCGATAACGTCACCTCACGAGGTAACAGGAGGACCCTATGGCAATGTCAATGGCATCCGGCACTGAGCGCTACCGCACCGGGCGAGTGGTGGGGCTAGCGAGTTCTGCAGCCCTAGGGGGATTCCTCTTTGGGTATGACTCAGCAGTCATCAATGGGGCATCCAGTGCCATCAAGTCCACCTTTGGCCTCGGGGATTTCGCGATTGGCTTCGTTGTCTCTATTGCCCTCATTGGCTCAGCCATTGGCGCCTGGTTCGCGGGCGGGCTCGCTGAGAGGTACGGCCGCCGACCCGTCATGGTCATCGCGGCGGTGCTGTTCTTCGCCGCGTCCATTGGGCAAGCACTCCCCGTCGGCATAGTCGACCTATGCGTCTGGCGTTTCATTGGCGGTGCGGGCATCGGCGTGGCCAGTGTGATGGCCCCGATGTACATCGCCGAAATCGCGCCAGCTGCATTGCGTGGCCGGATGGCATCGCTCCAGCAGCTTGCAATCGTCATTGGCATCTTCGCTACCGGACTCATCAACGAACTGATCCTCACGGCCGCCGGGGGCGTGTCCACTAATACGTTTTGGCTCGGCCTTGCAGCGTGGCAGTGGATGTTCCTTCTCATGGTTATCCCAGCCGTGGTCTATGCCGTGTTGGCGCTTCGACTTCCTGAGTCGCCACGCTTCCTCATCGGCGTCGGAAAGACCGAAAAGGCGACCGCAGTGCTCGCCTCGATTTACATCGATGACGTCGCGCCACTTGTGACCAGCATCGCGAACTCCCTCAAAGGTGACCACAAGCCGCGCTTCTCCGACCTCCGCGGGAAGCGACTCGGATTGATGCCCATCGTCTGGATCGGCATCCTGCTCAGCGTCTTCCAACAGTTCGTCGGCATCAACGCGGTCTTCTACTACTCCAACACGATCTGGCAGGCAGTCGGCTTTAGCGAGGGCCAGGCCTTCCAAACTTCTCTGATCACCACAGCAGTTAACGTCGTGTTCACTGTCGTCGCGATTGCGCTAGTCGACCGCGTCGGTCGCAAGCCACTACTCATCGTCGGCTCAATCGGCATGATCGTGACCCTCGGGGTCCTGACCTACGTATTCGGTACCGCACCTGTGGTCGATGGCAATCCGGTGTTGAGCGATGGGCCCGACATCGCGGCGATGGTGGCGTTCAATCTCTACGTGGCATTCTTTGCTGCCACGTGGGGACCAGTTGTATGGGTGCTCATCAGCGAAATCTTCCCCAATCGCATCCGTGCAGCAGCACTCGCGCTTGCCACCGCGGCGCAGTGGATTGCCAACTTCATCGTGTCGACCACATTCCCCGGTCTGGCCAGTGTCAGCCTTGGACTCGCATACGGCATCTTCACGGCCTTCGCCATCTTGTCGCTGCTGTTCGTCATCGCCAAGGTGAAAGAAACAAAGGGCATGCAACTCGAGGACATCGGCTCTCTCGAAACCGTCAAGGCCTAGAGACCTACCACGGCACGACGAGGCGGTCTTCCCACAGCAAGCCAGTCTGGGCACCCTCAACTTCGCGAGTCGCCAGCCACACGATCGTGTCAGCGCCTTCTTGCGCCGATCGAGGTGCGTTCGTGCCACCCATGTCGGTGCGGCAGTGACCCGGACACATGGCGTCCGCAAGCACACCTCGAGACGACACCTCAGCGGCTAGGTTTTTGGTGAGCGCATTCACTGCCGCTTTTGAGATGCGATAGGGCGCGAGACCACCGGCGGTGCCGGGCCCAGTGAATCGACCCAGACATGCAGACACAGTGATCACTCGTCCGCTTCGCCGTTCGACCATTCCTGGCACGAAGGCATGCACGACGTGAAAGACACCATCGAGATTGGTTTCCATCACCTGCGACCACTCGGCCGGATCGCTACGAATCGTGCGTGATGCCGGACTGCTCATCACACCGGCTGCGCACACCAGTACATCCACGGCGGCTAGCGGCCCCAATTCTTGGGCCATTCGAGCAACCTCATCGGCATTCGACACGTCACACCCAATGGGCACGACATCGAGACCCTCACTCAACAGGAGATCGGCCGCGCGTCCTGCGGATTCGGCGGTCCGCCCCACCAAAACGACAGTCGCACCTAATTGCGCCAACCCTCTGGCCGCAGCGAGTCCGATGCCACGAGAGCCTCCAGTGACCAGCGCGACCTTCCCATCCATGCCGCCCACACCATCCATACCGGCATCGTGGCATGGACTTCGCCCGTGCGCTCGGCCTGTGCCGTTAGGTCTCTAACGGCAGGTCAGTCACAAAGTCGACGTCATCCGGGCTCGCGACGTCACCGACCTCCACCAAGACAAGGTCATCACCCAAAGCATCCAAGAAAACTCGCGCACCGCGGTCACCATCGGCTGATTGGGCGGCAGCGGTCCAATGAGTGCGCGCGAGCATCACCGGATGGCCGCGTACGCCGTCGTAGGCAGCCGAGACGGCTGCAGCGGGAGTGCTCAAGATGCGGGCCACTGCCTCACTGGTCAGACCTGGCAGGTCAACGAGGGTGATGAGTGCGCGCTCAGCCGCCGTGTCCGTGAGCGCATTGAGTCCCACCCGAAATGACGAACCCATGCCGGAGGCCCAGTCTGGGTTGCTGACAACTCGCGCATGAGCAACCTCACCCTTCCAAGCACCGAGCACCACCAGCACGCTCTCGCATCCACCTTCACGCAGAACTCGCACAGCACGATCGACGAGTCGCTCGCCGCGCCACATCACCGCAGCTTTTGGGCCCCCGAAGCGCGAGCCCGAACCAGCCGCGAGGACGACGCCAACTGTTGTCAACGAGGAGCGCCCGGATGGATCGGTCCCGCGGCCTTCGTGAGTCCTTTGCCACTACCGCCCCAGCGCGACTGCACGATCTCCGCCACGATGGAAATCGCAGTCTCTTCGGGTGTGCGCGCGCCAAGATCAAGGCCGATCGGGCTGTGCAGTCGCGACAACTCTTCTTCGGTCATGCCGATCTCCACAAGTCGCTTAAGGCGATCCTCATGCGTGCGACGGGAACCCATTGCCCCGACGTAACCGGCAGCGCTACGCAGTGCGACCTGCAGGGCTGGCACATCAAACTTCGGATCGTGCGTGAGCACACAGATCACAGTGCGCTGATCGACTGGCTGCGACGCCAACCAGCGATGTGGCCAGTCCACGACGACGTCATCGGCATCAGGGAAGCGCTTTGCCGTTGCAAACACTTCGCGCGCGTCGCAAATGGTCACGCGATAACCAAGAAGTTTGCCGACACGACACAAGGCTGCCGAGAAATCGATCGCACCAAAAATGATCATGTGCGCGGGCGGGGCAAACACCGAGACGAAGATCTCGAGGCCCTCGCCTAAACGCTCCCCTTCAGGGCCGTACATCAGGAAACCTGTTGTACCTGCTTCGAGCAGGCCCAACACATCGGCGGCGACTGTGTCGTTTAGACGCGTCGTGCCCAGCGAACCTTCCGAGCCTTCGGCTCGCACGACGAGGTGGCGTCCAAGAGCTGGCGAACCGGCAGGTGCAGACACCACTTGGGCAACGGCTACTGGCAAGCCGGCAGCCACACTGGCCGCGATGCCGGGGATCTCCGGCCACGTCGTCTGATCTACGCGGTCAACGAAAACCTCGAGAATCCCTCCGCACATGAGGCCCACCGTGAAGGCATCGTCGTCGCTGACCCCATAGGTCTCGAAGCGGGCCACGCCGTCGGCGATGACCTCGCTGCCGAGCTCGTAGAGGGCACCCTCGACGCAGCCGCCGCTCACCGAGCCGATGGCCTCACCGCCTTGGGTGACGATCATGGAGGCCCCGGCTGGTCGGGGGGCCGAACGCCAAGTCCGCACGACCGTGGCGAGCGCGGAGGCTTCGCCCCGGTCATACGCCTCTAGCAGTTCGGAAAGAATCTCTCGCATCTCGCCTCCGCTGTGTGGATAGCCAAGTTATACCCAATAATGCTGCAGTGACCGAAGTTCTGCTCAGTGACGTCGTGGAGCGCCCCATCTCCGTCGATGAGGTTCGGCTCGCCGTCACGTCCCCCAGCGCCGGGGCATGCGTCGTATTCTCCGGCGACGTACGCGATCACGATCACGGGAGAGATGTGCGCAGCCTGAACTACGAGGGCCACCCGTCCGCCGCAGCCGTCCTCGCGGAGGTCGCCGCCGAAGTAGCCACTCGCCACGATGTCATTGGCATTGCAGTTCTCCATCGCGTGGGGGCTCTGGCCGTGGGTGACGCTGCCCTGGTCGCGGCCGTTAGTGCGGCTCACCGCGGCGAGGCTTTCGCCGCCTGTAGCGATCTGGTGGACACGACAAAGGAAAAATTGCCGGTCTGGAAGCACCAAACATTTGCCGACGGCACAGAGGAGTGGGTGAATTGCGCATGAGCATCTCTCAGGATCTACTCACTGACTCATTCGGCCGTGAGCATCGCGATCTTCGGGTGTCATTGACAGATCGGTGTTCTCTGCGGTGTACCTACTGCATGCCCGCCGACTTCTCCGACTGGATTCCCACGCCTGAACTACTCACCACCGACGAGATGATGCGAGTCATCGAGACCGCCACCGAGCTCGGCATCGATCAGGTTCGCCTCACCGGCGGTGAACCGCTGCTGCGCCCCGACATCGTGGACGTCGTACGTCGTATCACTGCGTTGCCGAAGGCTCCTCGAGTTTCTGTCACAACCAACGCCCTGCGCCTTGCCGGACTTGCGGGTCCACTTCGCGACGCGGGCCTTGAGCGCATCAATGTCAGCCTTGACACCCTCGACCGCGACCGCTTCACCGAGATGACCAAGCGTGATCGCATTGATGACGTGTTCGCCGGTCTCTCTGCCGCGCGTGCAGCGGGTTTGACTCCGATCAAGATCAACAGCGTTCTCATGCGCGGGGTCAATGATGACGAAGCTGTGGCACTCCTTCAGCGCGCTCTCGATGAAGGGTGGCAACTGCGCTTCATCGAGCAGATGCCGCTGGATGCAGGCAACCTATGGGTGCGCCCACGAATGGTGACGGCTGATGACATTCAGTCCGCGCTCTCCGAAGTCTTTGATCTGTCCCCAGTTCCGGTGCGTGGATCCGCTCCCGCTGAAGAGTTCTTCGTCAACGGAACGACTGCAACGGTAGGCATCATTGCCAGCGTGACGCGCCCGTTCTGCGGAGCGTGCGATCGCTTGCGTCTGACAGCGGATGGCCAATTGCGCTCCTGCCTGTTCTCCCGCGAGGAAACCGACCTGCGTCCCGTACTTCGCAGCGAGCTCGATAGCGCTGCTCAAGCAGATGCAATCGCTGCTGCCATCGGCGGTTGCGTCGCGGGCAAACTCCCCGGACACGGCATCAACGACCCAAGTTTCATCCAGCCCGACCGCCCCATGTCAGCGATCGGCGGCTAACCGCCCGCAAACGGCGGCAGCACGTCTAGGTGGCTCCCCGCTGGCACATCTACACCGACCGGGTCACCATGCACCGCCACACCGTCCAGCAGGTACGAGCACCTGGGCAGCACTTCCGCGAGCGCGGGTGAGCATACGTTGAGGAGATTGGCCAAGACGTCAGCCAAAGTGCCCGGCGCCACCACAGCCTCAGCCCGCCCCGCAGCGGCCCGAGCAGCGGCATATAGACCAACTCTGACTTCTTCGCCCACGATGGCAGTCTCCTCTCTCAGGTGGCAGACTAACGGCCGAGGCACCAGCCATCTTGAGGGGAATCCCGTGGATCTTCAGAACTCTTTCGTCGTTCCTGCTGACATCGAGACGACGTGGAAGGCCTTGCTCGATATCCACCGGATTGCCCCCTGCATGCCGGGCGCGGTTCTCACCTCGTCCGAAGGCGACACCTTCGAGGGCACGGTCAAGGTCAAACTCGGCCCGGTGACCATGACGTACGGCGGAACTGCCCGCTTCGTCGAAACCGATGAGGCCAATGGCCGAGCGGTGATCGACGCCAGCGGCAAGGAGAGCCGCGGATCGGGGACTGCAAAAGCCTTGGTCACCACCCAGTTGGTCGCTGAGAGCCCGACGAGCACCCGTGTTGAGGTCGTGACCGACCTGGTCGTCACCGGCAAGCCCGCTCAGTTCGGGCGGGGAGTGATGCAGGATGTCGCTGGACGAATCATCGACCAGTTCGCCGCGAACCTCTCCGCCGTCATCGCCGCAGAGATCAATCCAGTGACCGATCAGCCCGTTGTGGTGCCACAGGTAGCCGACAGCATCGACCTCCTAGGGGCCGCTGGCGCACCCGTCCTCAAGCGTCTGATTCCGATTGCGATTGGCGTCGTTGCCGTCGTCGGGATCATCTGGATCATTGCCTCACGTAAGAACTAACCCATGACCACTCCCGCGCAGATCGCGTCGCCCGAAAATCTGGCTGAGCGTCTTCGCGCCGTGGGCTACCTCGCAGATGAAGGTCTGAGCACCGCTCTTTATTGCGCAACCCGACTTCCGCAACCGCTGCTCCTCGAAGGGGAGGCCGGTGTCGGCAAGACACAGGCCGCTAAGTCCCTCGCGCAGATCTTAGATACCCCGCTGATCCGCTTGCAGTGCTTCGAGGGCTTGGACTCCGCTGAGGCGTTGTACGAGTGGAACTATCCACGTCAGTTGCTCAGTATCCGCGCGGGAGAAGCGTCGGGGAACAGCGTGGCCGAGACCGATCTTTTCAGTCGCGACTACCTCATTGCCCGACCGCTCCTCGCGGCACTCGAACATCCAGGCCCAAACCCTGCCGTACTCCTCATCGATGAAGTCGACCGCGCAGATGAGGAATTCGAGGCATTCCTACTAGAACTCCTCGCCGAGAACACTGTGACGATTCCAGAACTAGGCACCTTGCGAGCAACCCACCCACCCCTGGTCATCTTGACCTCCAACCGCACTCGCGATCTGCACGATGCGCTCAAACGACGATGCCTTTATCACTGGATCGATTACCCCGATCTTGCACAGGCGACTGAGATCGTGCGAATGAGAGTCCCAGAGGCCAGCCCAAAACTCGCAGAGCAAATTGCTGCAGCCGTGTCGCGACTGCGCGAACTCGACGTACAAAAACCACCCGGAGTCGCAGAGGCCATCGACTGGTTGCTGGCCGCACAATTGCTGAATGTGCAGAGCCTTACGGCCGACACCGTCGAGAGCACGATCGGTTCGGTCCTGAAATATCGCGAAGACCTCGATAGCGCCAAAGCCAAGGGGTTCTCTTGGGTTGCGGGCGGCTGACATCGCTACACGTGACTTCGACATGGTGTTGGCCGAAATCGCTGCCGCATTCGGTCACGCTTTGCATGCACGAGGCATTCCAGTCTCACCCGAACGAAGTGCCCGCTTCGCGGAATGTCTAAATCTGGCGAGTCCCACTACCTCTCATCAGGTCTACTGGGTGGGGCGAGTGACTCTGTTGAGTGCTCAGGCACAGATCCCCATCTACGACGATGCCTTCAATATGTACTTCAACGGCGAGATGAGCTTGTCCGATCTTCGTTCGGAGGTCGAGATCGAACCCAGTTCTGCAACACCTTCGGTCACCGAAGACTCGCCGGATCCCGGGGACGAAGGCTCCTCCAGTGCACGGACATCACCGTCACCGAGCGCGGCGCGGGACGCGAGTGGCGAGCGTGACGATGGCAATTCCATACGCGCGAAGGCGAGTTCGGACGAATATCTACTTGAGCGTGACTTCGCTGCCTGCAGCGAAGAAGAGCTCGCACTAATCCGCCAACTCGTGGACCGCCTGCCGCTCAGTCCCCCGATGCGCAAGGCCCGCAGAGAGCGCCGGCATCACCGCGGCACTCGTCTCGATATTCGTGCCACTCTTCGACGTGCGCACCGTACTGGGGGTGAACCACTCCATCTTGTTCGTCGCCGCACCACGACCACACCGCGCCGAGTTGTTCTCATCGCCGACGTATCTGGCTCCATGGAGCCCTACGCGCGCATCTATCTACATCTCATGCGCGGCGCGGTTCGCGCGCTTGGCGCTGAGTGCTTCGTGTTCTCCACCCGGCTCACTCGACTTACACGGCTTCTTGCTAACGACAGCGTGGACACCGCCTACGCCCGAGTAGGCCGCACAGCTACAGATTGGTCTGGGGGGACCCTGATCGGGAGCGCCCTGTCGACTTTTATTGACGAGCACGGACGTCGCGGAATTGCCCGCGGCGCGGTAGTGGTCGTAGTTTCCGACGGCTGGGATACCGGCAACCCCGATGACGTCGGACTCGCCATGTCACGTCTGGCCCGGATGGCTCATCACATCATTTGGGTCAATCCGCGCAGTTCCTCCGTAGGATTCCAACCGCTTGTCCGGGGCATGGCAGCCGCCATGCCCTATGTCGACACTCTGGTCAGCGGCCACTCGCTGGGAGCACTCCAGAAGGTCATGGATGCTGTGGCTGCAGCCACCGAACGGAGGCAACCGAGCTATGTCTGATCAGCGCACAGCCGTAGTGATCACGGTGTCCACCCGCACCGCAGCCGGTGTGTGGGAGGACCGGTCCGGGCCGATCCTGGTCGCAGGTCTTCGCGACCTGGGGTTGCTGGTCGGCGATCCGGTTGTCGTCCCCGATGGCGACTCCGTCGAAACAGCCCTACGAGAAGCAATCAGTAGCGGAGCACACTGCGTGATCACGACCGGGGGCACCGGCCTCACTCCGATGGACCTCACGCCCGAGATGACCCGACGGGTTATCGAGCGAGAAGCCCCCGGAATCTCCGAATCCATCCGTGCGTACGGCACAGCGCAGGGAGTCGCGAGTTCGATGCTCTCGCGCGGGATCGCAGGTGTCGCAGGTCACACTCTGATCGTCAATCTGCCCGGATCAACGGGAGGAGTCCGGGACGGCCTCGCGGTTCTTGCACCCGTGCTTGCGCATGCGCTTGATCAGATCAATGGTGGCGACCACCGCATGAGCGATCCGGGAAGCCGCGATTAGTCTTATCCCGTGACCTCTGACGCTGCGGACAGGCTTTCCACCTTCGGACCCAATGAATGGCTCGTAGACGAGATCTACCAGCAGTTCCTCACGGATCGCAATAGCGTGGATCCAGCGTGGTGGGACTTCTTTACCGACTACGTACCAGGTGATGCGACCCTGGTTGCGAAAGTTGCCGCTCCAGTAGCCGCGCCCGCATCCGCGCCGGCACCCGCAACTACATCCACACCTGCTGTGTCTGCAGCTAGTACACCCGTAGCCGCACCCACGTCTGCACCCGCAGAGGCGACAACAACCGTCATGCGCGGCACTTCAGCGCGACTCGTCGAGAACATGGAAGCCAGCCTCGGCGTGCCAACAGCCACCAGCGTTCGTGCAGTTCCCGCAAAACTGCTCGCGGACAACCGCAACGTGATCAATCGTCATCTCGCACGTGGACGTGGCGGCAAGGTGTCGTTCACGCACATCATCGGTTACGCGATCGTCAAGGCAATCGCGGCACAGCCGGCAATGAACAACTCGTTCGCCGAAATTGACGGCAAGCCCACCGTGATCACTCCTGCGCACGTGAACTTCGGCCTCGCGATCGACCTACAAAAGCCTGATGGATCGCGCACGCTGATGGTGCCCAGCATCAAAGCCGCCGAGACAATGGACTTCGCGATGTTCCACGCAACTTACGAGGATCTCGTCCGCCGGGCACGCAACAACAAACTCGGTGTGGATGACTTCGTAGGCACCACGATCAGCCTCACCAATCCTGGCACCATCGGCACCGTTCACTCCGTGCCGCGACTCATGCAAGGCCAAGGCTGCATCATCGGCGCGGGCGCACTTGAATACCCAGCCGAATGGCAGGGCGCCTCCTCCGAGTCGATCGTGCGCAACGCCGTGTCGAAGATCCTCACACTTACGTCGACCTACGACCACCGCATCATCCAGGGCGCACAGTCCGGCGACTTTCTGGCGCGTGTCCACGCCCTCCTGCTTGGTGAGGACGGCTTCTACGACGACATCTTCAAGTCGCTTCGCGTTCCCTACGAGCCGATCCGCTGGGCACACGATATTTCCTCCTCGCACGAGACAGACCTCGACAAGAACGTCCGAGTGCAGGAAGTTATCCACGCCTATCGCGTACGCGGTCATCTCATGGCCGATACCGATCCACTCGAATACAAGCAGCGTGCGCATCCAGATCTCGACGTCCTGACCCACAATTTGACCCTCTGGGACCTTGATCGCGAGTTTGCCACCGGCGGTTTCGCGGGCAAGCCGTTGTTGAAGCTGCGCGACATTCTCGGCGTATTGCGCGACTCTTACACCCGCTCCGTCGGCATCGAATATATGCATATTCAAGATCCCGATCAGCGCAAGTGGATTCAAGACCGTGTTGAAGTGCCCCACCGCAAGGTCGATCGTGACGAGCAGCTACGGATCCTGCACAAGCTCAATGAAGCCGAGGCCTTTGAGTCGTTCTTGCAGACGAAGTACGTGGGCCAGAAGCGATTCTCACTTGAAGGCAGTGAGTCACTCATCCCGCTACTCGACCAAATCCTCACTGCTTCTGCGCACAACAACGTTTCTGAGGTCGCGATCGGCATGCCGCACCGCGGACGCCTCAATGTGCTCGCAAACGTAGCCGGCAAGTCTTACGCCCAGATCTTCCAAGAGTTCGAGGGCCACTATGGCGAAGAGTCCGTGCAGGGCTCCGGCGACGTGAAGTATCACCTCGGCACCAGCGGCACCTTCACTGCCGAAGATGGCGCAACGACAAAGGTCTACCTCGCGGCCAACCCCTCACATCTCGAAGCGGTTAATCCCGTGCTCGAGGGCATTGTGCGCGCTAAGCAGGACCAGTTGCCCACGGACGAGATTTCGTCCATCTTGCCGATCCTCATGCATGGTGATGCTTCGTTCGCTGGCCAGGGCATCGTGCAGGAGACCTTGCAGATGTCTCAACTACAGGGCTACCGCACGGGCGGCACGATCCACATCGTCGTCAACAATCAGGTCGGTTTCACCACATCGCCGAAATACAGCCGTTCGTCTGTCTATCCCACTGACGTGGCTCGCATGATTCAGGTGCCGATTTTCCATGTGAACGGCGATGACCCTGAGGCCGTTGTACGAGTTGCCGAACTCGCCTTCGAATTCCGTCAGACGTTCGGCAAGGACGTCGTGATCGACCTGGTGTCTTACCGACGCCGCGGTCACAACGAAGCCGACGATCCCTCGCTCACTCAGCCGAAGATGTATGAGTTGATCGACGCCAAGCGTTCCACACGCAAGCACTACACCGAAGCGCTGATCGGCCGCGGCGACATCACACTCGAAGAAGCCGAGAATGCACTCAAGCACTTCCAAGAGCAGCTCGAGGGAATCTTCCAAGCGACACATCAGCCTGCGGGCGAGGCCTTCAGCCACAGCTCTGCTGAGGTCGTCCGCGACGGTCAGAGCACCCTGGAGCCACAAGCACCCTCGTGGGAGGTGCCAACCGGCATCACTCGCGAAGCAGTCGACGAGGTTATCCGCACTCAGCTCGAGATGCCGGAAGACTTCACCGTGCACCCCCGCCTCGCGCCGCAGTTGCAGCGTCGCGCGCAGATGATCCAAGATGACCAGATCGACTGGGGCACGGGCGAGGCTCTCGCCTTCGGCTCGCTTCTGCTTGATGGTCGCAGTGTTCGCCTCTCGGGTCAGGATTCGCGTCGCGGAACCTTCGGTCACCGCCACGCAGTCATCGTGGACAAGGCGACGGGCTGGCAGTACAAGCCACTGAAGCAGTGCTACCGCAATGGGTCGAAGTTGTGGGTCTACGACTCACTCCTGAGCGAATTCGCAGTTCTCGGCTTCGAATACGGCTACTCCGTTGCGCGACCCGACGTGCTCGTCATGTGGGAGGCGCAGTTCGGTGATTTCGTCAATGGCGCGCAGACAATCATCGACGAGTTCATCTCCGCTGGTGAGCAAAAGTGGAACCAGCGCTCAGCGGTCACACTGCTGCTCCCCCACGGCTTCGAGGGTCAGGGTCCTGATCATTCGTCTGCACGCGTCGAGCGCTTCTTGCAGTTGTGCGCTCAGGACAATATGACGGTTGCGATGCCCTCCAACCCGGCGTCGTACTTCCATCTGCTGCGTTGGCAGGTCTTCTCCAAGCTCACGCGTCCACTCGTGATCTTCACGCCGAAGTCACTTTTGCGTGCAAAGCAAGCCAGTTCGCCACTCGAGGACTTCACCCAGGGCACGTTCCGTCCGATCCTTCCCGACACCACCGTCGCGAAGGAAGGCGTTCGTCGCGTATTGATGTGCGCTGGCAAGGTCTACTACGACCTCGCTGCCGAGCGCGAGCGCACGGGTCGCACTGACGTGGCCATCATTCGCATGGAACGCCTCTACCCGATTGCAACGCGTACGTTGCCGAAGGTGCTGGCCGACTATCCCGGTGCCGAATTGGTGTGGGTCCAAGAGGAGCCAGCAAATCAAGGCGCCGCAAGCTTCTTCGCGGTCAATTTGCCGCCGCTACTTGATCGTCCGCTGCGGGTCGTCTCGCGTCCGGCTTCTTCATCGCCAGCTGTGGGTGCCCATCATCGTCACGACGACGAGCAGGCTGCTCTCGTTGAGGCGGCTTTCCGGATCTAAGGGGGCATATGTACTTCACCGACCGAGGCATTGAAGAACTCGTCAAGCGTCGTGGCGACGAAGAGGTCACTATTGAGGTCCTCGCTGACCAGTTACGCACGTTCGTTGACCTCAATCCGGAGTTTGAAGTGCCGATCGAGCGGCTGGCCACGTGGCTGGCCCGTCTCGATGACGACACCGACGAGGACTAACAAGGGGCTACCATCGGGCGGGTGACTTCCACCAGCGCCCTTCAGGACGTACGCGCCGTAGTGCGTGGACCCCTACGAGTGCTGTTGCTGGGACGACTTCTCGACTCCGTAGGAAGCGGCATGACTTTGTCGCTGCTGATCGTCTACCTCTCGCAGGTGCGGTCGCTGTCTATCCTCACCGCCTCACTTGTGTTGACGTGGATGGCCGTCATCGGCTTAGCTGCCACACCGGCAGTGGGCACCGTCACCGATCGCGTCGGTCCACGCAAAGTGATGCTGGTTGCGTTGCTGCTTGAGTCACTTGGCGTCGGGCTCATGGGCTTGGTGGATACCACGGCCAAGGCATTCGCAGTGGCCACCTTGATGGCACTTGGCGCATCCGGCGTGTGGGGTCCACTGAGCACCTTCATTGCACAGGTTGTCCCCGATCATCAGCGCTCCACCGCCTTCGCCGTGAGTTTCATGATGCTTAACCTCGGCCTCGGGCTTGGCGGTCTCATCGGCGCATCGATCGTCGATGTGTCTAGACCAGAGACGTTCATGGTTTTGTATCTTGCCGACGCTGCGACCTACCTGCTCTTCTGGGCCGCGATTGCGAGTCTTCGTCGATTTGGCGGACCCGTCACGCGGGATAAGGACGACATCGAGGTGCGTGGTGGCTGGAGTGTGGCACTGCGTGACCGTCGCCTACTCGGCGTCGTACTCGCTTCGCTTGTCTTGATCACGTGTGGCTATGGCTCCATGGAGGCTGGCCTCGCGATCTTCATCACCGACACCGCACAACTCTCCGCACGTCTGATCGGCATCGTCTTTCTCGTCAACACGCTGACGATTGTTGTGGGCCAGTTGTTTGTGCTCAAGTGGCTGCGCGGACGCTCACGTGTACGACTACTTGGACTCACAGCGTTGCTGTGGGCCGCCTCGTGGTTCCTTGGCGCACTTGTGCCGGGCTTCCCCACCTGGGCCGGTATCACCGTGCTGTTGATCGCCACGCTGATATTTGCACTCGGAGAGACCGTCTGGAGCCCCACGGCACCCAGTCTCATCAACGCGATTGCACCCGATCACCTGCGTGGACGCTATAACGCCGCGCAGGCATTGACATGGTCGTTGGGCTCCATGCTCGCACCGGTTTTCACCGGTCTGCTGATTGGATCGGGCCTCGGTGTTCTGTGGGCGATCATCATTGCCTGCGGCTGTCTCGTGGCTGGACTGCTTTCACAGTTACTGCGCCGTGAGCTCACTCCTGCCGAGGACGGCCGCGAAGTGGTTGCTACAGCGTAAGTACGAGTTTGCCGAAGACATCTCCACCGGCAAGCATCTCGAACGCCTCGCGCGCTTGAGCCATTGGCCGCTCGCTGTCGATCAACGGTCGCACTCCGGTCTTGACACACAAATCAACCAGAGCGCGAAGTTCTTCGATGGTGCCCATCGTCGATCCAATGATGCTGAGCTGGAGGAAGAAAACTCGCGCGAGATCGGCAGGCGGATTGGGACCACTCGTTGCTCCCGAGATGACCACGGTGCCGCCTGGCCTCAGTGACTTCAGCGTGTGACTCCACGTCGCGGCACCCACTGTCTCCATAACCGAATCAACACGCTCAGGGAGTCTCGCGCCCGGCTCGAAGACCGCGTCGACACCAAGCTCGAGAGCACGAGCGCGCTTGACTTCATCACGCGAGGTGGCCCATACGCGAAAGCCCAGAGCCTTTGCCAGCACTATGCATGCCGTCGCAACGCCGCCGCCAGCGCCTTGCACAAGTACGGTGTCTCCGGGCTTAAGCCCAGAACGCGTTGCAAGCATGCGGTAAGCGGTCAACCATGCGGTCGGCAAGCACGCAGCTTCACCCCAGGTGAGTTCGGCGGGCTTAGGGATCAGGTTTGCAGCGGGCACGGCTACGCGCGCGGCCAAAGTGCCGGGATAGATCTCGGAGAGCATTGACCGACGCGGGTCGAGAGTCTCGTCACCATTGCCAGCTTTTGCGTCCGCAATGACGGAGTACAGAATCACTTCGGAGCCGTCCGGCGCGATCCCCGCCGCGTCGCAGCCCAGGATCATCGGCATGCGGTCTTCAGTGATCCCCACGCCCTTGAGCGACCAGAGGTCATGGTGATTAAGACTCGCGGCTTTGACGTCCACCACTACCCAGCCATCGGGCACCTCAGGCTCGGGGCGCTCCCCTACGACGAGTGCGTTCAGCGGGTTATCGGCATCAATGTGATCTGCATAGACAGCGAACATGTACCCACGGTACCTAAGGTGCGGAAAAGTCCGAGGTTTGGGCTGGATTACCGGTTTAACCGGCAATTTTGCCCAAACCTGCTACTTCGACTTACTTACGAGCAACTCCATCGGCACGGGCAGCCTCGGCCACGGCGAATGCGACAGCGAGCGGCACACGGCGATCGAATACGCCCGGCACGATGAAGTCAGGCGCCAAGTCCGGGCCGACCGCGTCGGCGATAGCTTGGGCAGCTGCACGCTTCATGCCTGGCGTGATGCGTGATGCGCGTACGTCGAGTGCGCCACGGAATACGCCGGGGAACGCGAGCACATTGTTGATCTGGTTGGGGAAGTCACTACGGCCCGTCGCGACGACAGCCGCGGTGCGTAGCGCAACCTCGGGGTGAACTTCGGGGTTGGGGTTGGCAAGCGCAAACACGATTGCCTTTGGTGCCATCGAGGCAACTACCTCGTCGGGCACCTTGCCGGCGGACAGACCGATAAACACGTCCGCGCCACGCATCGCGTCGTAGATCGAACCGGAGAGATTGGCTTTGTTCGTGCGCGCTGCGAGCGACTGCTTCACCGGCGTGAGGTCGGCACGATCGCGCGAGACCATGCCCACCGAATCAGCGACTGCGATGTCGCCGATGCCGGCATCGAGGAGCATATTGGTGACCGCGACCCCTGCCGCACCAGCACCCGACACGACAACGCGCAGGTCACCGAGCGTGCGCCCCGTGACTGCGCTCGCGTTGAGCAGCGCAGCGAGTACGACGATCGCAGTGCCGTGCTGATCGTCATGGAAAATCGGAATATCGAGTGCTTCTTGTAGGCGCTCTTCAATCTCGAAGCAGCGCGGTGCAGAGATGTCTTCCAAGTTGATGCCACCGAAGGCAGGCGCCAAGCGGATGCAGGTCTCGATGATTTCTTCGACACCCTTGCAGTCAAGACAGATCGGCACCGCATCGACGCCGGCGAACTCCTTGAACAGCAACGCCTTGCCCTCCATGACCGGGAGGCCCGCAGCCGGGCCAATGTCACCCAGACCCAACACAGCGGTGCCGTCAGTCACGACGAGGACGGTGTTGCCCTTCCACGTGTAGTCGTACACAAGCTCGGGCTCGGCAGCAATCGCCTCACATACGCGCGCGACGCCAGGCGTGTACGCCAGAGAAAGACCGGCACGGTCACGTACGCGCACCGTCGGGCGGATCTCGATCTTGCCACCCTGGTGGAGCGGAAATGCCGGGTCGAGGTCCCGATCGGAGGCAAGTGGACCAGTGAGATCTTGTGAAGACATGACCGAATCGTCCCAGCCACAGCAACCTCCGTACAGGGCTAAGGCACGTTAGATGCGCCACTTCCCCCTAGCGAGGAGGAACCTTTTGGCGAATGACCCGGCCCAGGATCGCGGTCGTGGGGACAACGCCATAGGCCCGGCTGTCGGTGCTTGCGGCCGCATTGTCTCCCTCGAGCCACCAGCCCGGCTGGCCGTCAGCGGTCGTCTCAGCCCTGACCACGCGCTTCACCACGAGCCGGTCCTCTGGGTCCCGAGCGACAACAACGTCACCCGGCGCGAGGTCGCGGGTGCGGCGCACGAGCACCCGCTCCCCTGGGGCGAGCACCGGAATCATGCTCAGCCCCTCAACAGTGGCGCGGAACCATGGCAGGTGCATAGCTACATCCTGCCGGGGGTCGCGGGGAGCGCGCTGCCGGACTAGGCTCAAGCCAAGAATCCGACGTACGAGAGGACCCCCATGATTTCGCGTTTCGCCCGCGCATTCGCGCCCCGCACGACGGTCTACGCACACTGCGATCTGCCCTGCGGCGTCTACGACCCCGCCCAGGCTCGCCTCGAGGCGCAGTCCGTGAAGGCCTGCATGGAGAAGTACCACGCTTCGCAGGACACCGACTTCCGCAACCGCGCAGTCACCATCAAGGAAGATCGTTCCAACATGGTCAAGGAGCACC
>WLOK01000028.1 GCA_009699315.1 Actinomycetota bacterium
CGACGGAGCGGCAATGCCAGCTCCGACGAGCGCCACGCCAGCTGCGGCGAGGATGATCGTCTTGATGTTCACTACGTATCCCTTTCGGTGGGTGGAATGGACCGAAGGAGGGTTCCCGACGGTCACATAGCCATTTCAAGCCACCGACATGAGCAACAGGTAAACAAGACTTAACTACTTGCAGATCTTCGTGCGAAGTCCTTGCGTCAGTGACGCGAGGCGAATTTTGGAAGCAGCAATCCCACGGCGAGTCCGACGACACCGAGTCCGGCCAGCAGCGGGACCGCGAGACGACTTGGACCGACGGATGATGCTGCCACGAGGTACGTGGCGGGTGTGGCACCGGGAGCCGCCGCCGAGCTCGCCGCGATAGGACCGCCGGACGGAGATGGAACCGGAGACGGCATCACACCAGAATCTGTCGCGCCAGGGTCTGGCAGGCCGCCCCCGGTGTCGACCGGGGTGGTATCAGCGGTGACGGTGGGTGAAGGGGCAGCGCTAGTTGACGTCGACTGAGAAGGTGTCGGCGTCGGCGTCGGCGTGGGCGTCGGAGTCGGCTCCGCAGCCGAGACCGCAGCCGCAACGATCGCGGCAGCCGCAGACTGCGCCTGCACACTGAGCGCATTGGGGAGCGGTGCGTAGCCGTAGGGCAGTCGACCGTCACTCACCCCGAGTCGCTGACCAGATTGAGTCGCGTATTCGATGAACGCCGCGTAGTCCTCCGCTGCGGTGACACTCAACTTCGAAGGCACGGTTACGGCGTACGTCAAAGTCGCGAGCGGATAGGAATTGTCTGTGGCTTTCGCCGGATCGGGGAACACCGGTGCCGGTGTGGAAGAGCGGGTTGCCGGTAGCGCATTGGCCAAAGCATCCGTGATCGACTCCGCCGTCGGCGCAACGGCATTGCCTGAGGAGTTGACTAGCGCAGCCTGAGCAAGCCCGTAGCGCTCCGCAAGTGCAGTCGTCGTGAGGACGAGAACCCCGCGCTGCCCCACCGCTGCCGGACCGTTGGCCTTAAAACGTGGTGGGACTGCACTCGGATCCCAGTTGGCGATCGCAAGGTCGTCGCCACGACCTGCTGCGCGCGCTCCAGTCTCGAAGTCGGCTGCGTACGGATGAGCTCCGGTCGAACACAGAATGGACGCATCGGGATAGGTAGGCTCCCCCGACTGCGGATCGATAACTGCGATCGGATCTCGGCAGATCTCATCTCGCTTCGGGAAGTCGCTGCGCACATCGCCTTCACTCGTCAAAGCCGCATTGCGGTAGTACGGATTGACCTTCATACCCCAGTCGTCCGCAGCTCCTTCGAGGAATGCCTTCGCGTCTGGGTCTGACAGCAGCCATTTCCAGACCAATTGATTCGCGGCCGAGGAGCCCACAGGCAGGACCGCGTCAGAGATGGGCATCCGAGAAGATGGATAGGAAGCATAGGACGGGTTGAGAGCGAGGAATTCCGGATCGCTGATGACACCACGGGGCGCCAAAACTAGATTCCCATCACCGTCGACCTGTACTCGTCCAGTAGTCGGATCGACGAGCGCCAAGTGTGAAGTCTTGTCAGGGTTGTCCGGGTCTGCAGTCGCCCCCCGGTAGGACTGCGTGATGAGTTTGGCAACGAGCCTCGCGTTGAGTGTGAGAGCAGGCATACGCTCACCCGCGGCCTCCAGCACATCTTGGGCTTCGGTACCGCGCACCTGACGTTCGATGAGGCTTGCAAATGTAAGCCCACCAGCCAATAGAGGTGCATACACGGTGTTCTTCAGATCAGCTACTCGATCGTTCACCAAAGCTAGGCCCGGATCTGTCGCATTGAGTTGGTTGCTCACCATCACCTCGGACACCTGCGAATAGTTAAAGGTTCGATCGCCACTTTCGCAAAGCGTTGGCTGCCAGCGCGACATAGCATCCGTTGCGACATCAGTGCCGAGCACACGACGCTCTGCTACACCGATTGGACAGACATTGCCAATGGGTGCGAACGTCAGGGGAATAACAATGCGGTTCTTCCAGTTGGTGGGACTGAGTGGCGAAGACAGCAGTTCGAGGTTGACTTGACCCTGCCCAACCTGTGATCCATTGACCTCGTGATCATCACGTGGAACCACGACGAGCCAGCAACTACGTCCCACGATTCGAGAACCTGAATCCAATGCGGCGCCACAACCGAGACCCGGTGCTTGACGAAGAGTCTGCACCTCGAAATACGCAAGACCAGACCCGTCACTTCGCGTGCGCGCTGCATTCAATTCATTGGTTGTGTTTGCATCAAAGTAGTAATTTGCTGCGGGATCGATGACAGGATCGGAGCCCGTAACTGACTCGAAGGGCATGTACGTCGTTCGGCAACTACCCGGTCCAGTCGCACAATCAAAGTTGCGTTCAAGTGTGTTGAGTGGATCATTCATACTGCCACGATCTATCTCACGCGTACCAATGCCTCCGTACTGGCATTGCTCCGCTGTCGGGCCGTAACCCGCCTCAGGGCTCGCATCGGGCGCGAGTCCCGGAGTCACTGATGGCTCCGAGTCGGCACTTCCATCTCCCCAGCACTGCATTACCTGCAGATACGAATGTGCCGGACTTCCCACTGTCGGGAATGTCGCAGTCGCGTTATCCCAAGTGATCCGGACCACTTGGTTGGTCAGGTTGACAGTCTGCGAGACATCAATAGCCAGCCCCGAGAAGGTCCCGGATGGGACAACGGCACTCGCTGACACGTCCGTTGCGGCGGCTGGCGTTGCAACCGGTAGAGCGAGCAGCGCACCTGCCGCAGCTAACGACACAGCGCCCATGGCTGCGAAGGCGATGCGCAGCGTTTTCACAGTCGTCATACCGGTGGCATCCCTTCGGGACGAGTCGTTGGAGGTTCAGTTGTGTCAGGTGTTGCAGACCGTCGCTCGGGCTGCATTGACGCTCCTGCCGCCGCCATGCCTGAGACGCTCGGACTACGCAGACGACGCATGACGAGTGGCGGTGCGATTGCGAGCATGATGAGCACAACAACCGCAAGAAGCATCATCGTGTTGCTGGAAGTCCAACCAGACTCGCCCTTGATAGAAGTTGGGACACCTGCACTAAAGAGGCCACTACCTGAACCACTACCACCGAAGAGGTCACCGTCACCACCGCCTGAGGTGCCGCCCGAATCAGTCCCACCCGTGCCGCCTGTGCCGCCCGAATCAGTTCCGCCCGTGCCGCCCGAATCAGTCCCACCCGTGCCGCCCGAATCAGTCCCACCCGTGCCACCCGAATCAGTGCCACCCGTACCGCCGCCTGTGCCACCCGAATCAGTGCCACCCGTGTCGCCCGTGCCACCCGAATCAGTGCCACCCGTGTCGCCCGTGCCACCCGAATCAGTGCCACCCGTACCGCCACCAGAATCCACCTGGCTTTCTGTTGGCGTATCACATTGGGCGGGAGACTGAGCGGAGTTATCGCATTCGGCGGGAAAGGCAGCGTTCTTCGCCAGAGTGTTTGAGCCATCGGCAGAAAAAGTTGGGTTATTGCACTTGGAGATGTCGACATTCGAGGACCCAGAGCCTGGGATTTTCTTCACTTGCGCTAGGCCGTTCTTCACAAGGTTAATCGGAAGCGGCGAGAATCCGAGTTGCTCTGCTTGCTGCTGTCCTTCGCAAAGAAAGTAGCTGGCGAATGCACTAAGGGACTTACCCTTTTCTTCGCTAAACGATCCTCCGACAGCAGTCGGCACGACCATGTAGGAATAGCTCGACAACGGATACGCGCGCTTATCCTTATTGTTGTAGACGCCGCTGAGGTTCTGGGTGAGATCGGAGTTAATCGATGCGCCCATGAGTCCAACTGCCACATTCGAAGCGCTCGGTGAAACGTAGTAACCCGCCGAATTCTTCACCTTCGCGACCGGAAATCCTTGATTGACCGCGTAGGAGTATTCGACATACGTGAGAGAGCCATTCGCCTGATCTTGAGCAACGTATCCCGACACACCCAACGAACCAGTCTGGCCAACAAATCCCGAGCCACTGATCGTCGGGTAATACGAAGTCGTACTACATGGCGTCGCTCTACCTGCGCGTCCACAGTAGTCATTCCACAACGAGCTGTACTGAGTGGAAAGCCAAGTCGTTAACTGCGCTGTTGTGCCTGAGCCGTCCTGACGTACGACTGGAACAATCTTGAGCGCGGGAAGGTACTGCGCCAGACCGGGGTTGTCTGCCTTAATCGCAGCGTCATTCCACGTGGTGATCACGCCAGTGAAGATCTTGGCGATTGTCTCGCCAGATAACCTCAGCATCGTCACGCGATTCCCGCCGATGGTGAGGTTGTACATAAAGGAAGTGCCACCGGCAACGATCGGCATGTACGCGAAGGGACGTGTTGGAGGGGGATCAGAGATACCGGTGCCTTGGTCAGTGATTCCATAGGGAATCTCTGTCACTGCGAAGTCGACGTTTCCGTCCTTGAACTTCTGGCGTCCGTCCGAGGAGCCCGTTCCCGCAAAGTTCACAGTCAATCCGTACTGGTTGACATTGCGACGCCACTGGTCGACAGCGTTCTGCGACCACGTTGACCCTGCCCCAGACACAGGCACGTACGACTCCGCCTGCGCGGGACCAGCAGCCAAGAGTCCAGCGGCAACTACCACCACTGAGACGAGCCATGCCGCGATCTTTGAGGTCGTGCGCATCATTGGGCCTTTCGATCGGAACTCATGGATGTACTCTGTTCATTTGCTGCGGTAATTCGCTCCAAATCGCGCGCTGAGTGACGTTGACGCGCCTTAAGCTGGCTCTTCGAAAGTGCGCCAGGGCCTTTACCGCCGAAGTACCGCGCGATAACAAACATGACGAGGACGAGGCCCAGCAACACCACGGCTGTGCCGAAACCGCGAGCGATCATCGTCGGCTCAGGCGATTTGACGAATTCGAACACTGCAAGCGGCAAGGAGATCATCGGCCCTTCGAAAGGATTCCAATTCATTGCGGCTGTGAACCCAGCGCAGAGCAGGACCGGCGAGGTTTCCCCGATGCCCCGTGCAGTTCCGAGAATGATCGAAGTAGCTAGACCCGACTTGGCAGTCGGCAAAGTAACGTAACGCACCGTGCTCCATTGGCTTGATCCGAGAGCATAGGACGCTTCTTTCAGGGTGCCAGGCACTAGTCGTAGCGCCACATCCGCCGAGCGAATGATGATGGGCAACATCATGATGCCAATTGCCATAGCCGCCGCAAAACCAGACTGTTGCTTAGTCAAGATCATGATCAATGTTGCGTAGATAAACAGGCCGGCAACGATCGAAGGCAGGGCTGTCATAGCTTCAACGATCGTTCGCACTATCCGGCTGAACTTGCTCGGTATCTCGGTCAGATACACCGCTACTGCCAAGCCGAGCGGAATGACGATTGCCAAAGCAATGGCGATCTCAATTAGGGTGCCCACAACCGCGTGGATGATGCCGCCCACAATCAAAGGATCGAGTGGACCTGCATCCGACATGTCTTGCGTGAAGAAGTTGGCGTTTACGAGAACTTCCCAGCCCTTACCGGCCGTAAACACGATGACGAAGACCAGAACTCCGACCACGATCGCGGCCAGCGTCCGAATGACAACACCCGCTATTCGATCGCGCACCGCTTGTGCGTCCTCGTCGAAGGATGTCAACAACGCATAAAACACTACGAAGGACACAAACCACACAACTAAGAAGCCGATGGCTCCGTTGAACGGAGTCAAGGTAGTAAAGATCAGTCCAGTAAGTGCAAGCGAGGCAGCCAAAGAGCCGAGCGCTGAATAGATGTCTGACCTACGCACTTTCCGTAGAGCAACCTTGGACTCAGGCACATCAACGGATGGATCGGGGCGCACGCCAAGGACAGTGCGCTTCGTGGCATTGACACTAGGCATCGCTGGAGGCCCCCGACCGCGAACGCGACACAACGATTGAGGCGAAAAAGTTCACCACAAGTGTCAGCAGGAATAGCGCCAGTCCAGCCGCCATAAGCGCCGACAAACCAAGCGCCGTTGACTCCCCATATCGCAAAGCAATGAGTGACGACACTGAAGAAGCACCGTTTTGCAGGAGGTGCGGCTGGATGTAGAAGACGATCGAGATGATCATGAAGACCGCAATTGTCTCGCCCATCGCGCGGCCCAGCCCGAGCATGGTTCCGCCGATCATGCCTCCACGCCCGAAGGGTAGGACGACGGTGCGGATCATGCCCCAGCGAGTAGCTCCAAGGGCGTACGCGCCTTCGCGCTCACCAACCGGAGCCTGACTAAACACTTCTCGCATCACGGAGGAGATGATGGGCATGACCATGAATCCCACGACGATTCCAGCGATGAAGGTCGAGGACGTGTAGACCGTTGCAGTGCTCAACGGGTCAGTGGGATCATCACCATCAACGGCAAATAGCGGGATCCAGCCAAAGTAGGTCGATATCCACCGTGCGATCGGAACCATCTGACCTTGCAAGAAGAAAAAGCCCCAAAGGCCGTAAATGACGGACGGCACGGCAGCCATGAGATCGACGAGGCTGACCAATGTGCTCTTCAACCACCCACGCGCGTATTCGGAAATGAACAGGGCCATTCCGATGGCCAGCGGGATGGCGACACAGATCGCGACAAGAGCGATTAGCAGTGTCCCGACAAGCACGGCAGCGATGCCGAAATTGCCACCGTCTGGTTCCCACGATTGAGTGGTAATGAATCCCCAACCGGCAACTCCGAGAGCTTGGGCACCGCGAAGGGCGAGGAACACGCCAACCATGCCCATAATGACGAGCACCACGATTCCGGCAGTGATCGCGAGGGTGCGAAAGACGTTGTCCTGACGGCCACGATTGATCGTGATCGCCATCGGCACGTCAGAATCGGCGCCGTCCAGATCCCCCTTGGGACCACTCGGAGCAACGATCGTCATCTAGCCTCCCTGCTGATAACTGGAGGCTAGAAGTCGCAGATTACGTAGGGGCTCGGCTGCCTGAACGGAAAGTGAACTGATAGGAACGAATTAGCGCTGATTAGCTGCAGGAGCCCGGGCGATACATGGTCGACAATCCAAGTCTCTCGCCGGTGCCGATCGTCGGGCTCGTGGTCCCCGGTACGTAAGTCGGCGACATCAGGGCCCGCTCAGGTTCGACGTGTCCGAGCCCGAGGGCATGGGACGCCTCATGGAGAATCAGGACGCCCCGGTCTCTCTGGCCAGGAGTTCTCGCCCACTCGCTTGTCCTACTGAGTTCGACGTAACCAGAAACCGCTGACCCTGGGCCACTTGTCCAGGACACGCCACCCAATCCGTCGGCCCCACCCGCATCACCCCACCGCACCACAATTTCGCCTTTGGAACTGACCGGCTTGAAAGTTAATCCGGTAACAGCGGACAACGTCTCGAAAACGGCGCGTACGTCCTTGCGAATAGCGACGTCACCTCCTCGAGGAGCCCGAGAAGAGTTGTACGACCAGGTGATTGTCGAGCAGGAGGCCCAACTGGGCCGGTCGGTAGCGATTGGAGACCATCCACGAGCCACCACAACGCGACTGCGTGTCTCGTCCTGCCCATCACTTGCTACGACAAAATAGGTTCCAGTACGAAGGTCTGCTGTCGTAAACGACACAGAAGTTCCCGAGGTCGAGACCGTCTTTGTTTGCACTGTGGCACCATTGCGGATAAGACGTACGTTTACGGGCAGAGTCGAAGACACGACGCGAGCACGCAGACTGTGCCAGGTCGCTTCAGTCGCGTCGGGATAGACCCTCGCGTTCGACAACGAGATTCGGGGGGCATCCGTGGCGTTGGCTGTCTGTGTAATCACGGGGACCGCAATCAAAGCCGCAATGCCTCCGACTACGGCCACAGCTCTCAACGCGGCGCTCCGGCGAATGTTCACGAGACCATCATGGTTCTTACTGGGACAGAGCCAAAAATTTTTGGGCCATTTCTTGGGGAATTTACCTAATCTTTGTTTTTCGCAAC
The DNA here is from genome assembly GCA_009699315.1 of Actinomycetota bacterium. Taxonomy (GTDB): domain Bacteria; phylum Actinomycetota; class Actinomycetes; order S36-B12; family S36-B12; genus CAINMH01. Next base: position 7,961 of record WLOK01000028.1, read on the forward strand.
ACCAAACTCGGAATCAGCTATTTGGTCTTTGTCGCAAGAAGACCGTCGACATCGCCAAAGACTTCCATGCCAGCACATAGCCCACGGGAGTCCAGGAGTACCTGGCCATCACGCACATGCTGGATGTGCACGACTGCGTCCAGGGTTTCCTCAACCCTTTGATGCATCGCTGTACGAAGCGGCGCATGCAGCAAACCGCCACGCACACGCTCGGCTTCGAGGGTAAGAACACCGTCAGGACCGTTAAGTTGCCAGGACACTCGAGAGTCATCGATACGCAGATTTGTTTCGCGCGATTTGTTGTAGGTTGCCCATTGGTACAAATTGCCGCCATGTTTGAGGCCAACAATGAATCCACGGAATGCCGTGCGCATCCACGGAATCATGGCGACTGATGCAATAAGTGATGCACTCGAATCTTGCTCGATGTGGTTGCTGTGCATCCATACATAGCCTGCGGGGAACGCACGGCCCCAATCCTTCTCGACGTAACCACGACCGCTAGCAAAGTCAGTCTTATTGCCTTCTACATCGATGACGCCGCTGAGCGAATGTCCGAATGACACAATGCCGTGATAGCACTCCATGAACGGCACAGCTGCGTACCAACCCATGATGCCCGGGCGTCGCCACGTGACAGGCCACGGATCGAATTCACTGGTGAATGTGATGTCGCCACGTAATTGTGGAAGATCAAGCCGAGCACCATGCGGCGAGAAGTGATTGCCGCCCACCCACACGTCAAAGTGGCCCTCCGCGGCACGGAACTCCGATGGATCAAATCGGTGATACCAGGATCGTCCGGTTGAACCATCAAGGACTTGTACGAAGGCCTCATCGACGGCAGCCCCGTCGCCAATACCGCGAAAAACTCCGGGAATCACAGCCCAACGTTGCGACATGTCAGATGAGACGAGTTTGACGTACCAGCCCTCGAAGAATCCGTTAGTCACGCCTCGGCCATGGAAGCCCTCGGGATGGCGGATTCCGCGGAGAAACGATGAAGGACTGCGCATACCCACGTGTCGAGACTAGCGGGCACAGACTCCCGATATCGTCGTCCTGTGATTCAAGGTCCCCTCACCGGCATACGTGTCCTCGACCTGACCCAGGTGCTGTCAGGTCCGTTCTGCACGATGCTGCTTGCCGACATGGGCGCCGATGTGATCAAAGTAGAGCCGCCCGACGGCGATATGGCTCGCGGATGGGGCCCGTTCCCCGATGGAGTCCCGCAGGGTGCACCCGGTTATGGCGGGTATTTCGCCAGCGTGAATCGCAATAAGCGCGGGGTAGTTCTCGACCTCAAGAGCCCGGCAGGTCGCGAATCCCTGCTCGAACTTCTATCGAGCACGGACGTGATCGTCGAGAATTTTCGAGTCGGTGTCATGGATCGCTTCAACCTGTCATGGGAGTTCTTGCACGAGCGCTTCCCCAAGCTCGTCTACGCGAGTATTCGTGGCTTCGGCGATCCGCGCACCGGACTGAGTCCCTACGCCGATTGGCCCGCATTCGACATCGTCGCTCAAGCCATGGGCGGCATCATGAGCATCACGGGTGAAGACGTCGATCACCCAGTAAAAGTCGGCCCGGGCATTGGCGACACCTACCCCGCAACTCTCGCTGCGACGGGCATCCTCGCGGCGGTCGTGCAGGCTCAGCGCACCGGAGTCGGTGACTTCGTCGACATCGCGTTGTACGACGCGATCCTTGCGCTGACCGAACGCATTGTGTATCAGTTCTCCATCACCGGCGAGAGCCCAGAGCCACAGGGCAACACACATCCGCTGCTGTGTCCCTATGGCGTAGTCCGCACGAGCGATGGCCACGTCGCAATCGCGGCACCGACCGACCATCATTGGCGCCTGCTCACCGAGATCATGGGCGCGGTCGAACTTGGATCCGATCCGCGCTATGCACGTAACGCCGATCGAGCGAATCGGTCTGCCGAGGTCTACGCAGTTGTAGAGAAGTGGTCACAGCAATTCACGGCTGAAGAGATTGTTGCGTCTCTAGGCGGTCGAATCCCGTGTGCGCCGCTCAACAACGCCGCAGCGGTCGCGATTGATCCACACGTTGCTGCTCGATCAATGATCACGCCAGTTGAATTCCCTGGCTCAGAACCGATATCTATTGCGGGGCAAGCAATCAAGTTCGCGAGCGCACCCGGTCAAGCGCCACGACGAGCACCACTGCTCGGTGAGCACAACGACGAACTTGGGATCAGTTCAGGCCGTTAATACGTCTCAGCGTTTCTGCGTCGGTAGCTGAGCGCGCAACCTGTGCACGAGCCGGCGCAACTTCTTGTTCGTCAAAGGCCGCGATGTATGTCTCGATGTCGTGCTCAGGGACGCGATCAAGGGCGGGCTGCTCCTCATTGACGAAGTTATCCGCGATATTGAGGAGTACTGCACCCAAAAACGCATTAGCCCGCGTCAGATCAGCAAAATGCCAAATCCGGGAAGACTCTTCAGCTCCTAGCGAGAGAACCTCGTCGCCATAACTCCAAGTAGCGAGTCGTGGAAATCGCACAACCCGATGCTGCGACATACCCGCGAACATCACCCGACGAGACGTGATGCGCAGAGTGCCAGCGTCAATCTGTGCTAGGCCCGGTGCCTGCCCAGAGCGTGGTTCACCTTCCCATAGCGCGGCATCTTCGACTCGAAGAAGTTGCGTCTCAGTGCCAGTGCCCCAATCGATCCATCGTAGGTAGTCGACAACCCACGTACGCAGGTCAAGCTCGGACAACTTCGACGCAACAGCGGCATCGAGTTGTGCAATCCGAGACCGATCAGCCTTGGCCACTGCTCCCCCTCACGCACATGTTTATCCAGTATGTCTCGCGATACCGACAATCGACCTACAGCTCGGCGATATCAATCAGAACTTTGCCCACTGCATTTCCTTCGACAGCGTCATGTGCGGCGCCAGTCTGCTCCAACGTGAAGTGCACCTCTGGCAACGCCACAAGATTGCCGGCCTTGAGGTACTTCGTGACATCACCAACCGCGTGGTCGAGGATTGCAGCACCGAAGAAGTACATGATGACGAAACGCAAATTGAAATTACCGAACATCAACTGACGCACCGGAACTGCGGGGTCTTCGGGCTGATTTGCGTAGGTCACCACCGAACCAAACGGCTTGAGGACCGCGAGATCAAGAGCGAGGTTGTCCGTGAGTGCAACTTCGACAATGCGATCTACCCCCTCGGGTGCAAACGCCTTGATCTGCTGCTCAGCGTCTGCATCGCGGTAGTTGACGATGAGGTCGGGGTTGGCGGTCTGTGCGATTGCTGCCTTCGCCGGGCCACTTACGGTCGTGATGACTCGAGCGCCACCCAGCTTGGCCAATTGAATCGCCGCATGTCCAACCGCACCTGCACCACCGGCGACGAGCACCGTGAGCCCCGCGATGGGACCATCGGCATAGAGGCAATAGTGCGCCGTGAGGAAGGGAATGGGCAGCCCTGCGCCTTGAGCAAACGAGATGTTGTCAGGCAATGTCCATGCATGCTCGGAGGGCACGACGCACTGTTCGGCGGCAGTGCCCCATGGCCGCTGCCACGCGGCGTACGTCAACCACACACGTTCGCCGATGCGATCTGGACTCACGCCGGTGCCGACGGCGTCAATGACACCGGCACCGTCTTGATTGGGAGTGGCATGTGGCCACGTCAAGTCCGCGCCCGCCTTGCGCATCTTCCAGTCAGTCGGATTAACGCCGGAAACGGCGACCTTTACCCGAACCTCGCCAGGGCCAGGTTCAAGATCCGGAACTTCCTGTACCGACAAGACAGCCGACGGTCCACGACGAGAGAAAACTGCTGCGCGCATTTGGCACCTCCACTTCGCAGGCTACCGAATCGCTGACGTTCTCCCGTCAGGGACTACCCGGTCAAATTCAGGATTCCGAGAGTACCGATGTTGATTGGTTCGGTTTTCGAAAGAAACCGGAGGGGATTCGCGCATTCCAGGGCCTAAGTCGCAAAACCTCTTGGCTGCAGGCCTTATGCGATTGACCATTCACAACTACTATTCACTGTAGTTCTACTTTGATCAGCGGACTTACGACGATTCTGGATTTTCGACGATTCTGGATTTACTGCGATTAAGGACAAGTGATTACGTGCAATACGGCTTCGCGATTGATCAACGAACCTGCATCGGATGCCACGCCTGTACCGTCGCGTGCAAGACAGAGAACGACGTCCCCGTTGGCCAATTTCGTACGTGGGTCAAGTACGTCGAAAAGGGCTCCTACCCTGACACCAGCCGCGAAATGGCTGTCCTGCGATGCAACCACTGCACTGACGCCCCGTGCATAAAGATTTGTCCGACGACAGCGCTCTTCAAGCGCGAGGACGGAATCGTCGATTTCGATGGCACTCAATGCATCGGCTGCAAAAGCTGCATGCAGGCGTGCCCTTACGATGCGATCTATATCGATGCAGAGACCAACACTGCGGCCAAGTGCAACTTCTGCGCTCATCGAATCGACCAAGGTCTTGAGCCAGCATGTGTCGTGGTCTGCCCAACGGAGTCAATCTGGGTCGGTGACGTCTCAGACCCCGCAAGTGGTATCTCCAAATTCCTGAGCCTTGAGCCGATCAACGTGCGCTCGCCCGAACAGGGAACCAGCCCCAACGTCTTTTATGTCGGCACTGATCAGACAGTGCTCGATCCCTTAGCGGCCCCCGTTGACGGCACCTACATCTGGGCCGATGCAGACCCGCTTCGCTTAGAGACCGCTGGCGATCTGCCCGGCGATCCAGCGACAAACGCCCGCACAACGCTCAACACCGCACATCCTCGTCCATGGGGCTGGAAGGTCTGGACGTATCTATGGACTAAGTCCATCACCGCTGGCGCCCTAGTGGTCGCCGCACTGCTCGTCCTCACGGGCAAGCAAGACACTCTCACGACTACGGTCGCTCCATTTGCCGCTGAGGTATTCCTACTCATCACGGCAATCTTCCTCATTTGGGACCTCAAGCAGCCAAAGCGATTTCTCTTCCTGCTCGATCCGCGCAAGATCAACAGGAGGTCGTGGCTTGCCCTCGGCGGAATCTTCCTGGGACTCGGAGCCGCTGTTGGTGGACTGTGGTTCCTCGCTGGACTCGCAAGTGTCCTGGGCGCTCAGATCAGCACGCTGATCACCGTCCTCGCGTGGGTAGCGATTCCGACCGGGATGATGGTCGCCGGCTACACGGCGTTTCTCTTTGGACAAGCCGAGGGTCGCGATCTTTGGCAGTCACGACTTTTGTTCTGGCATCTGCAGGCGCAGTTGGTCATGGCGGGCTCTGGGGTACTCCTGATCCTGGCCATCATCTGGAACCCCGGCACCGAGACCGTGAAATGGATGAGTTGGGCGCTGTTCATCGGCGTCATCGCGCACCTGCTGATCAGTGCGGCCGAATTCGGCGGTAAGCACTCCACCCGAAACGCTCAGATTGCAGCGCACACCATCACACACGGACGTTACGCGCGTGAGTTCTGGCTGAATTCAGTGCTCGTGTGCGTTCTCGCCGGGGCGTTAGCTTTGACCGCGGCGCTGACTGGCTCCCTCGTCGCCGGTGCAATCGGCGGCCTGCTCGTGCAGTTCGGGCTGCTTGTGCACGAAAAGGTATACGTCAAGGCTGCCCAAGACGTTCCGCTGTCCTAAGCAACGAGAGGTGAAAGAAATGACGTCTTCCGGAACCGGCCCCGCGGCCTCCAAGGTCAGTCCTGAGCGACCCGAGGCGCATGGCTTGCGCGTCCGCGAGACGCTGTCGAACTACCCGCCCGTTGAGACGTGGGACGACGTGGTGCTGAACGATCCCAAGGCACATCCGCGCAAAGTAGAGAACCACTACATGCTTGTGCCGACCACCTGCTTCAACTGTGAGTCAGCGTGCGGCCTTTTGGCGTACGTCAATAAAGAGACGATGGAAATCCTCAAAGTAGAGGGCAACCCGGCGCACCCAGGATCGCGTGGCCGCAACTGTGCCAAGGGGCCAGCGACGATCAACCAGGTCAACGATCCCGAGCGGATCCTCTACCCGCTCAAGCGCGTGGGTCCACGCGGTAGCGCCCAGTTTGAGCGCGTCTCATGGGATGACGTACTCGACGATCTCGGTGCTCGCATTCGCAAGACGATTCTTGAGGATCGTCGCAACGAAGTCATGTACCACGTTGGGCGCCATGGCGAGGACGGCTTCATCGAGCGAGTGTTGCTCGCGTGGGGTGTGGACGGACACAACACACACACTCAAGTGTGCTCTGCAGGCGCGCGCCTGGGTTATTCGATCTGGGGCGGCTACGACCGTCCTTCGCCTGACCACGCAAACGCCAAGGTCATCTTGCTGTTGTCCAGTCACCTTGAGTCCGGGCACTACTTCAATCCGCACGCACAGCGCATCATGGATGCGAAGGTTCGTGGTGGAGCCAAGCTGATCGTTGTCGACCCACGGTTGTCCAACACGGCTTCGCATGCCGACGAGTGGGTTTCCCCTTGGCCGGGTTCGGAAGCAGCAATGCTGCTCGCCATTGCTTCGTACCTCATGCGAACAAACGCCGTCGCGTGGGACTACATACAGCGGTGGGTCAACTGGCGCGATTACATGAGTGCGCTACACCCAGAGGACGACTCCAATAACTTCGAGTCCTTCAAGCTACGGCTTACAGAGGACTACGCGAAGTACACCTTCGAGTTCGCAGCGCAGGAATCCCATATTCCCGTCGAGCAGGTCGAGAAGGTGGCGCGAATCGTCGCGGGTTGCGACGGCAAGCTCGCGGCGCATACCTGGCGGGCAGCATCGGCGGGCAATAAAGGTGGCTGGATGGTCGCTCGCGCGTTGTTCTTCCTGACAGTTTTGACCGGCAGTATCGGCCAAAAGGGTGGGACTAGCCCCAATGGCTGGAACAAATTCATCCCGCATGGTCCCGACATGCCGAGCGGCCATCATGACTGGAATGAATTGATCTGGCCGAGCGAATTCCCGCTCTCGACGAATGAAATGTCGATTCTGCTTCCGCACTTCCTGCTTGAGGGACGTGGCAAGGTCGATACGTACTTCACACGTGTCTACAACCCCGTATGGACCAACCCCGACGGATTCAGCTGGATCGAAGCGCTCTCGCGTGAGGATCTCGTCGGCTGTCATGTGGCAATGACACCGACCTGGAGCGAGACCGCAATTTATGCTGACTACGTTCTGCCGATGGGCCACAGCACCGAGCGACACGACACACACTCCTACGAGCAGTACGCCGGACGCTGGCTCGGTTTTCGCCAGCCCGTCGTGCGTGTCGCTAGGGAGAAGCTCGGCGAAAAGATCTCTGACACGCGCGATACCAACCCAGGCGAGGTCTGGGAGGAGACCGAGTTTTGGTTCGAGCTGTCGTGGCGCATTGACCCCGATGGCTCTCTGGGCCTGCGCAAGTACTTCGAAGCGCCCGGGCGACCCGGCGAGCGCGTCACGGTTGATGACTACTACGGCTGGATTTTCGATAACAGCGTGCCAGGACTTCCGGATAAGGCGGCGGCTGAAGGTTTAACTCCGCTGGAGTACATGCGCAAGTACGGTGCATTCGAGATCGCCAATGGGCTCTACCGCCTCGACGAGCGACAACTGACGCCGGCGGAGCGTGAAGGCGCCGAACCCGACGACCGTGGTGTCCTTCGCAAGCCCACCACGATGGAATCGACTCCCCCGCTCGTGGGCGAGGCCGGCTCAGTGGGCGTGGTGCTCGAAGACGGGTCCGAGGTTGCGGGCTGGCTTACACCTTCACGCAAACTCGAGCTGTACTCGCAGTCACTCGTGGACTTCGGCTGGCCCGAATACGCAACACCGCAGTACATCGAGTCGCACGTCTCTGCGCGCCAGGTGGATCATTCAAAGGGTGAGATGCTCCTCGTACCAACCTTCCGTCTTCCTACGATGATCCATACACGATCGGGCAACGCGAAGTACCTCAACGAGATCAGCAATAAGCACCCGATGTGGATCAACCCAATCGATGCCGCAAGGTGGGGTCTCATCACCGGTGACATGGTGCGCGCGACAACTGAGATCGGCTACTTCGTGGTGCGTGTCTGGGTCACCGAAGGTATCCGCCCAGGTGTCGTTGCGCTCTCGCATCACATGGGTCGGTGGCGCACCACTGAGGAGTCAGGTAGCCGCTGGGTCACGGGCAAGGTGGACGTGGGTCAGATGGAAGACGGCCGCTGGCGGCTTCGCTACAAGGAGGGCATTCGCCCCTTCGCAAGTAAAGACAACGACTCGATGCGCATCACCTGGGAAGATCCAGGCGTGCACCAGAACCTCGCATTCGCTGTGCACCCGGATCCATGGTCTGGCGCGCATTGCTGGCATCAGAAGATCACGATTGAGCGGGCTCACGAAGAAGACAAATACGGCGACGTCGTCGTCGACACCGCCAAGTCACGAGAGATCTACTTGAAGTGGATGGAGGGCACCCGCCCTGGTCCCGCTGCCGATGGTCGGCGCCGCCCTGAGTTCATGATGCGGCCAGTGAGTCCGGTACGCGGGAAGTTCTACGTCGAGAGCTGATTGTGATTGTTCTCGCCGGCTTCTTTGCCGTCATCATCGGTGTACTCGTCTCCCTATTGGGAGGTGGCGGATCGATTCTGACAACGCCGTTGATGATCTACGTGCTCGGGTTCGACCCAAAGCAGGCGATCGCTGCCAGTTTGCTCGTCGTAACTTTCACCTCGGCGTTCGGCCTGATCTTCTACGCGCGTGCCAGACGAGTGAATTGGCGCACCGGCTGGATATTTGGCGGGGCGAGCATGGTCGGTGCTTTCATCGGGGGCCAAATTGGATCACGGCTACCGGCCGTCGTGCTCCTGACCGCGTTTTCCGTGATGATGGCCGTCACAGCTGTCGCGATGGTGCGCGGTAGGCGCCAGATGACCGCGCACGCGCATCAGGGGCTACCGATCATCCGTATTCTGCTAGACGGTCTCATCGTCGGTCTCGTCACTGGCTTGGTTGGGGCCGGCGGTGGATTCCTTGTCGTGCCTGCACTCGTACTGCTCGGTGGGCTCGAGATGCAGATGGCGGTCGGCACTGCGCTTCTTGTCGTCACCATGAAGTCAATCGCCGGATTCTTGGGCTACCTACTGCACTTCGGTGGCGAATCATTTATCTCCATCAACAAGGACATAATCGGTGACTGGAGGCCAACGGTCGTCATCACCGTGTGCGCAGTGATTGGAGCGCTTATTGGCTCTCGAATCTCCGGACGCGTACATCCCGAACACCTGCGCAAAGCATTTGGTTGGTTCGTTCTCGTGATGGCCATTTACATACTGGTGCAGCAGGTTGGCTCGCAGATCTGGGGATTCGCGGGTGAGTCTCCGCTCCACCTGGTCGAAGTTGGCATAGGTGTCGTGCTAATTGCGGCAATTTTGGTCATGGCGCTTCGTTGGCGCGGTGGAGATGCCGCGACTGATCAATCTTCCACTGTGTCAAGACGCGACTGAAGTTTTCGCATTCCCGCGATCCAGCGATCAATGTCTGTCGCCCTGAATCTGAAGTATTCCGCCACCTTGGGGTGCGGGAGAATGAGGAAGTTATCGCCATGCAATGCCTCCCACACAGACTCGGCGACTGCCTCGGGCTCGATCGCCTC
>WLOK01000029.1 GCA_009699315.1 Actinomycetota bacterium
GAGATCATCAACCGAAAGATCAGGGCCATTCCGGCCGTCCGCAGCACAGAGACATTCGTCTACCTGAAGCTGCGTAAACAGATCTACACATGGGGTACAAGATGACTACAACACCGCAACTCGTCACATCATCCGGTAGCGATGGCATGGCTCGCCGTGCTCAAGACAACCTCTGGATGCACTTCACCCGACATTCGGTCTACGAGGACGGCCTCGGCCAGGTCCCGATCATCGTGCGCGGCGAGGGCGAGTACTTCTTCGATGATCGCGGCAAGCGCTATCTCGATGGCATCTCCAGCCTGTTCACTGTCCAGCTTGGACACGGCCGCGAAGAACTCGCAGAAGCTGCCGCCAAGCAGATGAAAGAACTCGCCTACTTCCCCGTCTGGTCCTACGCCCACCCACGCGCGGTGGAACTTGCCGAGCGCCTAGTCGAGCTTGCCCCCGGAGATCTCAATCGCGTGTTTTTCACCAGCAGTGGCGGTGAAGCGATCGAGAGCGCGTGGAAGGCGATCAAGCAGCACTTCAAATTGGTTGGCAAGCCCATGAAGCACAAGGCGATCAGTCGCTATGTCGCCTATCACGGCACGCCCCACGGTGCGCTAAGTCTGACCGGTATCCCCGACGCGAAGAAGTTCTTCGAGCCATTGGTGCCCGGCAGTATTCGCGTCCCCAACACCAACCCTTATCGGCTTCCCGAAGGCTACGACGCCGCTGATGAACGGTTTGGCATCTGGGCGGCAGAGCGCATCGAGGAAGCCATCATCATGGAAGGCCCTGAGACTGTGTGCGCAGTCTTCCTCGAGCCGGTACAGAATTCCGGTGGTTGTTTCGTGCCCCCACCTGGCTATCTCCAGCGAGTGCGGGAGATTTGCGATAAGTACGACGTGTTTATGGTTGCCGACGAGACGATCTGTGCCTTCGGACGCATCGGCGACTACTTCTCGATGAGCCGATTCGGAGTCACACCCGACATCATCACGTGCGCGAAAGGCATGACGTCTGGCTACGCACCGCTGGGCGCGATGATCGTCAATGAGCGCCTCTTCGAACCATTCCGTCACGGCACCAATACGTTCCTACATGGCTATACGTGGGCAGGACATCCCGTGTCCTCGGCAGTCGCATTGGCTGCGCTCAACATCTATGAGCGCGACGGCATCATGGAACACGTTCGCAAGAACGAGGGCCCGTTCTTCGAGACCATCTCGAAACTGCACGACCTTCCGATCGTCGGCGACGTACGTGGCATGGGCTACTTCTATGGCATCGAACTCGTTAAGGACAAGGTCACGAAAGAGACGTTCAATGACGATGAATCAGAGCGCTTACTCCGCGGGTTCTTGTCGAAGGAACTCTTTGAGGCTGGCCTCTACTGTCGGGCCGACGACCGTGGCGATCCGGTTATTCAGCTCGCGCCCACGCTCACGATGGACCAGTCTCACTTCGATGCCATGGAGCAGATCCTGCGCGATGTGCTCACCCGCGCCTGGGCCATTCTTTAGCCATGCCGGATCCTGGCTCTACGGATCGCACCAGGATTCGCCGTCTTCCCGAACTCGCGATAACCGAGCAACAATCGCTATACGACGTTCTTGACGCCGGACTTGTTGCGCATGTTGCGGTACTGGATGGCGGACTCCCCTACGTTGTTCCAGTTGCCTATGCCAGAAGCGGAGCGCAGGTCCTCTTCCATGGCTCAAGTGGCTCGCGCCTGTTCACGACACTCGCTGACGGGCAACCCACCTGTCTCACGGTGACCCTGCTTGACGGCCTAGTTCTTGCGCGCAGTGCCTTCGAGTCGAGCATGAATTACCGAAGCGTGATGGTTCTCGGCTCTTGTGTCGTCGTTCCGGAGTCGGATAAGACCGATGCTCTCCGAGCGATCACCGATCATCTACTTCCTGGCCGATGGGATTCACTGCGCCCCGTCACTCGAAAGGAACTCGCGGCCACGATCGTTCTTTCACTCGCGCTGGATGAATGCAGCGTCAAAATCCGCACCGGCGGTTCCGACGAGCCAGCCGAGGATCAGAGTTGGCCGGTATGGGCTGGGGTGCTACCTATTCGAGAGTCGTTCGGGGAGCCACGTCCCATGGCCGATCTTGACCCTGTCATTGAGGTCCCCGACCATGTACGGAAAATGAGTCGATGATCGACACAAAGCGCATCTCCTTTTGGTGGGACACCCTGCCCACAATTGAGCGGCGGCCATCACTTGCGGGCGATCTGCGCACGGATGTCGTGATTGTCGGCGCCGGATATACCGGGTTGTGGACCGCCTACTACCTGCTCCGCAATCGCCCTGATCTAAAAATCGCCATCGTGGAGAAGGAAGTTGCCGGTTTCGGGGCCAGCGGCCGCAATGGCGGATGGTGCTCTGCGCTGTTCCCTGCGAGCCTCGATGCCATTGCCCGTAAGTCCTCGCGTGCTGCCGCCGTAGCAATGCGGCAGGCAATGAATGCCACCGTCGATGAAGTGGGTGCTGTGGCTGCGGCAGAGGGTCTCGATATCGACTGGGCTAAGGCCGGGACGCTGATGCTTGCTCGGACGACAATTCAACAGACGCGCTTGCGAGCGGAGGTCGTCGAAGACCACGAGTGGGGTTTTGCGGACACCACGTGGTTGAGCGCTGCCGAAGCGCACGAACGCATCGCTGCGACTGACGTTCTCGGCGGCCTGTACACACCGCATTGTGCCGCAATTCATCCGGCCAAACTTGTGCGTGGTCTCGCCGAAGTCGTCGAGCGAATGGGCGCGACAATTTACGAGGGCACTGAAGCCACATCTATTGAGCCAAGCATGGTGCGAACAACTCGCGGTGTGGTGCGTGCGCCTTATGTCGTTCGGGCAACGGAGGGATACACCGGCACCATCAACGGCTACCGCCGCAATCTCGCGCCGGTTTATTCGCTGATGCTCGCTACCGAACCACTACCAGCCGCGCTGTGGAGCGACATCGGTATTGGCGCACGGGAAACCTTCTCCGATGGGCGACATCTAGTCATCTACGGGCAACGCACGGCTGACGGTCGCATCGCCTTTGGCGGACGTGGCGCGCCTTATCACTTTGGTTCGCGCATCGAGAATTCCTACGACCGCCATCCCGCGACACATGCGGCTATCTGGGAAACACTGGTCGAACTTTTCCCCGCACTCACAGATGTCGCTGTTACGCACACGTGGGGCGGACCTCTCGGAATCCCACGAGATTGGTTTGCCTCGTGTGGACTCGACCCCAACGGCATGGCGTGGGCGGGTGGTTACGTCGGCGACGGTGTCGGCACGTCCAATCTCGCAGGGCGCACCTTGGCCGATCTCATCATCGGTCGCACCACTCCCCTCACCGAACTGCCGTGGGTAGGACATCGCTCACCCAAGTGGGAGCCCGAACCCCTGCGCTGGCTTGCCACAAATGCTGGCCGCACAGTCATGACGCGAGCCGATGTTTCAGAACGGCACACGGGCCGACCTTCACGAGCGGCCACTGTGATGTCACGCTTCCTTGGCCATTGAGGTTGCTAACCTAAGGCGAGGAGGTCACTATGACCATGCAGGTGCAAGACGTATTCACCCTCTTCGCGATTGATCACCTCCTCAGCGAGGAAGAGCGAGCGATCCAAGGTGTCGTACGCAATTTCGTTGACGACCAGATTCGCCCCTACGTTGCCGACTGGTTTGAGCAAGCGACGCTGCCGGTTCGCGAGATCGCACTTGAACTAGGCAAACTCGGCACGTTAGGCATGCACCTGGAAGGCTACGGCTGCGCTGGAATGTCGGCAGTCGCCTACGGACTCACCGCCCTGGAAATGGAAGCAGGCGACTCCGGGCTGCGCACTATCTTGAGTGTCCAGGGCTCATTGGCGATGTACGCCATTCATGCCTTCGGTTCGGAGGAGCAGCGTCTCGAGTGGCTACCCCGAATGGCTACCGGAGAAGCAATCGGTTGCTTCGGTCTCACCGAGGCAGACTTTGGCTCGAACCCATCAGGCATGCGCACGGCGGCTCGACGAGACGGCGACGACTGGGTCATCGACGGCTCGAAGACATGGATCAGCAACGGCAATGTGGCAGATGTAGCAATCATCTGGGCGCAGACCGACGACGGCATCCGCGGATTCGTCGTGCCAACCTCTACTCCTGGGTTCCAGGCCAACCTCATTCATAAGAAAATGTCCATGCGCGCTGCAGTCACATCCGAACTCGTCTTCACCTCCATGCGATTGCCTGGTGATGCGATTCTGCCCGGCGTACGAGGCATCAAGGGGCCTCTCTCCTGCCTGAGCGAGGCCCGATTTGGTATCGCGTTCGGAGCTCTGGGCGCAGCCCGCGATTGCCTTGAGACAGCAACCACCTACGCGATCAATCGCGAACAGTTCGATCGACCCATTGCCGGTTTTCAGTTGACTCAAAAGAAGCTCGCCGACATGGCTCTCGAACTCGGCAAAGGCATGCTCCTTGCCTTGCACTTGGGTCGACTTAAGGACGAGCATCTAGTCACACCAGAGCAGATCAGTCTCGGCAAACTCAACAATGCCCGAGAGTCCCTCGCTATCGCCCGAGAATGTCGCAGCATCCTCGGTGGCAACGGCATCTCCCTCGAATACCCGATCATCCGACACATGAACAACCTCGAGTCGGTGTTCACCTACGAGGGCACAAACGAGATGCACACCCTGATCATTGGCCAAGCCTTGACGGGGATCTCAGCTTTCCGTTGACCAATCTGGGGCCCCTGTGGCCAGTGGGATGCGCGAGCCTCTGCGGACCTCGCAAAGGACTAGATCGCATGGTAGAAATGGGCCAATACTCTTCGGCCTGAGGATGTCACGATGCGCAAAAGTCTCATAGCCACGATCGCCCTAGCCACTGTGTTGTTTCCTGCAGCAACTCAAGCGGCAGCCACACCAACTCTGAGTTCGGAGGTGGAGGACAGTCAGATTCTTACGATCGGGATAACCGGCGACCTCGACTCGGCCAATCCTTTCACTGGCCTGTCGTCGTTGGCTTACGAGATTTTCACTCTCACCTACCCAACTCTTACTCAATACGCAGCAGAGGACTTTTCCATCGTTCCGGGCCTGGCTGAATCATGGGAAGAGTCCGCAGACCATAAGTTCTGGACCTACAAGCTGCGCAGCGGGATGAAATGGAGCGACGGTGTTGCTCTTACAGCCGAAGACGTTGCATACACCTTCAACAGAATCATCAACGGCAAATACGAGAAGACCAATTTCGGATCCCACACGGAGAACATGGTCAAAGCTGAAGTTCTAGATGAACTGACTGTGCGTATTGAGGTGTCTAAGCCGAGCCCCATCATGGATCACCTCTTTGTATTTATCTTGCCCAAACATATCTGGGAAACCATTGATGGCAAGGCGGTCCGAAAGTACGAGAACATCGGCACCCCTGAGGCGCCTACCGTGGGCTCTGGTCCCTACACCATGGTCGAACGGCGAGCGGGGCAATTCACGCGCCTCCAAGCCAATCCCTACTGGTACGGCGGGGACCGATCGGTTAAGGAAATCGTGTTCAAGGTCTTCAACAATCCCGATGCACTCGGCCAAGCGCTCAAGGCCGGCGAAATCGACTTCGCTAGTGGCCTCGACCTCGGTGTCTACGAGTCACTCCAAGGAATTCCGGAGATCACCACCGTTTCGGCCACTCCTGCAAGTTTCAGTGAAATTGGCTTCAATACCGGAGCGGCACTCGAGGATGGCAAAGCAATAGGCGACGGGAATCCCCTACTGAAGGAAAAGTCCGTCCGCCAAGCTCTCGGCTGGGCAATCGATCGACAGGCGATCGTCGACAAAGTCCTCGGTGGCCAAGGGACGGCAGGCGGCACGATCGTTCCACCGCTGTATCCCCAGTGGCATCTCGAGCCGAGTACGCCCTATACCTACGATCCAGAGAAGGCTAAGTCACTCTTGGATGCAGCGGGATACCCGGCGGGGGCAGATGGAATTCGAGTAGACGCGCAGGGAAACCGTCTGAGTTTCCGTCTGTTGTGGCGTACCGACGATGAGGCGTCTAAAAAGTCAGCGCAATTCGTCCAGAGTTACCTTGCAGACATCGGGGTTGAGGTTCTCCCCAAGGGCGTGTCCGAAGATGCACTCTACGAGATTGTCGGACAAGGCAACTTCGACATGTTCGAGTGGGCGTGGGGCATTGAGCCTGATCCGAATTACATTCTCTCGACGTTCACCTGTTCCAGTCGTTCCTACGAAGACGGCGGGACCATCTACGCGAACTTGTCGGACTCCTTCTACTGCAATCCTGCCTACGATGAGCTTTTTGCCCAACAAGCGCAGGAGACGGATTTTGCGAAGAGACAGGCACTCGTCACGCAGATGCAACAGATGATTTATGACGATGCTCCCTACATGATCACCTACTACGCCAATGGGCTGCAGGCGTACCGCAACGACCGATTCACTGGCTGGGTGCCGCAACCGAGCGAGAACGGCACACTGATTTTCCAATGGGGCACTTGGTCGTATTTCAATGTGACTCCCGTAAGCGATGCCTCCCCGAGCGCCACGCCTGCACCTGGCAGTCCCTCAGCGTCACCGACGCCTACATCGGGGTCTTCGGGACCGTGGATTCCGATCCTGATCGTTGCGGTCGTCATCATTTTGGCCATCCTCGTTGTCGTCATCGTCCTTCAGCGTCGGAAGTCGAGTGCGGGAGACCGGGAGTAGGACATTGGGATTTGTTGATGGGTCTCAAGCCCGAATCCATTACAGGCAGGTCGGGGACGGACCAGAGATTGTCTGGGTCTCTGGAGCCGGGGGAACGATCAACTCTTGGGATGGCTACCAGATTCCCTACTTCCGGGAAGGTTTTCGCAACACGACCTACGACTGCAGAGGCGTCGGCCAAACCACGACAGATCACCCTTCACCATGGACCATTGAAGATTTCGCACGGGACACCGCCGATCTCATCCGCGAAGTGTGTTCCGGTCCCGTCGCACTCGTCGGGCTGTCATTCGGTGGTGGCATCGTGCAACAAGTCGCCATTGACTACCCCGAGCTCTTAGCGTGTGCAATCCCAATGGGCACCGGAGCCGTAAGCAAGGGTTGGACCTGGGACTACCAAATGGCCGAGATCGAGTGGCGCCGGGCCGGCAACAGACTCGACGGCATGATGGCCGTAATCCATTACGCGGCGATGTACTACCCCGCACGGGTGCTCGGTGATCGAGAATTGTGGCCAAAACTCCGTGACGAACTGCTCGAGTACTACGAGACGGACACCGCCGAGGATTCTCTGATAGCCCAATGGGAGCCGTGCGTGCTCTTCGATCAACGAGAACAACTACCCTCCTGCAAGGTTCCAATGCACGTGATCGCGTTTGATCAAGACGTACAAGCGGTGCCACAGGATGGCGAGGAAGTAGCAGCACTTGTCCCTGGAGCCGAGTTTCATCTCTTCGAAGGGATGGGGCATTGCTCCATTTATGGACACACTCAGGACATCCTTAACCCCTTCATCGCAGACCTTGTGCGCCGCTACATCTAAGGGATAGGCCTGCCGCGGTCGAAACTCAACCGCGCATTCTTGAGCCACTTGGGTCGTAGGCAGGTTCCGCTAGTGCAACTGCAGGGCGACGCCGCCCCACAACTGACACCTCAAGCGGCTCACCACTAGCGAGTGCCTCTCGATCAATGAGCGCCATGGCCAGACTCGCCCCCACATGATGACCATAAGCGCCCGACGTGATCAAACCGACGACCTTGTCACCAGACCACACCGGCTCGTCGCCCACGGCATCGGCATCACAGTCGCCCAAAGACAAAGTGACCAGTTCGCGCGCCGAGCCCTGCTCACGCTCGCGCAAAGCTGCCTCTTTGCCGATGAAATCACCCTTCTCCCAAGCGATGAAGCGATCAAGCCCTGTCTCGCCCGGAGTGTAGCCCTGGGTGAATTCGGCAGACCAAATTCCAAAACCCTTTTCGAGACGCAGCGAGTCAATAGCGCGATCACCGATGGGACGTACGTGAAGATTTGCGAGTGACCGCCACAATTCAGCCTGCTCCTCTGCCGGCACTGTGAGTTCGTAGCCGAGTTCGCCAGCTAGCGACATACGAGACACCAGCATGCGCCCGTTGTTCACCAACCGAGCCGACATAAATTTGAAAGCTGCGTCGGACAGATCGATGTCTACCAACTGCTGAACAACCTCACGCGAGCGCGGGCCAGACACAGCAAACCCTAGCCATTGGTCTGACATGTTCTTAAGCTCGACGCCTGAAGTCATGTGCTCCTCGAACCACCGCAGATGCCATTCCTGCAGGTAATACGAACCGATGATCCAGAAACGATCGTCAGCCAGACGAGTGACAGACAAGTCCCCCATTAATGTGCCCTTGTCGTGAAGCATGGGAGTGAGGCCCATCCGGCCTACTTTGGGCAGGCGACCCGCTAACAGGTGATCAAGCCACGACTCGGCATTTGGCCCCGTGACTTCGTAGCGTGAATACACGCCCGTCTCATAGGCACCGACATCAATGCGTACGGCTGATACCTCTTCTGCGATAAAGGGAAAGGCGTTATCGCGGTTGAGTGAGGGTTCATGAACGAAGTCTGGTTGCCCCGGAGTGAAGAACTGCGGCACCTCAAGTCCCCACGTCACGCCGTACTGGCCACCAGCTGCACGCAGTTCGTCGTAGGCAGGTGTCGTGTGTAGCGGTCGCCCGGCAGGCAGTTGCTCATGTGGGTAAGTCGTAAGAAACCTACGCGCATAGAACTGATACGTGTTGGCGAGGAGATAGTCATCCTGCGCCGCCCAAGGACCAAAACGCGCAACATCCATGGCATACACGTCATCACCGGGGTCTCCATCAACAATCCAGTTGCTGATGGCAAGTCCCACTGCTGCACCCTGCGAGTAACCCGCCATGACACCTGCAGCAGCCCAGTAGCCGGGCAGCCCGCGAACGGGCCCCACGAGTGGGTTGCCATCAGGTGTAATCGCGAATGCACCATGGACCCAACGCTTGATACCCACCTCAGCAAGGGCGGGGAATCGCTCAAAGCCAATTTCGAGTTCGGCCGCGATTCGATCGATATCTGGCGGGAGGAGCGTTACCCCAAAGTCCCATGGCGCACCCTCTGGATGCCAGTGGTTGGGGTTTGATTCGTAAACGCCAAGCACCGCTCCGTTTTGCTCGCGCTGGAGATAAGTCCAACCCTCAAGATCGGTCACGGCCGGCATCGCCCAGTCAATGGCCATGATTTCCGGCACATCCTCAGTGACCAGGTAGTGGTGCAGGATAGGAGTAACGGGGTGGTCTACACCCGCCATGAGGCCCACCTTTCGGCCCCACATTCCTGCTGCGTTGACCACGTGCTCGGCCTGTATTGGGCCTTGTTCTGTCTCAACGAGCCAACCATTTGAGTTGCGCTTCATGCCCAGCACGCGATTATGCGTGATCACTGTCGCGCCGCGCTTACGTGCTGCCCCTGCGTACGCATATACAGCGCCATTTGGATCGAGGTTGCCCTCATCGGGGTCGAACAGTCCCCCAGCCAGGCCCTTCGGGTTTACGATCGGAACCAGATCAACGATTTCCTGCGGATCAAGAAGACGCGCACCTTCGTGACCCATCATCGCGTGCCAAGCAAGTTCGGCTTCTAGCCACCGCATTCGCTCTGGGGTTGACGCTAACTCAATTCCGCCCGAGAGCTTCAGCCCAATATCGACTCCGCTCTCTGCGGCAACCTTGGGGTACATGGAGATCGTGTAACTCTGCAAAGCTGCGATATGCGCATCGTTGTTGATCGCATGGAATCCACCAGCTGCATGCCAGCTGGAACCGGCCGTCAGTTCGGTGCGTTCGATCAGTGCCACATCAGTCCAGCCCTTAAGCGCCAGGTGATACAGGATGCTCGTCCCGGTGATGCCTCCACCAATCACAAGCACGCGATACGACGCTGTCATGACTTTCCCTTCAGTAGACACGCGACTTCGTGGCCTTCGGATCCTACAAGTATGGGAATCATCGTAGTGCGGCATTGGTCAATCGCCACCGGACATCGTGGATGAAATCTGCAGCCGGCTGGGATTCGAGAAGCATCTGGCGCCTCCCCTTGAAGAACGATCGCATCCTTCTGCGAAACATCCGGGACTACGGACATGAGGGCCTTGGTATAGGGATGTTGCGGATTAGTGAGCACCTCGCTAGCGGGCCCACACTCGACGATGCGCCCCAAATACATGACAGCCACTCGGTCTGCAACATTCCATGCCAAACCGAGATCGTGTGTCACCACGAGCACGGTGAGTTGCAACTCTTCTCTGAGCCGCAGCAGAAGTGACAGGATCTCTCCTCGTACTGATGCATCAAGACTAGAGACGGGTTCATCGGCAATGAGCACTCGCGGCTGCAGGATGAGAGCCCCGGCAATCACTACACGTTGGCGTTGACCACCAGATAGCTCGTGCGGGTAGCGAAGGAAGAATTGCTCGGGCGGGCGCAGTCCGACTCGTGCCAGCGCTGCACTGACGAGTTGCTTCTCATCACCGGGAATTCCATGAATGCGTACACCTTCTGCAACTGCGTCGTAGACCGTGTGTCGGGGGTTCAACGCACCGAGCGGGTCTTGCAGAATCAACTGGACTTGAGATCGATAGGCCTTGAGTCGTCGCGTTGAGTACTCAAGAGGCGACCCTTCGAACGAAATCACACCTCGAGATGGACGCACCAACCCGAGTAACGACCTCGCAAGAGTAGTCTTGCCGCAGCCAGATTCGCCGACTAGAGCGACAATCTCACCCTTGACTAAATCGAGATTGACCCCGTCAACCGCGCGTGTCTGACGACCGAAAGTCACGGCAACGTCCCGTGCAGACAGAATCATGGCCCCACCAAATTGCAGACAACTGTCCGATGGTGACCGAGTTCGACTACGCGTGGTGCGGATTCGCTGCAACTAGCAATAGCAATTGCACAACGTGGGTGAAATGCGCAGCCTGTTGGGATATCTCCTAGCGAAGGGGGGTCACCTGGTAGCCCCTGCGGCGCATAACGTGCTAACGGGTCCCCGATTCGAGGAAAGGCTGCCGCGAGTGCGCGGGTGTATGGGTGCTCGGGGGCATCGAATAGTTCGCGCGCCACACCAGTCTCGACAATCCTGCCCGCATACATCACCGCAATTCGATCGCAGGTGGTTGCGAGAACTCCCAGATCGTGGCTGATCAGGATCATGCCCATATTAAGATCGTGCACGAGGCCGGTGAGGACCCTAAGGACCTGTGCTTGAACCATGACATCCAGCGCCGTTGTCGGTTCATCGGCAATTATGAGATCGGGCTCGCACGCTAACGCCATGGCAATCATGACGCGTTGACGCTGTCCGCCCGAAAGCTCATTTGGATAGGCTTTCGTCACTGATTTGGCCAGGCCCACCTGCTCCAAGAGATTTCGGACCCGTTCGCCCACCTCGCTGCTAGGCACGGTGCGGTGAAGTCGTATGGGCTCGGCTAACTGGTCCCGAACGCGCTGGACTGGGTTCAGCGCATGCATCGCGCCTTGGAAAACGATCGCGGCTTGAGACCACCGCACCGCACGAAGTTGACCCCATCCCATGGTGAGGACATCTGAGCCGTCGATCAACACCTTGCCGCGGACAGCGGCAGATTCTGGGAGCAGACGTAGGACCGTCGCAGCCAGCGTCGATTTCCCGCACCCCGACTCCCCCGCGATGCCCAACGTCTCCCCAGGTTCAACAGCCAATGACACCCCGCGCACCGCAGGCAACATGCCGTGATTCGACGCATACTCAACATGCACATCGCAAAACTCCAGAAACGACATCAGTCTCGTCCCCTGGGGTCCACGATGCGCTCCATGGCACGTCCCACCAACGTGAAAGACAGCACTACTGCAATCACACACAGGCCCGGTGGAAGCACGAACCACCATGCCCCGCGACTAACAGCTCCCGTGGAGAAAGCATTGTCAAGAATCGCTCCCCATGAGGGGGCCATCGGATCACCCAACCCGAGGAAAGACAGAGTCGTCTCCGAGAGGATCGCGATAGCCACTGTCAATGTGGTGTTGGCCAGCACCAGCGGAATGACGTTAGGAAGGACGTGTCGAGACATCTGGAACCAATTGCCTGCGCCCAGTGCTTTCGCTCGCTCCAAATAGGGACGGCCTTCAATTGACAGCGTTTGGGCTCGAATCAGTCTTGCGGTTCCCGCCCAGGAAGTGACGCCGATGACGATGATCAAATTTAACAAACTTGGGCCCAGCACAGTCGCCAGAACGATGGCTAACGGCAAGAAAGGAATAACGAGAAACCAATCTGTGACACCGACTAGTGCGTGGCTGCCTGGCCCCCGGAAGTGCCCGGCCATGATCCCCACCGTCGTTCCGATGACCATAGAAATGATCGTTGCCGCTATGCCTACTGTGAGCGAGATTCGGGTACCCGAAGCGATTAACAGCAATACAGATCGACCCGAATCATCTGTGCCGAGCGGGTAGGCCAAGGACGGCGGCTGAAAGCGTCCCCCGTCCGCCTTGGTTACGTCCAGCGCGCTTGCCGGGATCAGGATGGGCGCTAGGACCGCGACGATGATGAAAGCCCCAAGAATGCCAAGACCGATCATGCCTGTCCGATCATGGCGAAAACTCATCCAGAATCGCGTGAGAGCTATTCGGCGGCGCTGAGTGGCAATGCTCATGAGCGAACTCGCGGATCAATGAGGACGTACAAGAGTTCGGCAATGAGGTTCGCGCAAATGACCGCGATGGAAAACAATAGGAATATTGCCTGCAAGAGCGGGATATCTGGACCGCGCAGCGCTTCGTAGCTCAGCAGACCAAGACCCGGCCACGAAAACACCGTCTCGACGGTGATGGCGCCGGTGACCACAAATCCCAATGACAAAAAAATCAATGTGATAGTCGGTAAGAGGGCATTGGGCACAGCATGGCGCTTACGCACGGCCGAATCCCGCAGTCCCTTTGCTCTCGCGAGACCTATGTATTCCTGTTTTCGTTCATCCATGAGTGATGCACGCATAACCAACGAGTAGTCGGCTAAGTAGATCAGCGTCAACGTGGCGCAGGGTAACACCATGTGCCAAAGAACGTTGAACCAGCCAATCGGAGTAGACGTATCGACGCCCGGGGAGACGATTCCACCTACGGGAAAGAATCCAGGAATACCGAAGGATCCCACCGAAAAGACCATGAGGAGCAACATGCCGAGCCAAAATTCAGGCATTGCGTACAAGGTGAGGGTTGTGCCTGTCGATACTCGATCAAACTTGCGACCTGGCTTCCATCCTGAGCGGGTACCGATCCAGATCCCAATGATCGCGGCAAGCGCGACAGCAGTCCCGAGGAGGAGAACCGTAGGCCACACTCGCTCCCCGATCATCTCCCAGACCGGGCGCGAAAAACGGGTTGAATCGATGCCGCTAGAAAACGGATTGCTCATGTAGTTAATGAACTGTTCCCATAGGGGGCGATTGAGGAGTCTGCGGAGCTCTAGCATCTGCTCAGCGTCCTGATTACGCCCACGCGCGTAGAGACCGATGGGGTCGCCAGGGAGCATGCGAAACAGGAAGAAGTTGAAGAGAATCACAAAAAGCAAAGTGACGATCGCGCGGAGGAACTTTGCGCCAATCGTAAGTCCCAGGGATCGGCCACGCCGCGAAGCCCCTTGCGGTTCATTGCCACCAACGGCAACCTCTTGAATGAGGGACATGCGACTAGAGTTTACCGGGTTAATGAGTCTGGGTACGGAGTTCTTAGGTGAGAGTCTCTTGAAGCAAGGGCGCAAGGGCCTCAAGCACACCCGAATCCTCGATCGTGGATGGCACCGGCTCATCTCGACCTTCAGCGATGGCACGCATCGATCGCCGAAGGATCTTGCCAGAACGGGTCTTGGGTAGAGCTGGAACAACAACCACGGACTTCAGCGCCGCGACGGGTCCGATCTCGTTGCGTACGAGCTGCACCACTTCTTCGCAAATAACCTTCGGGTCAGTCTGCACCCCGGTCTTCACCACGACGAACGCCCGCGGAATCTGACCCTTAATTGAGTCGCGCACACCGATCACCGCACACTCAGCGACCGCCGGATGGCGGGCCACCACCGCTTCCATGGCTCCCGTCGTTAACCGGTGCCCGGCGACATTGATGACGTCATCAGTACGACCCATCACAAAGATGTAGCCGTCCTCATCCAAATAGCCACCATCACCAGTCGCGTAGTACCCGGGGAATGCGGTGAGGTAGGCAGAAACAAAGCGTTCGTCATCGCCCCACACCGTCGGCATCGTTCCAGGCGGTAGAGGAAGGCGAATCACAATATTGCCTTCAGCACCTGCGGGAACCTCAACTGCATTCTCGTCCACAATGCGTACGTCATAGCCGGGCATGATTACCGATGGCGATCCGGGCTTTATGGGTAATGGCTCGAGTCCGCGTGGATTGGCCGCCACGGGCCACCCCGTCTCCGTCTGCCACCAGTTATCTACGACTGGGACGCCTAGGTGGCCCGTGGCCCAGTGATAGGTCTCCGGATCGAGGCGTTCTCCCGCGAGGAACAACGTGCGCAGTGCGGAGATGTCGTAGTGTGCAAGCAGCTTCGCGTCCGGATCCTCCTTGCGGATCACTCGAATCGCGGTAGGCGCTGTGAACATCGCGTTGACGCGGTGCTGCGCCATAACTCGCCAGAACGCTCCAGCGTCGGGCGTGCCGACCGGCTTGCCTTCGTACATCAGGGTAGTCACTCCACAGATGAGTGGCGCGTACACGATGTAGGAATGTCCTACGACCCAGCCGACATCGGACGCCGACCACCACACATCTCCTGGGCGCACCCCATAGACATGCGCCAGCGACCACGCAAGAGCGACAGCATGACCTCCGTTATCGCGAACGACACCCTTGGGCTTGCCTGTTGTCCCGGACGTATAGAGGATATAGAGCGGGTCCGTTGCCTTGACTGAGACAGCTTCAGCAGGTGTCGCGGCTGATTCGGCAGTTGCCCAATCGATGTCATTCGGTCCCAACTCGGCCTCGAACTGAGGTCGATGTAACACGATGCATGCATCGGGCTTGTGGGTTGCTAGCGAAATAGCTTCGGTCACCATTGGGCGGTAGTGCACGAGATGCGTCGGCGCAATGCCGCCTGATGCCGTGACGAGGACCTTTGGGCTCGCATCGTCGATGCGCGCCGCCAACTCAGGCGCAGCAAATCCACCGAAGACCACTGAGTGCACCGCCCCAAGTCGTGCACACGCCAACATCGCAATAGCCGCCTCGGGGACCATGGGCATGTAGATGAGAACTCGATCGCCGACGCCCACCCCCTGCTCTCGCAGAACACCAGCAAACTGCGCCACTCGCTTGAGCAATGCCGCGTAGGTGAGTGTCGTAACAGTGCCCGTGACTGGGCTGTCGTGAATGATCGCAATGCGTTCGCCGTGACCGGCCGCAACATGCCGATCGAGTGCGTTGAAACAGGTGTTGAGACGCCCATCGGGAAACCACGAATACAAGGGCGCATTGGACGTGTCAAGGACCGTGCTCGGGAACACTTCCCAATCAATCAGGGCAGCAGCCTCAGTCCAGAACTCGACCGGGCTCTCTAGGCTTCTCCGCCGCTCTTCAGCGTGTCGTCTCATAGAGCGAGATTAGCGGAATGCGTCCAAGCTTCACACCGACTTTGCGGCGAGTTGGCCGCATGCGCCATCAATCTCTCGACCGCGAGTGTCGCGCACAGTTACGGCTACTCCGTGAGCCTCAAGCCGGCGGACAAATTCGCGCTCGTCAGACTTACGAGACGCAGTCCACTTCGAGCCCGGCGTCGGGTTAAGCGGAATGAGGTTGACATGCACCAATCGACCTTTGAGGAGCTTGCCCAGCAAATCCGCGCGCCACGCCTGGTCGTTTATGTCCTTGATCAGCGCATATTCGATGCTGACTCGACGATGAGTCTTGCGAGCATAGGTCCAGGCGGCCTCAAGGACCTCACTCACCTTGTAGCGCGTATTTATGGGCACCAATGTGTCGCGAAGTTCATCATCTGGTGCATGGAGTGAGACTGCCAGCGTCACTGGAATCCCCTCATCTGCCAGTTCGTGGATTCGCGGAACGAGGCCGACCGTCGACACTGTGATGCCTCGAGCTGACAGCCCCATCCCTTCCGGAGACTTCGCTGTCAGTCGACGTACGGCTCCGATCACGGCGTTGTAGTTTGCCATTGGCTCGCCCATGCCCATAAACACAACGTTGTTCACGTGACCAGGCCCACCGACTATCTCGTCGCGCGCGAGTGAACGAGCCCCTGCAAGCACCTGCTCGACAATTTCAGCAGTCGACATATTGCGTGTCAGCCCACCCTGACCTGTAGCGCAGAACGGGCAGTTCATGCCGCAGCCTGCCTGCGAGGAGACACACATGGTGACTCGATCGGGGTACCGCATCAACACACTCTCGACCAGAGCTCCGTCGAAAAGCTTCCACACGGTCTTGATCGTCGAACCACCATCACAATCGATCGCGCGAACAGGGGTCAGTAGCGTAGGGAGGAGCGCACTCGTTAGTGCTTCACGAGCAGCGACTGGGATATCGGTCCACGTCGATGGGTCGTCCTCAAATCTCCCGAACCAGTGCCGCGAGATCTGATCGGCCCGGAACGACGCAAGCCCGAGACCCGCAGCTACCTCGCGACGTTGCGCATGATCAAGGTCTGAGATGTGCTGTGGCGGCTTCTTGGCACGAGGTGCGATGAAGACGAGCTCTCCTGGCTCCATGCAATACCTACGAAATTCCGGAGCCGAGGAAAAGGGTGAAAAGACCCCACGCAACGAATGCATTTGGCACGAGTGAGTCAAGCCGATCCATGGCGCCACCGTGGCCAGGCAACACCGCGCCCATGTCCTTCACGCCGAGGTCGCGCTTGATTGCGCTCTCCGCGAGATCCCCTGCCATGGCCGTGACAGCGAGCACAACGCCAGCAACAAGTCCTTGCCACCAGAGCCCATTGAGCAGGAAAACAAACAGCAGCACTCCGCCAATAGCCTGTACGACAAGTGAGCCGCCAAATCCTTCCCAGGATTTCTTCGGGCTGATCTTTGGGGCCAAGGGATGGCGACCGATTAATGAACCGACCGCGTAGCCACCAATATCAGCAAGAATTGTCAGGAGCACATAAGCGAGAATTCGGCTTGGTCCGTTATCCGCGGCAAACATGACCATGACGAAGCCCGCCATGAACGGCAGGTAGGCAGCCACAAACACACTGGCAGTCACATCGCGTACGTAGCCCGACGTGCCCCCGCGAATCCTCCACATGAAAATCAATACGACGGTCACTCCGAAGGTGACCGTGATAGCTGTGATGCCCCAGATGTAGGCGACCACGGGGCTCACAACTGCAGCGGCATAAAGCGGCGCACGAGTCATCGCGATGTCGCGCGATGCGCCAGCCTTGATCAGCTCATGTACGCCCATACCGATCGCGAGAATGACTACGCCGACAAAAAGCGGCCGC
>WLOK01000003.1 GCA_009699315.1 Actinomycetota bacterium
CCGATTCAAGCGCGCTTCCATCTGGCGAGTGGCCCGATCAAGGACACCTACGAACTGGATTACACCTGGCAGGGAGATGCCTCTGTACGGTGGATTCTGACCAAAGGCGACATGCTCACCATGATGGACGGGTCATATACGTTAGTCGACAATGGAGACGAGTCGACAAAGGTCGAGTATCGCCTCGCTGTTGACGTGAAAATTCCGATGATCGGGATGCTGAAGCGCAAGGCGGAAAAGGTCATCGTGGATACAGCTCTGAAGGGACTGCGCAAGCGAGTGGAGTCTTTGGCCTAATGGCTCTCACGCTCGGTGTTGATGTTGGTGGCACCAAGATCTTGGCCGGTGTGGTTGACGAGCAAGGTCAGATTCTGCGAACCGAGCGTCGCCCAACCCTGCGTTCCGATGTGGATGCCCTTGTGCACTCCATCAGCGAATGTGTGCGTTCACTCGATCCTGAGGGTGAATGTCGCTCGTTGGGAGTCAGTATCGCTGCCCTCCTTGACGCCCCCAGAGATCGAATCCTCTTGGCGCCCAACGGAGGGTGGACGCAAGAGCCACTCGACTTTCTACTCGAGCGGGAGACGCGCCTTACGACGGTGTTGGAGAACGACGGCAATGCCGCGGCTTGGGGCGAGTACCGCTTTGGAGCGGGACGAACTGCGAAAGACATGGTGATGATCACCGTGGGAACGGGCATCGGTGGTGGTGTAGTCCTTAACGGACAAATACGTACCGGCGCTCATGGCGTGGCTGGCGAGATAGGCCACATTACGATGGTCGCTAATGGGCTGCCGTGTGGTTGCGGACGCACCGGGTGTTGGGAGCAGTACGCCAGTGGCTCGGCTCTCGTTCGCGAGACACGAGCCTTGGCCACCGAACGTAGATCTGATGCCACGTTTCTGCTGACGCTCGGAGACGGGACTCCTGAAGGGGTTCAAGGCGTACACGTCACCGAAGCCGCTCATGCGGGAGACACAGTTGCCCTGACCGCCTTCGCTCGCGTCGCGGAATGGCTTGGCAGGGGCATGGCCGATTTAGCCGCAGTGATTGATCCAGAGCTGTTCATTTTTGGGGGCGGTGTCAGCGAAGCCGGTGACGTGCTGCTCGTGCCACTCAAGGCTTCGTTTAGCCGCCAGTTGATGGGATTCGGCCGTCTGACGGGTGCGGAGGTGGCAGTCGCCGAGCTGGGTAATCACGCCGGACTCATCGGTGCTGCTGATTTGGCTCGGCTACGCGCCGGCTAATCACGCCAGAGTGGTCAGACAACGGCACCGTCAGGTGGCCCATCGCGGTCGCCGTCCTTCTTTCGGGCGATCAATGTTGCGAAGCCCCCAGCGAATGCAAAACCCCCGAGGGCCGCGATCCAGGTCGGTAGCGAGACGAAAAAGGCGATAAGCACGAGGATCGGGCCACCTAGTGCGCCCGCCCAGGCGAAACGATCGACAGCGTGGTGTGGGCGCGGGATCGGTGGGGGTTCGGGCGGTTCGAAGGTAGAGGTGTCCTCGGCGAGAGGATCCCAGTCACTCGACGCAGGAGTGAGTTGCGCACCGGGGACGTCATCATTGGCTGCGGGCATTCGCGGCGCCTCACCGAAGCCAGCAACGATTGCCTGCCACTCGGCGTCGACTTTTTCCTGGGGGAGACCTTCGTTCTCTTCGGGCATGGGTTCGCTCGTCACTGGCCCGAGACACGCCTGATGAAAGCAATGCTGGCGTCTTCGATTGTCATGGCATCGTTGTCGAGTGTTGCCACGTGATAGGAGTCGGGGAGTACTACAAGTGTCTTATCGGTGGATCGCACATGAGACATGATCCACTCCGCGTTACTGGCTTCTACGACGTGGTCCACTGCACTGCGAAATACGAGTGCCGGCTGATTTACCTTGTCGATGTCCTGACGCACCGTGGTCCACAACTTGGACAAGGAATAGGCGGCCTTAAGCGGGATCTTGCTATATGCGCCCTCATCTTGCCCAGGCTTCTTGATGTCATTGCTGATACCTGGGAATGAGGGGACAACGGCTTGCAGCAGGGGCAAGAGATGTCGGTCCTTGCGTTCGCTATGTACGGCGGCGTTGACAAGGACTATTCCAGAGACCGCGCCGCCTTTCTCCTCCGCAAGTCGTAGTGTGAGTGAACCGCCCATGCTTAGGCCTAGTACAAACACGCGGTCGCATCGCTCGGCGAGTTCTCGGAATGCTCGATCAACCTCGGCGTACCAATCCTCCCAACGCGTGAGATTCATGTCTTGCCAGCGGGTTCCATGACCGGGAAGTCTCGGAAGTCGTACTGTCATGCCCTCTTTGGCGAGTCGCTGTGCGAGCGGGAGCATTGACTTGGGAGATCCCGTGAAACCATGGATAACCAGCGCTCCAGTGGAGCTGCCGTCCGCGGCAAATGGTTCGGCTCCGGGCATGAGGGTCATCTTTTCCGCTCCTTGATCGAGGACGTCCGCACCCTCAGCGTAGGGTTCGCATGTGTTCTATTGGGTGCTGAAGCACATTCTCGTCGGGCCGTGGCTGCGCATACTCTGGCGCCCCTGGACCGAGGGTGTCGAAAACGCGCCGACACAGGGGGCCGCCATCATCGTCAGCAACCACCTGTCGTTCAGCGATTCCTTCTTCATGCCCCTCATGGTCAGCCGCAAGGTGACGTTCCTTGCCAAGAGCGATTACTTCACGGGTCGAGGGATAAAGGGTCTCTTCACGAAGATGTTTTTTGCTGGCGCCGGACAGGTCCCGGTGGATAGATCAGGTGGCCGCGCTTCCGAAGCGGCTTTGAATACGGCACTGCGCATCCTTAGCCAAGGCAATCTCCTGGGCATCTACCCAGAAGGCACGAGATCTGGGGATGGGCGCCTCTACCGCGGCCGTACCGGTGTCGCTCGAATGGCCCTTGAAGCGGGGGTACCCGTGATTCCAGTCGCGATGATCGGTACCTATGAGATCCAGCCTCCCGGACAGGTCAAACCGCGTGTGCGTCGAGTCGGTATGCGCTTTGGGACGCCCCTAGATTTCACCCGCTACGAAGGACTCGGTGGCGATCGATTCATTCTCCGATCAGTAACCGACGAAATTATCTACGCCCTGATGGATCTCTCTCGGCAGGAATACGTCGACATGTACGCGACGAAGGCGAAAGAAATGGCTAAGAAAGTCACGACGGACTAGTCCGCGGACCAACCCGCTGTCCGGTTTACCGCGCTATGCCAGCGCTGAAATCCGCGCGGGTCGACGTTCTGCGGCTGGAAAGTTCGCTCAATGCTTCGGGCCTCTTTGATGACGGCCATTGACGACCAGAGGCCAAAGCCAAGACCGGCAAGAAATGCCGCTCCGAGCCCAGTGGATTGCAATTCGAGGGGTCGCTCCACTGGCGTCTGCAGTTCGTTCGCCTGCAACTGGCACAGCAGAGAGTTCGCAGCGGCACCTCCATCGACGGCAAGTCGCGGGAGGTGAATGCCGCCCTCATTCCGCATGAGG
This sequence comes from Actinomycetota bacterium, assembly GCA_009699315.1. GTDB lineage: Bacteria > Actinomycetota > Actinomycetes > S36-B12 > S36-B12 > CAINMH01. The sequence continues at coordinate 3,482 of WLOK01000003.1, forward strand.
TCAACGAGATCGTGCACGCTGTAGGCAATCGCGTCAAGAGTCGCTCGAGCCAGGTGAGCTCGTGTGGTGCCACGGGTGATGCCCAAAATTGCACCGCGCGCATACGGATCCCAGTAGGGCGCACCCAGACCCGTCAGCGCGGGCACGAACACCACGCCGTCGGAGTCCGACACGGAATTGGCGAGGGCTTCGGTCTCCTCGGCATTCGCAATAATCCCCAGACCATCTCGCAACCACTGAACCGCCGCACCGGTGACAAACACAGACCCTTCAAGGGCGTATGTCAAGGAGCCGTCCGGGTTGCCCAGAGCGACTGTGGTCAGTAGTCCGCCCGTAGAAAACACCGGGTTGGTTCCGGTGTTAGCAAGAAGAAAGGATCCGGTTCCGTAAGTGCATTTTGCGTCACCCACGTCGAACCCTGCCTGCCCCACAAGGGCCGCTTGTTGATCGCCGGCCACACCAGTAATGGGGATGTTGAGCCCAAGAAACACGGATGGATCTGTTCTACCTAGTTCGCCGAAAGAGGGCACGATTTCGGGAAGCGCGCCCATCGGCACACCGAACAGGCCACATAGTTCTGCACTCCACTCTCCTCGGTGGATATCGAATAGCAAAGTGCGTGAGGCATTAGTTGCGTCAGTGGTGTGCACCATGCCTCGTGACATGCGCGCCATCAGGTAGGAGTCCACAGTGCCGATCGCGACTCGACCGGAGATGACCTGGCCCCAGACTCGTGGGTCGTTTTCGCAGATCCACTGAAGTTTGGTCGCGCTGAAATACGGATCTAGTCTCAAGCCAGTGAGATGCCTGACTCGCGCATCGTGGACGGGCCGAAGTCGGTCGCAGAGGGACGCGGTTCTGCGGTCTTGCCACACAATGGCCTTGCGAGCAGCCCCGAGTGTTTCTCGATCCCACAAACAGACCGTCTCGCGCTGGTTGGTGATTCCTACGGCCGTTGGTGCTAGATCCGCGTGTCCGTCGACAACATCCAGCACTTGGCGCACGGATGTCAGAGTGGCCTGCCAGATTTCACCGAGATCATGCTCGACCCAGCCCTCATGCGGGAAATGCTGAGGGAAGGCTGAGTACCCACGAGCTACGACACGCGCACGCTCGTCGACCAGCAAAGCCGTGACGCCGGTTGTGCCTGCGTCGACTGAAAGAACTGTCATATGGGCACTGTAGTTACAGAAACACCAACTCGCTAACGTGTTGTGGGAAGGGAGATCGTCATGCGAGTAGGTGTCCTCACTGGTGGTGGAGATTGCCCCGGCCTCAATGCGGTGATCCGCGCTGTTGTCCGCAAAGGTGTTTCTGAGTACGGATTCGACTTCGTTGGGTTCCGCGATGGATGGAAGGGTCCCCTTGAGGGAGTCACTATGGCCCTTGATGTGGCGGCAGTACGTGGGATCTTGCCGCGCGGAGGCACGATCCTCGGCTCGTCGCGCACAAACCCAATCACAATCGAGGGTGGCGTCGAACGAATCGAGAAGAATCTCAAGGGACTCGGCGTTGACGCCCTCATCGCCATTGGCGGAGAAGACACTTTAGGTGTTGCCACGGCGCTTCATGAGTTGGGATTCCACGTCGTAGGCGTGCCCAAAACCATCGACAACGACCTCAATGCAACTGATTACACCTTCGGTTTCGACACTGCGGTGGGGATCGCAACCGAAGCGATAGATCGGCTTCACACAACTGCTGAATCGCACCATCGCGTTCTCGTCATTGAGGTCATGGGTCGTCACGCGGGCTGGATCGCGCTTCATTCGGGGATGGCTGGCGGCGCTAATGTGATTTTGATTCCTGAAGTGCCCTTCGACATGGATCAGGTGTGCGCTTGGGTGGATTCACGTTTCGATCAGAGTTTTGCGCCGATTATCTGCGTTGCAGAGGGAGCTCTTCCCTCTGACGGTGATCTCATGACTAAGGATGCAACGGTCGACGCTTTTGGTCACGTTCGACTCAGCGGCATAGGCGATTGGCTCGCCAGTGAAATTGAACGTCGTACCGGCAAGGAGTCGCGTGCCGCCGTGCTCGGTCATATCCAGCGTGGCGGCACCCCGTCGTCCTTCGATCGCGTGTTGGCCACGCGTTTTGGGCTCAACGCGATTGATACCGTCAAGGATGGCGACTGGGGCAAGATGGTGGCCCTTCGAGGAACTGACATCGTCCGGGTACCGCTGACTGAAGCGACCAAAACTCTGAAGACGGTGCCGTTGGCTCGTTACGAGGAGGCCATGGTCCTGTTCGGGTAAGCGAGCGACTACCCTTTTAGCGTGTCTCTTACCTGGCCGGATCTCCCCGCCGCACAGCAGCCTGTGTGGCCGGATGAGGTTGCCCTCGCCGACGCACTTGCTGAGTTGCGCCGTCAGCCGCCGCTCGTGTTTGCGGGGGAGTGCGATGCACTCACCGAGCGTCTCGCTGCTGCCACGCGCGGCGAAGCTTTTGTGTTGACCGGTGGGGACTGCGCCGAGACATTTGCCGCCAATACGGCCGACTCGATTCGAGCCAGGCTCAAGACAGTGCTGCAGATGTCGATGGTGTTGACCTATGCGGCGTCGCTTCCGGTGGTCAAGTTGGGACGAGTTGCCGGGCAGTACTTCAAGCCGCGGTCGACGCCGACTGAGACTCGTGATGGGGTTGAACTGCCGTCCTACTTTGGTGATGCGGTCAACGCAATCGAATTCGATGCCGTCTCGCGCCGTCCTGATCCCCAGCGCCTTCTGCGGACTTACAACGCGTCTGCCGCGGCCCTCAATCTCATTCGCGCTTTCACTCAAGGCGGATACGCGGACGTTCGACAGGTGCATGCGTGGAACCAAGATTTCGTCCGCGACTCTCCGGCCGGTCAGCGCTACGAGAAGATGGCTCAAGACATTGAGCGCGCATTGGCGTTCATGCAGGCATGTGGCGCCGACCCCGAGGAGTTCCAGCGTGCGGATTTCTACGCGGCGCACGAAGCGCTGTGCCTCGACTACGAGAAGGCGCTGACTCGCATCGATTCCCGCACGGGGACGCCTTATGACGTATCGGGACACTTCCTGTGGATCGGAGAGCGCACGCGTCAGGCCGACGGGGCGCACCTACATTTCGCCTCTGTGATTCGAAACCCCATCGGCGTCAAGGTGGGTCCAACAGCAACGCCGGAAGACGTAGTCAGTCTCGCCGAGCGGCTTAACCCCGAGCGGATTCCCGGACGATTGACATTGATCACCCGGATGGGAGCCGGCAAGATTCGGGCGACTCTGCCAAAGATTGTCGAGTCGGTCCAGGCCAGCGGGCACCCAGTGGTGTGGGTCTGCGACCCCATGCACGGCAATACCCGTCAGGCGGCCTCCGGCCACAAAACGCGTTCATTCGATGACGTTCTCGATGAAGTTCAAGGATTCTTCGATGTGCACGCCACGATCGGTTCGTTCCCGGGCGGCATCCACGTCGAACTCACCGGTGACGACGTCACAGAGTGTGTCGGCGGCACTGGTGGAGTGGCTGAAGATGGTCTGGGTGAGCGTTATGAAACAGCTTGCGATCCTCGGCTCAATCGCCAGCAAGCCCTAGAGCTCGCTTTCGTCGTCTCGGACATGCTCCTAAAGTGCTGACCATGCTCGCGGTCACGAGGATCAAGACGCCTTGGTCCCCACTGACGATCATTGCCGACAATGACTGTGTCGTGTCGTCGTGGTTCGGTGAGCAGTCCCATCACCCGGTTGCTTGTGATGAACCGATTCGCAAGACTCGCAGCATCGATGGCGTAACCGAGGCAGTTGGCGCGTGGCTCGACGGTGATCTGTCCAGCCTTGACCAAGTGAAAGTACGTCAGAGTGGTGGGCCGTTCTTTGAGCAGGTATGGACCGTCATGCGAGAGGTGTCTGCGGGAGAGACGGTCAGTTACGGAGAGCTTGCGATGCTTGCTGGTCGCCCTCGAGCAGCCCGTGCTGTGGGAACTGCGTGTGCAACTAACTCCGTCGCGCCATTTGTCCCCTGCCATCGAGTGGTCACCGCTACGGGCCGCATCGGCGCGTATGGATACGGAGTTGACTTGAAAGTCGCACTGTTACGACACGAAGGTGCTATCTGATCCCAAAGAAGTAAACGGCCGCGGTACCGAATTCTCGGGAGCCGCGGCCGCTGGTGACGCCTTGCCGAAGACGGCGCCACGTGCCTATTCAACCCCCTCGACCCTATCGAACGCAAGTACGATTAGGACGTGTTGCGGATCTATGAGGGATGGAGCTACTTGACCAGGCTCAGGAGACCGGCCAGGACCGCAGAGATGGCCGCACACCACAGCATGATGACTCCGATAGCGGCGATGCGCAGGGGAGCCCGGGTGTCGGAGAACGCGATGGAGAACGCTCGTTTGGCGACACCTGAGAATGGGGTGGCTTCGTGGGCGGGGTCGCCATGGGGATCGCGCTGGAACCAGTAGGCACGCTCACTCGACATGCCCAACCAGACAAAGGCGAGGCCGAAGAGCGCAAGGGCTACAGCGATGATCAGGAAGACGAGGACGGCGATGCTCACAGTGAAACCCTACATGGCATGCTTCGCACAGTGGCACGCAACTACATCAACCTCGAGCATGTGCAAGTGGCCTTCTCGCACAAGGCCGTTCTTGACGACGTTTCCCTCGGGCTCAACGAAGCCGACCGCATCGGCATTGTCGGGCGAAATGGTGGAGGCAAGTCGACCCTGCTCCGCGTGCTCAGCGGGGCCTCGGTTGACTCCGGCCGCGTCACTCATGCTGGGGGATTGCGCGTAGGAATGCTCGCTCAGGTGGGCGATCCAGCGCCCGGAGTGACTATCCGTATGCGAGTTATCGGCGACCGACTCGATCACGAATGGGCAGCCGATGGCAAAACCCGCGATGTTCTTACGGGACTTCTTGGTGGGTTCGAAGATGCAGTGCTCGATCGCGAACTCACCAGCCTTTCCGGTGGAGAACTGCGACGTGTGGAGTTGGCTCACCTGCTCATTGATGGATGCGACGTACTCCTTCTCGACGAGCCCACAAACCACCTTGACCTTGAGGCGGTTGCTTGGCTAGCCCGCCACCTCAAAGGGCTGCGCAACACGGCCCTAGCCGTGGTCACCCATGACCGCTGGTTCTTGGACGAAGTGACTGACCGCACCTGGGAAGTCATCCGCGGACAGATTGAGGAGTACGACGGCGGTTACTCGGCCTATGTTCTGGCGAAAGCAGAGCGCTCGCGGCAGGACGCAACGATGGAGGCACGACGAGCAAACCTCCTCCGCAAGGAACTCGCGTGGCTTCGTCGCGGTCCGCCCGCGAGGACCACTAAGCCGAAATTTCGTATTGACGCAGCAAATACCTTGATCGCCACCGAACCTCCTGCACGCAACGACGTGGAGCTGGTCAATTTCGCTTCTGCCCGGCTGGGGCGCACTGTCATGGATGCTCAAGACGTATCCGTGACGCTGGGGGAGCGTGAACTCATCCACCGACTTACCTGGAGCGTCGGTCCCGGCGATCGGGTCGGGATTCTCGGACCTAACGGTGCGGGCAAGACCACTCTCATCCGCATGTTGCTCGGGGACCAACGCGTGGACTCTGGCAAGCTTGTGATCGGGAAGACCGTCAAGCCGGCCTATCTCTCGCAGCACCTAGATGAACTCAATCCCAATCTTCGAGTTCTTGAAGCAGTTCAGGAGATCGCTGAGTTCGTAGATCTGGGCAAGGGACGGGAGATGTCGGCCTCGACCTTGTGCGAGCGGCTCGGCTTCGATGCCGGGTCGCAGTGGACGCCTGTGGGCGACCTGTCGGGCGGTGAACGCCGACGTCTGCAGCTCACGCGATTGCTCATGGCTGGGCCTAATGTCTTGATCCTCGACGAACCTACGAATGACTTCGACGTGGAGACTTTGGCCGCCCTAGAGGACCTTTTGGATGGATTTGCCGGGACGATTCTGATCGTGTCCCATGACCGGTATTTCATTGAGCGGGTGTGCGAGACCTATCGGGCCGTACTCGGGGATGGGGACGTCCGCGATCTACCCGGTGGCGTCGATGAATACCTCGCCCTACGAAGTGCAGCGCTCTCTGGCGGACGTGGAACTCCCACCAAGGCCCAGGCGCCTGAAGAGTTCAAAGTTCCCGCGCTCTCCGCCGCGGAACGTCGAGAGGTTAATAAGCAGGTGGCTTCACTTGAGCGCAAGATGAATACCGCCCAGGAGAAGGTCGCAGCGATTCACCAACTCATGCATGAACACGCCACGGATCATGATGCACTGCGGGCGGATGGTGCTGCGCTACGTAAGGCAGAAGCGAAGCTCGCCGAGATCGAGATGGAGTGGTACGCCGCACTCGAATTGCTCAACTGATCTGCGTGGGTTCAGAAGTCGTCGGCACTGCGGCGGAGAATTTCGAGAACGCTGATTAGTTGGGTCGTTTCTCCGGCAGAAATCCCGACCGAAGTAAAGACATGCTCATTGAGGGCCTCGGTTGCAGACAACGCAATCGCTCTACCAGTCTCGGTGATCGTGGCGAGAACCTTGCGACGATCCTCTGCATCTGGTTCTCGACTGACGAAACCTTGACCCTCAAGTCGCTCCACCGCGCTGGTGACACTTGCCGGGTGCACCTGAAGCCTCGACCCCAAACGTGACATGGGCATCGAACCTCGGCTACTAAAGGTGAGAACCATCAAGATCTCGTAACGCGCGAAACTGAGGGCAAAAGGCTTGAGAGTGGCATCTATGCGCCCAAACAGAATCTGTTGCGCCCGCACAATCGACGTTACGGCCGCCATCCCGTCAGCAGCTGCCGCCCAATCATGGGCGACCCATTGCTTGTGGGCTTCGGCGATGGGATCGAAGGGGAGTTTGCCGGTCACGGTCACACTCCTCGACGGTACTTGCCGCCGACTTCGAAGAACGCCTCCGAGATTTGGCCGAGTGAACAATGCCGGACCGCATCCATCAGTACCTCGAACACGTTGCCTCCGGCACGCGCGGTTTCCTTAAGTCGCTGCAGTTGTCGCTGAGTTTCGAGCGGGTCCTGCCCCTGGAACCGAGCCAAGCGTGCCAGCTGGGATTCCTTCTCCTGCTCGGTGGCCCGAGCAAGCGCGATCGTTCCTTGCTCGTCTTCACCGGAGTGGGGATCAATAAAGGTGTTGACGCCGATGATCGGGAGTGATCCATCATGCTTGCGATGCTCATACAGCATCGACTCGTCTTGAATCCGGCCGCGTTGATAGCCCGTCTCCATGGCGCCGAGAACACCACCGCGCTCGGAGATGCGGTCGAACTCGGTCAGCACGGCTTCCTCAAGCGCGTCGGTGAGGTAGTCGACGATGTAGGAACCCTGCAGTGGATTCTCATTGCTGGAGAGACCCCACTCTTGGTCGATGATCATCTGGATAGCTAGAGCCCGGCGAACTGAAGCTGATGATGGCGTGGTGACGGCCTCGTCGTAGGCGTTGGTGTGCAGTGAATTCGCATTGTCATACAGCGCGCAGAGGGCTTGAAGCGTTGTGCGAATGTCGTTGAAGGCCATCTCCTGCGCGTGCAAGGACCTGCCGGAGGTCTGAACGTGGTACTTCAGTCGCTGGGCGCGATCATCGGCGCCGTAGAGATCACGCATGGCGATGGCCCAGATTCGGCGGGCCACGCGGCCAATCACGGTGTACTCCGGGTCCATGCCGTTGGAGAAGAAGAACGAAAAACTTGGTGCGAAATCGTTGACGTCCATACCTCGGGCCCGGTAGGCCTCTACGTAGGTGAACGCATTGGACAGAGTGAACGCCAACTGCGAAATGGGGTTCGCACCTGCTTCAGCGATGTGATAACCCGAAATCGAAACCGAATAGAAGTTGCGGACACGGTTCGCAATGAACCACTCCTGCACATCTGACATGCACCGCAGGGCAAACTCCGTGGAGAAGATGCAGGTGTTTTGGCCCTGATCTTCCTTCAGGATGTCTGCCTGTACCGTGCCGCGAATTGTGGTGAAGACATGAGCGCGGATGTCCTGGGCCTCTTCGTCGCTAGGGGAGCGTCCCTCACGGGCAACGAAAAGATCCAGCTGTTGGTCGATGGCGGCATTGAGGTACATCGCGAGAATCGTCGGTGCGGGACCATTAATGGTCATCGACACTGAGGTCTTTGGGTCACACAGATCAAATCCGGCGAATAGCCCGCGCATGTCGTCCAACGTCGCAATGCTGACACCGGAGGTGCCCACCTTGCCGTAGATGTCGGGGCGGAGGTCTGGATCGCGCCCGTAGAGCGTGACGGAGTCGAATGCAGTCGAAAGTCTTGTGGCGGGCTGACCTTCAGCGAGCAAATGGAATCGTCGATTAGTGCGGTCACAGTCACCTTCACCCGCGAACATACGAGCGGGCGCCTCGCCATCGCGCTTGAGCGGGAAAACGCCGGCAGTGAATGGGAAGCGGCCGGGGAGATTCTCTTTGCCAAAGTAGCGGACCAAATCGGCGTGAGAATCCGTCTGTGGCAGCGAGACTCGGGGGATCGCAGTCCCAGATAGAGAAGTCCGCTGCAAGGGTGCGCGGAGTTCACGGTCTCGTACTGTCGTCACAAGTTCGGCTGCCTCATACTCAGCCCGGACAGCAGGCCACGCAGTGAGTTGCTCGGCGTATTCAGCGGCGAGACTGCCGCGGAGCGCATGTGCCTTAGAGGTGGCGTCTGTGGCGGCATCGAGTCCGAGTTCGTGAGCTGCCGACTCCAGATGTTGTATGCGCGCAGCAATCGATGCTTGTTGCTCGGTCTGGGCGTGATGCCCGCGTACGGCCGTGGAAATCTCCGAGAGATAGCGCTCACGTGCCGGCGGAACAATTGTGCGGAGGTTGCTGGATGCCTTGGCACTGCCGGCCGGCCACGGCTGATCCGGCGATCGCATGCCACGCTCTACCAGCAGATCACGGAGACACACGTACAAGGCGGTGAGCCCATCGTCATTGAATCGCGCGGCAGACGTGCCAAAAACTGGCATGTCCTCCCAGGTGCTCGTGAATGCATGACGATTGCGTACCAACTGTCGCCCTACATCGCGTCGAGCATCTTCTGCCCCTCGGCGTTCGTACTTATTGATAGCAACGACGTCTGCGTAATCGAGCATGTCAATCTTCTCGAGTTGAGATGCGGCACCGTATTCGGGCGTCATGACATACAGCGATGCATTGACGAAGGGAATGATGCCTGCACTACCTTGACCAATGCCAGGAGTTTCGACGATTACGAGGTCATAGCCAGCGGCCCGACAGGCTTCGACAATCTTCGCAAGATTGTGCGGGATTTCTGATTCAGAGTCACGAGTTGCCAATGACCTGAAGTAAATCGAATCGAAGTCGACAGAGTTCATGCGGATCCGGTCACCCAGAAGTGCCCCGCCTACTCGGCGTCGAGTGGGGTCGATCGCGATCACGGCGACGCGCAGCTTGCCCTCGTATTCCTGGCGGATTCGAAGCAGCAGTTCATCGGTCAAACTGGATTTACCTGAACCCCCTGTGCCAGTGATGCCCAGCACCGGGGCAACCGAATGTGCTGCCGCTGACGCCATACCGGAAAGGACGTCGCTGCTGGCTTGATCGTTTTCCAACATGGTGATCGTCCGGGCAAGTGCAGGGACATCGCCAGAGATCAAGGCCTCAAGGTGGGCGGGCTTCGCACCGAGATCTGCGCGTGCGGCGCTGATCATCTCGGCGATCATGCCGTCTAGACCTAGACGCTGGCCGTCCTCGGGGGAGAAGATGCGAATGCCGCGCTGCGCGAGTAGCGAGATCTCCTCAGGCACAATGACGCCACCGCCACCGCCAAAGATCTTGATGTGACTCGCGCCCTGCTCTGCCAGTTGGTCCGCGAGGTAGGTGAAGTACTCGACGTGCCCACCCTGATAGGAAGACACCGCGACGGCGTGCGCGTCCTCGCTAATCGCGGCGCGAACAATCTGTTCGACACTGCGGTCGTGACCGAGGTGGATGACCTCCGCGCCTTGCGCCTGCAAGATCCGGCGCATGATGTTGACGGCCGCATCGTGGCCATCAAACAGGCTCGCGGCAGTGACAAATCGGACCGGGGACGCCCCCGCGCTGATACCCATGACCACATAATACCGTGGACATCAAACTATTTGACTTCTTATTAATGCCTTTTCCACCTTGGCGATCCTCTGGGTGGGCGATACAGGAATCGAACCTGTGACCTCTTCCATGTCAAGGAAGCGCGCTAACCCCTGCGCCAATCGCCCATGCCGCTCATCGCAGCCCCCCAAGAGTACACGGGCACGACGCGATGCAATCGTGGGCGTCAGGGAGCCCGACTGGGGACCTGCACGCGGTTAGGGTGGGCCGAAGCGGCATCGGACGAGAGGGATTGCGTGGCCACGGCTGTTGCGGGAAATTCGGTAGAGCCGATGGTTCAGGTTGGTCATGGTTTCCGCCCCGATATCGAGGGCATGCGTGCCCTGACGCTTGCAATCATCATCCTGTACCACGCGAGGGCGCCATTCGTCTCTGGTGGATTTATCAGCGTGGACGTGTTTTTCATGCTCTCTGGATTCCTGATTACTGGGCTCGTTGTTCGCGAAATCCGAAAGACCGGTCGCGTCGCCCTCGGCCAGTTCTGGGGCCGCCGTGCAAGACGATTGCTCCCGGCCGCTGGGCTTGTGCTCCTGGTCACGGGCATTGCCAGCTTCTTCATCTTGCCTTCAGTCGAGCACAAGGATGCAGGGCTAGATATCAGCGCCGCGGCGGTCTACGTGGCCAATCTGTTGTTCATCAGGACTAGCACCGACTATTTCGCTGCCACCCAGATCCCAAGTCCGGTCTTGCACTTTTGGACTCTGGGCGTGGAGGAACAGTTCTATCTCGTCTGGCCATTGCTCCTATTTGCGATCGCGTTCTTCTTGTATCGCCGGGCAACGAAGCGCGGTCGCGAGCACACCAACGCGCTCATCATCCCTGTCACGTTGGTCGTGATGGGTGTTGTTTTCGTGCTGTCCTTCATTCTCAACGTGTGGCTGACCAACGTGTCAGAGCCGGTCGCGTTCTTCCTGATGCCCACGCGCGCCTGGGAATTTGCGGCGGGAGCCATGGTCGGGGTGGGCGTCGTACAAATCGCGCGCATCCCGCAGTGGTTGCGCAGCACGATGGGCTGGGTCGGCCTCGCCTTTTTGCTCTGGGGAGTTCTCTTCCTGAAGAAGACCATGCCGTTCCCCGGCTGGACAGCCATGATCCCGGTCATCGCGACCGTGCTGATGTTGATCGCCGGCACAGGTGGCATCGGTTGGGGCCCAGGTGTGTTGTTCCGGCTGCGACCCATGCAAGCGATGGGCCGCATGTCCTATTCGTGGTACCTCTGGCACTGGCCGGTGCTGATTCTCGGCAGCGTCGCGTTAGATATCGCCTGGACCTCCGACAACTGGCTCAAGCTCATCTGGTTGCCGCTGCTGGCCTTTATCCCTGCCTACCTGGCCTATCGCTACGTCGAGACTCCACTGCGCATGGTGCCGGCCATTGCTAAGTCGACGAAGGTGTCGCTACTGGTCGGACTCGTCGCATCGTTGGTGGGACTCGTTGGGGGCCTATTCATCTACTTCATGCCAGTGCACGTGAAGGTCAACGTGGATATTCCGCAAGGGCAGTTGGTGCCCGGCGCCATCCAGCCTGTGCCCGGTCCTGCAGGGCGGCTCACCCCGTCCATCGAGCAGGTGCGCAACGACCGGCCGCCTTCGTACGGAAAGTGTCATCTACCGGTCCCCGAGACCGATATCCCTCAGTGCATTTTCGGTGATCCCAACGGTTCGATCACGGTGGCGTTATGGGGTGACTCCCATGCTGGTCAGTGGATCTCTGCGCTCGATCTGATTGGAAAAGAGAACGGCTGGAAGGTCGTGTCCTACACGAAGACCGGCTGTCCCGCGCCGAACGTGACTCCGTATCTCACCTCGTATAAGCGCGGATACACGGAGTGCGATATTTGGCGCGAGAACGTCCTGGCTGACATGCGAGATAGCTCGAAGCCGGACGCTGTCATCGTCGACTCGATCAAGCCGCCGTCGGTCATGGATTCGAATGGTCAGGTGGTGTCGGGTGATCTGGAGACTCCACTGTGGGATCAGGGTTGGCGTGATGCGGCGACGGCCGTGACTTCGATGGGTGCGCGATTTATCGTCATCCATGACACGCCATCGCTCCTGACTGACCCCGTCCTTTGTGTAGACCGGAACGCTGACAACCCAGCTGTGTGCGACGAACCTGCCGATCAGGTCGTTCCGCCGCTGAGCGTCGATGTTGACGTGGTCAAGGGGATGCCCGGTGTGGACACGGTCGACTTCAACGGCGGCATTTGCTACGTCGGCACGTGCCCGATGGTGCGCGCCAATCTCATGGTCTTCCGCGATCAGGATCACCTGACGGCTACCTATGCCAACGCTTTGGCTCCCGGGATGTCCTTGAGCTTGGTGCCGATAGTGGTCGCAGCTGCGGAGAACACAGCTCCCTAGGAACCCAAAAGAGAGGTGGAGACGGGATTTGAACCCGTGTACACGGCTTTGCAGGCCGTTGCCTCGCCTCTCGGCCACTCCACCAGGCGGTAGACCGCCAAGAAACAGCGATCCTGCGAGCGGACGACGGGACTCGAACCCGCGACCCTCACCTTGGCAAGGTGATGCGCTACCAACTGCGCTACGTCCGCATGACGGTCAGACCGTCAAGGAGGGACTTTAGCCGAAGCAGGCACTGGTCACCAATGCGGGGGCAGGACCGGCAGAATGCGTAACGTGCAGGCAGCCGCGCGTTTAGGAGGTCTCGTCGCCTCAGGCTTGAGCGACGTCACTTCGGATCTGGCCGCCTTGGACTCAGCGGGGCGATGGGCGGTCGTGATCCCCTACAGGGGCGTCCCTGTTCTCGCTCGATTTGAGCATTGGGTGCCGGCATCAGCGGCATCGGTCGGCGGAGTCTGGACCGGATCTCAACCTTCGGCGTGGAAATCCTCAGAGAATGAAGAGTCCTATATATCTGCAGTGCAACGCGTGCGCGCGCTCATTGAGTCTGGCGATGTCTATCAGGCAAATGTCTGCCGAGTTCTCTCTGCACAGCTTTCTGATCTGAGCGCGTGCGATGTGGGCGGCCTTCATGCATTACTCGACGCAGGCAACCCGTCTCCATACGGCGGGTTTGTGCGCGTTCCTGGTGCGCACGTTGCCACCGCATCGCCAGAGCTGTTCCTGAGGCGTACTGGCCGGCATATCGAATCTGGGCCGATCAAGGGCACCGGTCGCGTTGAAGCAGACCTGACACAGAAGGATCGCGCGGAGAACATCATGATCGTTGACCTCGTGCGCAACGATCTCTCAGCAATTTGCGAAACCGGCTCAGTCAATGTGCCGGAACTACTCAGGGTGGAAAAACATCCCGGACTCGTTCACCTTGTGTCTCGCGTGTCGGGGGAGTTGCGCAATACCGCAACGTGGCCGAAAATCCTCGCCAGCACCTTTCCACCCGGCTCGGTCACCGGCGCCCCCAAATCGAGTGCTCTGCGCATTATCGACGAGGTCGAAAGCGTCTCGCGTGATGTCTACTGCGGTGCTATCGGTTGGGTGGACGCGGACACCGGAGAAGCGGAGTTGGCCGTTGCCATCAGAACCTTCTGGGTGGAGGGGGATCAAGTGCACTTTGGCACCGGAGCCGGGATCACGTGGGGCTCAGATCCCACTCGCGAATGGCAAGAAACGCAACTCAAAGCAGCGCATCTGATCGACGTAGCCAGCGGCGTATGGCAAGGTGCCATCTCATGAGTCTGGTCTGGATGGGGTCCTACGACGGCGGCACACTCATGCCTGCCGAAGAGGCTCGAGTCTCGCCATTCGATCACGGGTTCACGGTTGCTGATGGTGTCTTCGAGACCCTGAAGGTGGTCAACGGACGACCGTTTGCGCTGACACGTCATTTGGCTCGACTTGGCACCTCGTCTGCTGGACTTGGCCTCCCGCATCCCAACCACGGAATCATTCGCGAGGCAGTTGACGCGGTGCTCTCATCGAGTGATCGAGTGCCACTAGCGCGTCTCCGGATCACAGTGACCGGAGGAGACGGTCCGCTCGGCAGTGATCGCGGGACGGCTCCAGCGACAGTGTTCGTCGCAGCTTCGCCAATTTCACCGTGGCCAGCTACGACAACCGTGATCACTGTGCCTTGGCCCCGCAATGAGCGGAGTGCACTAGCTGGGGTGAAGTCAACGTCGTACGCAGAAAATGTGCACGCCCTCGCGCACGCGCATGGCCTCGGGGCTTCTGAGGCGATCTTTGGCAACACCGTGGGTCAACTCTGTGAAGGAACCGGCACAAACATTTTCGTCGTGATTGATGGTGAGGTAATCACGCCAACGCTGAGCAGTGGTTGCCTTCCCGGCATCACTCGGGCGCTGATTTGCGAGTGGGCTGACGTGCGCGAAGCCGATCTGCCGCTGGAGGTGCTCTCCACAGCGGATGAGATCTTCCTGGCCTCCTCGACGCGCGATGTGCACCCGGTGACTCGGGTAGATGATCGAACACTTCCGAGTGGGCGCATCACGGAAAGAGTCGCCAGCACATTCGCTAGGGAGTCAACGGCCAACATCGACCCGTGAAATGGGCTGGTAGTCTTGGGCACCTGACGGGCGATTGGCTCAGTGGTAGAGCACTCGCTTCACACGCGAGGGGTCACTGGTTCGAACCCAGTATCGCCCACCGTCTAGCCTAGAACTCCGAGTTGGTTAAGGAGTCTTCAATGAGTGTGAGCGTCACCGTCGTCAGCCCCGAACCTGTGGTTCGCGAGGTCGAGACGGGCACGACGGCCATGGACGTTGTGGGCCAGGACCGAAGTGTCCTCGTGGCGCGGGTCAATGGGACGCTCAAGGACCTCGACTATGTGCTCGAGCCCGGAGACGTCGTCGAACCCGTCACGGCAGCGGACCCCGAAGGACTCGCAGTACTGCGGCACTCGTGCGCGCACGTGCTGGCCCAAGCCGTTCAGCAGGAATTCCCCGAGGCCAAGCTGGGCATTGGCCCTCCGATCAAGGACGGGTTCTACTACGACTTCGCAGTCGGTCGGCCCTTCACTCCAGAAGACCTTCAGGCACTTGAAAAGCGCATGCAAGTGATCCTCAAGGCAGGACAGCGCTTCACTCGGCGCGTCGTCACAGAAGACCAGGCCCGGCACGAACTCAAGCACGAGCCCTTCAAGATGCGTCTCATCGGCAGCGAGGGTGGTGCCGATGTCATGGAGGTCGGCGGTGCCGAGTTGACTATCTACGACAACGTCGACGCAAAGTCAGGCGAGCGATGCTGGGGCGACCTATGTCGCGGGCCGCACGTTCCCACAACTCGTTACATAGCTCCCAACGCGATCAAACTGATGCGTAGCGCCGCTGCATATTGGCTAGGCAATCAGGACAACGAGTCCCTTCAGCGCATTTATGGCACGGCGTGGGCGAGCAAGGACGAACTCCAGGGCTACCTCACATTCCTTCAGGAGGCCGAACGCCGCGACCATCGCCGTCTCGGCGCTGAGCTCGATCTGTTCTCATTCCCCGAGGAAATCGGGTCTGGCCTCGCGGTGTTTCACCCCAAGGGCGGCGTGATCCGCCGTGTCATGGAGGACTACTCGCGCAGTCGACACGAAGCAGCGGGCTATGAGTTCGTTAACACCCCGCACCTGACCAAGGCCCAACTTTTCGAGACCTCTGGTCACCTTGATTGGTACTCCGAGGGCATGTACCCGCCCATGGAACTCGATGCCGAATACACCGAGGACGGTCAACTGCGCCGTGCGCCGCAGAAGTACTACCTCAAACCAATGAACTGCCCTATGCACAACTTGATCTATCGCTCTCGCGGACGCTCTTATCGAGAATTGCCATTGCGACTTTTTGAGTTCGGCACCGTCTATCGCTATGAGAAGTCCGGAGTTGTTCAGGGACTCACTCGCGCGCGCGGCTTCACTCAAGATGATGCGCACATCTACTGCACAAAAGAACAGATGCCGGGCGAGCTCGATACCCTGCTGACCTTCGTCCTTGATCTGCTGCGCGACTACGGCTTGACCGACTTCTACCTCGAGTTGTCCACGCGCGATCCAAAGAAGAGCGTAGGCACCGACGAGGAATGGGCAGA
Source organism: Actinomycetota bacterium (assembly GCA_009699315.1). Classification (GTDB taxonomy): domain Bacteria; phylum Actinomycetota; class Actinomycetes; order S36-B12; family S36-B12; genus CAINMH01. The sequence goes on from WLOK01000003.1 coordinate 19,614, forward strand.
GGCTACCGAAGCGCTGCGTGTCGCTGCAGAGAAGCAGGGCTTGACTCTGGTGCTCGACGAAGGTGGCGCTGCGTTCTACGGACCTAAGGTCTCCGTGCAGGCCAAGGATGCCATCGGTCGCACCTGGCAAATGTCGACAATTCAGGTCGACTTCCAATTGCCCCAGCGCTTCGATCTGGAGTTCCAAAGCGCGGACGGCACTCGTCAGCAACCGATCATGATCCACCGCGCGCTCTTTGGCTCGATCGAGCGTTTCTTCGGCGTTCTCCTAGAGCACTATGCCGGTGCGTTCCCCCCGTGGCTCGCACCCGTGCAGGTCGTGGGCATTCCAGTCACCGACTCTCATGTGGATTACCTTGTTCAGGTCGCTGCTTCACTTCGCGCCGAAGGCGTACGTGTCGAGGTTGACTCGTCTGATGACCGTATGCAGAAGAAGATTCGCAGTGCCCAAAAGCTGAAGATCCCCTACATGCTTATCGCTGGTGACGAGGATGTCGCGGCCGGAGCCGTGTCCTTCCGTTATCGCGACGGCACGCAGCGCAACGGCATCCCAGTGTCTGAGGCCATTGCCGAGATTGTCGACGCCGTACGCAACCGGCTACAGATCGCATGAGTGACGCGTGGGATCGGCTCTGGACCCCGCACCGCATGGTGTACATCAACGGGGAGGGTCGCCCCACGCATACCGAGGCCGGTGATGAATGTCCGTTCTGTCGCATCCCCACGCTGGGTGATGTGGATGGTCTAACTGTGGCTCGGGGCGAGTTGGTCTTTGCTGTCTTGAACTTGTATCCCTACAACTCCGGTCACCTCATGGTGTGTCCCTACCGACATGTGCCTGAATACTCCGATCTCACTGCCGAAGAGGTTGCTGAGTTTGGGCTTTTTACTCAATTAGCGATGCGCGCGTTACGCCGAGCTTCGAGTGCTCAGGGCTTCAACATCGGAATGAATCAAGGTGCCGTCGCCGGTGCAGGCATTGCGGGCCATCTACACCAGCATGTCGTGCCGCGATGGGCCGGCGACACCAACTTCATGCCTGTCATTTCCAGTGTTAAAACTATGCCGCAACTTCTTGAGGACACGCGTGAACTGATAGTCGCCGAATGGGGACTCTAAGACCTTAGGAACGCTGGTAGATCCCGCTCTCTGGGTATCCGCTTGCCGGCGTCGACACATCATCGAGAGCCTGTGCGATTTCTTCGGGAAGTTCGAGTTCTTCGGTCGCAAGTGCCGCGTGTAGTTGATCGAGAGTCCGAGCGCCCACGATGGGTGACACCACACCTGGCCGATCACGCACCCACGCCAAGGCCACCTCAGCCGGAGAGACGCCTAATCCATCGGCGGCCATCGCAACACCGTCGACTACCCGCCGATTGCGCTCGTGCAGGTATGCCTGCACGAATGGACCAAACGCCTCCGAACTCGCGCGGGAGTCAATGGGCGCACTGTGACGGTATTTGGCGGTGAGCACACCACGGCCAAGAGGCGACCACGGCAGAATGCCGACACCCATTGCTTGAGCGGCCGGAAGCACCTCGCGTTCGATGCCGCGCTGTAGAAGTGAGTACTCCATCTGTGTGGAGATGATGGGGGAGCGACCGGTGACTGCGCGCTGCCAGGTCACTGCCTGTGCAAGTTGCCATCCAGAGTAGTTGGAAACGCCAATGTAATTGACTCGACCTGATCGAACCGCGTCGTCCATTGCGGCGAGAGTTTCTTCAATCGGGGTGAACGCGTCCCAGACGTGCATCTGCCAGATGTCGACGTGATCAACACCGAGACGCTCGAGAGACCGGTCAAGAGCATGCAAAATGTGCTGGCGCGAGGCATCGAACCGGCGAGGCGTGCCAGGTCGCGACACTGCTTTGGTGGCGATGATCGATCTCGATCGCACGCTGGGATCTTCGAGTATCGAACCGAGAATGCGCTCAGACATGCCGTCGGCGTAGACGTCAGCGGTATCGATGAGATTGCCACCCGCATCCAAGAATGCATGGACCTGCGCACGAGCGGTCTCCTCGTCGGTACCCCGGTCCCACGTCATGGTGCCCAGTGCGAGACGGCTGACCTGCAGGCCCGTAGTGCCCAGTAGTCGCTGCTCCATGCACCGAACCTACCTCCCAGATCTGACATTCATGGGGAGGTAGGCTGCATGAAACGGTATGGAGGGCGCGTGAAGCTCGGACTCAATCTTGGCTACTGGGGCGGCGGCAACGACGCCGACAATCTGACTCTCGCGCAAGAGGCTGATCGTCTCGGCTATAGCGTCGTCTGGGCTGCAGAGGCGTACGGCTCTGATGCTGCGACCGTCCTGGCTTGGGTCGCTGCTCAGACCACACGGGTCGATGTGGGCTCGGCCATCTTCCAGATCCCCGGTCGCACTCCCGCCAATACGGCCATGACGGCCGCGACGCTCGACACACTTTCAGGTGGGCGATTTCGCCTTGGGTTGGGCGTGTCCGGCCCGCAAGTGTCTGAAGGTTGGCACGGTGTCAGGTTCGATAAGCCGCTGAAACGCACTCGCGAATACGTCGAGATTGTCCGTAAGGCCCTGGCGCGCGAACGATTGACCTACGACGGCGAGTTCTTCACGCTTCCACTCCCTAATGGGCCCGGAAAGGCGCTGACACTCACTGTGCATCCGGTGCGCGACAGCATTCCGATCTATCTTGCCGCGGTGGGGCCAAAGAATCTCGAACTCGCCGGTGAGATTGCCGATGGCTGGCTGGCCATCTTCTACGTGCCCGAGACGAGTGGTGAATTGCTCGCCAATGTCATGTCCGGACGCACAAAGGTCGGCAAGACGCTCGAAGGATTCGACATTGTGCCGACTGTTCCCGTTGTGATCGGCGACAACGTCGAGGACTGTGCTGGGCCGCTACGAGGGTACTCAGCGCTCTATATCGGCGGCATGGGCAGCAAGGAACAGAATTTCTACAACGCGCTCGCAACTCGGCTGGGTTACGGCGAAGCTGCTGCGGCCATCCAAGAGGCCTACCTCGCCAAGGATTACTTCGGTGCCGCCCGCGCTGTTCCCGTTGAATTTATCGACCGCACCTCATTGATTGGGCCTCGCGAGCGCGTCCGCGATCGTCTAGCCGCTTACGCCGAATCAGGCGTCACTACGCTTACTCTCGCGGTATCCATTGGCTCGATCGATCAAAGGATTTCCACCTTGCGCACCATGGCCGAAGTTCTCGACGAATCTGGATTGGCGGACTAGTGGGCTGGTTTGAGGCAATTGTTCTCGGAATCATTCAAGGACTAACGGAGTTCTTGCCGATCTCCTCGAGCGCGCACATCTTGATTGCTTCTCAAATCTTCCATTGGGACGACCCAGGGGCCGCTTTCACAGCTGTCACACAGATCGGCACCGAAGCCGCGGTTCTCATCTACTTCCGCAAGGACATTGGGCGCATCATCTCCACGTGGTTTCGATCCTTGCGCGATCCCTCGCTCCGCAGCGATCCGGACGCGCGCATGGGATGGCTCGTCATCATCGGCACTATCCCTATCTCGGTCCTAGGAATCGCGTTTTCGCATCAGATCGAGACCGTCGCTCGCAATCTTTGGCTAGTGGCCGCGATGTTGGCGATCTTTGGCTTAGTACTAGGTGCATCTGACGCACTCGGCTCGCGCGTGCGAACTTCACAACAGATGACCTGGCGCGACGGCATACTCATTGGTCTTGCGCAGGCACTCGCGCTTATTCCAGGAGTCTCCAGATCTGGTGCGACCATCTCTGGCGGACTTTTCCTTGGCTATACCCGTGAGGCAGCAGCCCGCTTCGCCTTTCTTTTGGCCGTCCCGGCGGTGTTGCTATCCGGGTTTTATGAAGCCTCCAAAATCGGCAAAGACGGCGCGCCGACGTCTTGGGGGCCCACGATTCTGGCCACCGTGATCGCGTTCGCCGTGGGATACACAGTGATCCGGTGGTTGATGAGGTACCTCATGACGGGCAGTTTCCGACCATTCGTGTTCTATCGGCTTGGCCTAGCGGCTGTTCTGGTCGTTCTACTTGTGACAGGGGTTGTCTCCTAGAGCCAGCCAGACTTCTTGAAAGCGCGCCAAAGCAGCGTGCAACTCGTTGCCATGACGAGCAATATCGCTGGATAGCCGAACTGCCAGTGCAGTTCTGGCATGGTGTCAAAGTTCATCCCATAAATGGCTGCGATAGCGGTCGGCACAGCGGCAATGGCAACCCACGCCGAAATCTTGCGCACGTCTCGGTTTTGTTGCAGGTCTTGGAGTGCAGTGCTCGCCATGAGCATCGACAACAGAATGTTGTTGAAGCCGTCTACGGCGTCAGCGACGCGCAGGAGGTGGTCGCCCACATCGGCGAACTGGTTGCGCAGCCCGGCGGGAATGGCGTGAAGCGAACGTTGCGATAACTCATGCGCCAGAGGTACTAGTGGATGCACCGCACGACGGAAGTCCAGATTCTGTCTATTCAGGCTATAAATACGCGCCGTCGAGTCCTGCTTGTTTGGATTGAACAGCCCGGTTTCAACGTCTTCAACCGCCGTCTGAATGACATCTGTCAGCACTACGTAGTGATCAACCACTAGGTCCATGACGACATACAGCACAGAACCGGGACCTTCAGCCGCAATATTGGGGTGCGATTGCAACTGACCTAAAGCAGAGGCGATTTCGGTCGAACCTTCATCGAGGAAAACGATGGCGAATCCGTGTCCAGTAATGACTGAGATTTGGGAGAGCGTGATCTCCTTCGCTTCTTTGTCCCAAGCCACGGACTTAAGCAAACACAACACGTGCTTATCCCCGATTTCCACCTTGGCTCGCTGCCGTAGGTTGGCGACATCCTCCATCTGAAGTGGCTCGAGCTCGAATGCAGCAAGCAGAGCGCTGCGCTCGAGACTCGTTGCCGAATCCACGACCAGCACGCCGAAATCGCCTGAATCTGCTGACTTTGCCCACTGAGCAGCCGCCGCGAGGTCGGCAGAGGATTCCCACGGGTTGCCCGCAGGGGTGAAGACTCCTCCTATGTAGGCGCCGTGCGCGGTGATCATGTTCTTAGTCTCGTGCATGGGTGGCCTAGGCTGCGGGAATGACCACGGTGCTTCTCGTCCGGCATGGGCGTACGACCGCTAATGCCACCGGACTCTTAGCTGGACGCACGCCGGGAGTCCAACTCGACGAGAGGGGCCGGGAGCAAGTCGAACGCCTCGGGCTTGGTTTGGCCGCCCTGCCGATAGACGCTGTTATCAGCAGCCCACTCGAGCGGACCATGGAGACTGCAGCAGCGCTCCTCCCCGGGTCCAAGGGCATTCGTCCGTTGCACGAGGAGGACGGCTTGATCGAGTGCGGCTATGGCGATTGGACGGGGCGCGAACTTAAGGTTCTCGCGAAAGATCCGCTGTGGAAGATTGTTCAGTCGCAGCCAAGTGCCGTGAAGTTCCCGGGTGACGATGGTGAGCCGATGCTCACGATGCAACATCGTGCCGTCACGGCGATCCGGCGTTGGAACGTGACCCTTGGACCTCGCAGCATGTATGTCGCGGTGAGCCATGGCGATGTGATCAAGGCAATTCTGGCTGACGCGTTGGGCATGCACCTTGATCTATTTCAGCGTTTGCATGTCGATCCTGCTTCTGTGTCGGTCATTAACTACTCAGATAGTGGCACATCCGTTTTGCGCATGAATGATTCATCCGCAGACCTAAGCGCCCTTGTGCGACCAAGCCGACGCAAGTCCAAGTCTGCGACCGTGGGAGGTGGAGCCGGGTGACGCAGTTTGAATTCGATCGGCCGCAGCGCTTCGTCGCAGGCACAGTGGGCCAACCCGGCGAGCGGGAGTTCTATCTCCAGGCGCGCAATGACGTGGAGATCGTCAGCGTGGCCTTGGACAAGGAGCAAGTGCGTGTTCTGGCCGAACGTGTTGATGCCCTGCTTAACCACGTCCTCGAAGCAACGGGTGCATCTGCGGCGATCCCGGCGATGCATCTGGGATCTGATGACCTTGGCCCATTGGAAGTGCCCATCGAATCTGCCTTTCAGGTTCAGATGCTTTCTATCACCTGGGACAGCGCCAAAGAGTGCGTCACGATTGAGGCCTCTAGCGAAGAAGAGGGCTCTCTCACTGTGCATCTAAGCGGCTTCCAGGCGCGCGCATTTGCACACCGGGCCGTGGCAGTTGTGTCTGCGGGCCGTAAGCCGTGTCCCATTTGTAGCCAGCCGCTAGATCCACGTGGCCATCTATGCCCGCGAGCAAACGGGTATCGAAGAAGGTGAAGCCCGTAGGCATCGTGGAGGTCCTCACCAACGGTGAGATCGAGATTGAGGGCCGCCTAGTCGAAGCTTCCAACACGACTCTGCGAGGAGTGGCGACTCTCAATGGCGTATCTCTCATGTGCGTGTACAAGCCACGGCAGGGCGAGCGCCCCTTGTGGGACTTCGCGGAGGGCACTTTGGGGTTTCGCGAAATAGCGACCTACCGCATCGCGGAGGCACTGAGTTGGAACTGTGTCCCCACGACGGTGTGGCGAGAGTCTGGGCCACTGGGCGAGGGAATGTGCCAGTTGTGGATTGATCCCACCCCTGAGTCGGTCGTCGACATCGTTCCTCGAGACGAGGTCCCGGTGGGGTGGCGGCACATTGTGGACGCAGAAGATCAGGCGGGTCGACCGGTATCGCTAATCCATGCGGACACTCCAGAACTTCAACGTCTCGCGATTCTCGATGCGATCACGAACAACACAGATCGCAAGGGAGGACACATCTTGGTCGACGCCTTGGGCGGCATCTTCGGCATCGACCATGGCGTGTGTTTCCACCACGAAGACAAATTGCGGACGGTCCTGTGGGGCTGGATCGGTGAGCCCATCCCGGCAGACATCGTGACGGCCCTGCACTCGATCAGGAGTCAGATTGTGGATGGGCTCCTCGATGTCTGGCTGACGGTGACGGAGATCGACGCCACCACCGCTCGCATCGACCGCTTGCTGGAGTCCGGGACCTTCCCGAGCCCGACTGGCGCGTGGCCACCGTTGCCATGGCCCGCCTTCTAGCAGGTCGCGCTACGCTCACGCCGTGGAGTCATGGCGCAGCCCAAACCTGCCCGCCCTGCCAGGCACTGGCCCGGCGGTGCGGCTTTTCGACACTTCTTCACAGTCGGTAGTGACCACAAAGCCCGAGACGACCGCGCGGATGTACGTGTGTGGAATCACGCCCTACGACGCCACCCACATTGGTCATGCGGCGACCTACATCGCTTTTGATTTGCTCAACCGCGCCTGGGGAGATGCTGGTCATGCAGTGCACTACACCCAAAATGTGACAGATATTGACGATCCACTCCTTGAGCGTGCTGCTGCAACGGGTCAAGATTGGCGTGATGTAGCGATGCGTGAGACGGAACTCTTCCGCACCGACATGGCAGCCTTGAATGTGATTCCACCTACTGACTACATCGGTGCGGTTGAAGCTATCCCCGAAGTTGTGCGGCGCATTGAGGATTTGCAGGCACTTGGTCTCGTGTATCGAGTAGACGACGACTTCTATCTCGATATCTCCGCTGATGAGCGCTTTGGTTCGGTGGCCAATCTGCCTCGCGAGGAGATGATTGCGATCTTCGCTGAGCGTGGGGGAGATCCGCATCGACCAGGCAAGCGCGATGCGCTGGACCCACTCCTATGGATGGCGGCACGACCCGGAGAACCGCATTGGCCCGCCAGCTTAGGAGCAGGGCGGCCCGGCTGGCACATAGAATGCGTAGCGATCGGCCTTGAACATCTCGGCTTCAGCTTCGACGTGCAAGGCGGTGGATCAGATCTGGCCTTTCCCCATCACGAAATGGGAGCAAGCCAAGGACAATTGCTGTGCCAGGACTGGCCATTTGCCAAGGCGTACGTTCACGCGGGCATGGTGCATCTCGACGGGCACAAAATGAGTAAGTCTCGCGGCAACCTTGTCTTCGTTTCGAAGTTGCGCGAATCCGGTGAAGATCCAGCGGCGATTCGTTTAGCCATACTCGCGCATCATTACCGAAATGATTGGGAGTGGACCCAAGAGTGTTTGGTGGCTGCACGCCATCGACTTAAGTTGTGGCGGCACGCTTTTGACGCCCAAGCAGGTGCATCCGGACACGATGTTTTGATACAGATCCGCACTCATCTCAGCAACGACCTCGATGCGCCCGCGGCATTAGCGGCGGTAGATGCGTGGGTCGCGCAGTCGGCCACTGACAAGTCGGACGAATCCGCCGGCTCACTTACCCGTAACGCCGTGATGGCCTTACTGGGAGTGCACGCTTAACCTTCTGATCCGTGCCTGCGTAAATAGCGTTCGAATTCACGCGCGATCGTATCGCCGCTCACGTCTGCCATGTCGTCGTCGCGGGCTTCTTCAAGATCGCGTACGTGACCGGCGAAGTCTTCATCCTCTTGCACCATCTCGTCGATGCCCGCCGCCCAGGCACGTGAGTCATCGGTGAGATCTCCCATTGGCACCGGCATATCCAGAACGTCCTCGACATGCTGGAGGAGTGCCATCGTTGCCTTGGGCGATGGCGGGGCGGCGGCGTAGTGCGGAACCGCAGCCCAGAATGACACGGCGGGAATACCCGCACGATGACAGGCTTCCTGAATCACGCCAACGATGCCAGTCGGACCCTCGTAACGTGATGGTTCGAGCCCTAGTCGGGTCGAGACCTCGTCGTCGGTAGACGTTCCGGTGACGGGGACCGGGCGAGTGTGGGGACTGTCGGAGAGCAGCGCACCCAAAGTCACCACCATCTCAACCCCGAGGGATTGCGCAAGCGTGACGATTTCTGCGGTGAACTGCTTCCATCGCATGTTTGGCTCAACGCCTTGGACCAAGATCACGTCGCGGCTAGCCAAGGGCAGACGAGCGACATGGAAACTAGTGGTGGGCCAGGTCAGGGTACGCGCACCATTTTCATCAAAGGCAACATTGGGTCGGTTGACCTGATAGTCGTAGTACTCCTCGGGATCGATCTCGGCAAGATCGGTCGCGTCCCAGACTTCGCATAGATGCGCGATGGCGCCGCTGGCGGCCTCGCCCGCGTCGTTCCAGCCCTCGAAGGCAGCCAGCATGATCGGGTTGACCAGCGACGGACGGGACTCTGACTCGATCAAGACTGCACCTCCTTGCCCCAACCCTACGGCCCTACGGGCGAATTTGGGTCGGGGTGGCCCATGGTTACCCTTGCGGGGTGCAGCCGGCCGCCATTCTCTTCGATATGGACGGCACTCTCGTGGATACCGAGCACGTGTGGCTCGAGGGCGAGATCCTCACGATGTCCACGCTGGGGGGCACGTGGTCGGCGGCAGATCAGGCTGTCTGCCTCGGTGGCCCGCTCGAGCGAGTGGCTGACTACATGGTGGCTAAGTCAGGGACGCAGACCCCTAGCAACGTGGTGGGAAGCCGCCTCATCGCCACCATGGAGACCCTCTTCCGTCGCGAGGATCCGACTTGGCAGCCAGGAGCCCGTGAATTGTTAACAGCGGCTCACAGCGTGGGTATCCCCACCGCACTTGTCTCTGCCTCATGGCGCACTTTGATGAACGCTGTGACAGAGGCTGTTACGCGAGAGTTTGGATTCAACCCGTTCACGGTCACCGTCGCGGGAGACGAAGTCTCCGACACCAAACCGCACCCCAGGCCCTATTGGCAAGCCGCTGCTGCACTCGGCGTAGACATCGACAAGTGCGTCGTGATCGAGGATTCGCCTACCGGAGTCGCGTCCGGGCAAGCATCAGGAGCCTTTGTCATCGCAGTGCCGCACATCGCGCCAGTGGGGGCCGACCCACGAACCGCTGTCGTGTCGAGCCTCACCGAGGTGACGTTAGACCGAATCAACGTATGGATCACGCCGAACTAGACCCCAACAGCTACTTGGAGAACGCCGGACAGATTGCCTTGTGTGCGCACCAATCGCACAACCGGCTGGTCTTTGTGGGCCATTCATCAAGCTCGATGGCTCGTTCGATCGCCTCGTGTAGCGCCATGATTGTGCGCTCGATGGCGAGAAGATCCTCTTCGGTCGGCTCGTAGCGCACGATCTCGCCACTGCCCAGATAGAGCAGTTGCAGCATTTTCGGGATCTCCCCACGGATTCGCCACACGACCAGCGCGTAAAAACGCATCTGGAACAGCGCCTTGCCCTCGTAGGCAGGCTTAGGCGCCTTTCCGGTCTTGTAATCGACGATGCGTATCGCGCCATCGGGCGCGATGTCGAGTCGATCCACATAGCCGCGCAAGACGAGACCTGACGCAGTCTCGGTGCGTACCTCAACTTCGCGCCCCTCTGGTTCGAGGCGTCGCGGATCCTCGAGTCGGAAATAGGCGTGAATCAGCGGTCGCGCTTCGTTGAGCCACGCTAAGACATTGGCCGAGGATGCGTCACCCCCGGGAACTGCGACGTCAAGAAGTGCCGGATCGTCAGCGAGCAAAGCGTCCCAAGCTTCTTCGATGAGTTCCACAACATTGTCCGGTGTGCGGTCGGGTGCCGGAAGGTCGAACATGCGCTCAAGGACCTCATGCACGAGGGTGCCCTTAAGAGCTGCGGCGCTGGGTGGCTCGGGAAGCCGGTCTATCGCGCGGTACTTGAACAATTGCGGGCACTGCATGAAGTCCTGGGCCCGAGACGGCGACAAAGAAGTGATCGACATGCGGGCAGGCTACGACCAAGGGCTGACATATGTGGGACCCCGGTAGCCTGTCGCGTGTGAGTAATGACGTGACCCCATTGAATCGACCGCGCGGCCCTTTCATGGAAGGTGACCTCGTGCAGTTGACTGATCCCAAGGGGCGGATCCGGACAATCACGCTCAAGCCCGGCAAGACGTGGCACTCGCATAAAGGCGGCATCGAGCACGACAGTCTCATCGGACAGCCCGAGGGAATCGTGGTGACCACCGTCGGCGGAATTTCCTACCTCGCACAGCGCCCGCAACTACTCGACTTCGTGCTATCCATGCCACGTGGGGCGACAGTGGTCTACCCGAAGGATGCTGCTCGAATAGTGTCGCTCGCCGATCTTGAGCCTGGTGGCCGCGCACTTGAAGCAGGCGCTGGTTCAGGTGCACTGACGTGTTCCCTACTGCGCTCGGTGGGGTCGACCGGTTCAGTTTTGTCCTACGAGAGACGTGATGACTTCGCCGAAGTTGCTCGGAAAAACGTTGCCACATGGTTTGGAGCCGCGCCCACTCAGTGGGAACTACGTGTGGGAGATCTCCAAGAGGCCGAAATTGAGGCTGGGTCATTCGACGCCGTTGTGCTAGACATGCTGGCGCCATGGGAATGCCTCGACATAGCGGCGCGGGCGCTCCGCCCGGGTGGGGCATTCGTGGTCTACGTAGCCACAGCGACACAGCTCTCCCGCGTTGCTGAGGCCCTTCGGGCATCGGGGGAGTGGGCGGAGCCTCGGGCCGAGGAGTCACTAATCCGGACCTGGCACCTCGAGGGCCTCTCGGTTCGACCGGACCATCGCATGATTGCCCACACGGGCTTCTTAGTCGTGTCTCGCCGTTTGGCGCCCGGCACAGTTCTGCCGCTTCGGCGCACTCGGCCAGCCAAGGGCGCCTATGGAGAAGATTGGGAGCAAGCCGCGACCGAATTTTCGTGATTGTGGCTCGCTGCGGCGTAGGGTCGAAGCAGATATGGTCGCAGCGGAGGTATTCATGACTACGTCAGACGGCAATCCGTCGGGATTGAATCTTGAGGGCCGCTTGGCCGCCCTTCAGCGCGAGTATGTCGCCGAGAAGGAGCGCAACTCCCGGCTCGTGGAGACCTTGCGTGACGCGCGCGATCAGATCGTCATCATGCGCGAGGAGATCGAACGCCTTGCTGAGCCTCCAGCTACCTACGGCGTTTTTTTGCAGTCGCATGGTGACTCCATCGACATCAGCACGTCTGGGCGCAAGATGCGCGTCGGTGTAGCGCCCAATGTCGATATCTCCCTCTTGCTGCCCGGCCAAGAGGTCATGTTGAACGAGGCCTTCACCGTTGTAGAGGCGCTCTCCTTCGAACGCCATGGCGATGTCATGATGGTCAAAGAGATTCTCGAAGATGGCGACCGTGCTCTTGTGATCACCCACAGTGACGAAGAACGCATCGTTCGCCTAGCAGAGCCGCTCCGCGCAAAACTGCCGCGAGCTGGTGATTCGCTACTGACCGATAACCGCTCGGGTTACGCGTTTGAGATCATCCCAAAGTCCGAAGTAGAAGAGTTGGTGCTGGAAGAAGTTCCCGACATTGACTACACCGACATTGGCGGACTCGGGCGGCAGATCGAAATGATCCGGGATGCCGTGGAACTGCCGTTCCTGCACCCGGAGCTATTTGCCGAGCACAAGCTCGCTGCGCCCAAGGGCATCTTGCTCTACGGTCCGCCCGGCTGCGGAAAGACGCTCATCGCTAAGGCCGTAGCCAATGGTCTAGCCAAGCATGTTGCGGCGAAGACAGGTCGCCCTGAAGGTCGGTCCTACTTCCTCAACATCAAGGGCCCCGAACTCCTCAACAAATATGTCGGCGAGACCGAGCGGCATATTCGACTCATTTTCCAACGGGCGCGCGAGAAGGCATCGGAGGGCATGCCGGTCATCGTCTTCTTCGATGAGATGGACTCTTTGTTCCGCACCCGCGGGTCTGGCGTCTCCTCGGATGTCGAAAACACGATCGTGCCGCAGCTCCTCAGTGAGCTAGATGGCGTTGAGGCTCTCGAAAACGTGATTGTCATCGGAGCATCTAACCGCGAGGACATGATTGACCCGGCCATTCTTCGACCGGGTCGGCTCGATGTGAAGATCAAGATCGAACGTCCCGATGCCGAGTCGGCGCGAGAGATCATGATGAAGTACCTCACACCCGACCTTCCGCTTCACAGTGACGATCTGCAGGAGCATGGCGGCAGCCCGGAGGCAACGTGTGTGTCGATGGTGCAGCGCACCATCGAGCGGATGTATTCCGATGGCGAAGAAAACCACTTCCTCGAAGTCACGTATGCAGATGGCGATAAGGAAATTCTGTACTTCCGTGACTTCAATAGTGGTGCGATGATCGAGAACATCGTCGCTCGTGCAAAAAAGCTCGCCATCAAGGATTTCCTTGACTCTGGACAGCGTGGCATCCGGGTCAGTCATCTTCTCTCGTCCGCTGTTGATGAGTTCCGCGAAAACGAGGATCTGCCCAACACCACAAATCCCGATGACTGGGCGCGTATCTCTGGCAAGAAGGGCCAGCGCATTGTCTTCATCCGGACCCTGATTCACGGCAAGCAGGGCACCGAGGCGGGTCGATCCATTGACTCCGTGACCAACACAGGTCAGTACTTGTAGCAATGAGCGTCCATCGGGTTATGGGCATCGAGACGGAGTACGGCATCTCCGTACCCGGGCACCCTCACATCAACTCGATGCTGACGTCGTCGCAGGTGGTCAATGCGTACGCAGGTTTGACCGGGCTAGACAGAGCCGCCAAGGCAAGTTGGGTCTACGCGGACGAATCACCGCTGCGTGACGCGCGTGGTTTTGACCTCAGCCGTTCCGATGCCGATCCCTCGCAACTGACCGATGACGATCATGGGCTGGCGAATCTCATTCTGACGAATGGTGCGCGCTTCTACGTGGATCACGCACACCCCGAATACAGCACGCCAGAAGTCACTAATCCGCGCGATGCAGTTCTCTGGGACCGCGCTGGCATGGTCATCATGCAACGGTCCGCAACAGCAGCCTCCGCTCAACCGGGCGCATTGCCGATTCAGTTGTACAAGAACAACACCGACAACAAGGGTTCGTCTTATGGCTGTCATGAAAATTACCTCATGCAGCGGCGCACGTCGTTCGCTGAGATTGTGCGCACTCTCACTCCGTTCTTCATCACCCGGCAGATCATGTCTGGGTCCGGACGTGTTGGGCTCGGCCAAGAAGGGCGAAAGCATGGCTATCAGCTGAGCCAACGGGCCGACTTCTTCGAGGTGGAGGTGGGTCTTGAGACCACGCTGAAGCGCCCGATCATCAACACCCGAGACGAGCCACATGCAGACCCTGAGCTATACCGACGATTACACGTCATCGTGGGAGATGCGAATCTCAGTGAATTCGCCACTTTCCTCAAGATGGGCACAACCGCATTGGTGCTAACGCTGATCGAAGATGGCATCGTCTTGCCGGACATCACACCGGAGAAGCCTGTTGCAACGATGCATGCTGTCTCGCACGATGTTTCACTGTCGAAGCCGTTCACCTTGCAGTCCGGCCGCCGTGTCACCGCTGTACAACTTCAATGGGAGTTCTTCGAGGCTGCAACCAAGCATTGCCAAGACAAGTACGGCACCACAATGGACGATCAAACCCGTGAAGTTCTCGACGCATGGGAGACCTTATTGAACGATCTCGAACGGGATCCGTTCAGCGCCGCTGATCGCGTCGACTGGGTCGCCAAACTCTCCCTGATGGAGGGTTACCGACGCCGTGACAATCTCGAGTGGAACTCACCGAGACTGCAATTAGTTGACCTGCAGTATTCGGACATTCGCCCAGATCGCGGTCTCGCTCAACTGCTCGAGGACCGGGGATCCTTGCGTCGACTCACCACCGCCAGCGACGTTGAGCAGGCGGTGAGCAGGCCACCTGAGGATACGCGCGCGTTTTTCCGCGGTGAGTGCATGCGACGGTTCACTGACTCGATCGCGGCCGCATCATGGGACTCGGTGATTTTTGATGTAGCGGGCCAGGATTCTCTAAAGCGCGTCCCCACCTTGGATCCGCTCAAAGGCACGCGGGCGCATGTCGGTCACCTCCTTGATGAGGCCCAGTCGGCCGAGGATTTAATTCGACTTCTTCGCGACTGACAAGGGGCACTCCCGCGGTTGGCGATATAGGCTGAAGAAAAGGAGGAACCATGAGCCAGGAACGCCAGCAGCGCGCGTCGACCCCCAGCCAGGTGGACGAGGACGCTACCGCCGCCCCCGTGCGCAATGATTTGTCTGCCGACGTCGACTCCATCCTCGATGAGATTGATGACGTGCTCGAGGAGAACGCCGAGGAGTTCGTCAAGTCCTTCGTGCAAAAGGGTGGCCAGTGACCGACCTTTCCTCGTTCTCCGATTACCTGTCCCAAGCCGCGCCGCACCTACTGCCTGGGGCGCGTCTGACGGCAGATGATTCTGCGCGGATGGATGTCCCGCACGGCACCACAATCGTCGCGCTTACGTGTGCAGGTGGCATCGTCATGGCCGGCGATCGACGGGCGACCATGGGCAATGTCATCGCACAACGCGACATCGAAAAGGTCTTCCGGGCTGATAGCCACTCAGTAGTCGGCATTGCCGGAGCGGCAGGCATCGCGATCGAACTCGTGCGCCTCTTCCAAGTGGAGCTTGAGCATTACGAAAAGATCGAAGGCGTCCCGCTGAGCCTCGATGGCAAAGCAAATCGACTGGCCACCCTGTTACGAGCCAATCTTCCGCTCGCGATGCAGGGGCTGGCGGTTGTGCCTTTGTACGGTGGCTTCGACCAGATGCGTGGGCTCGGCCGCATCTTCTCCTACGACGTCACCGGCGGGCGCTACGAGGAACGCGATCACCATGCGGTCGGATCTGGATCGCTGTTCGCGCGTGGGTCGTTGAAGAAATTGTTCAGTCCCAATCTCGACCGACACGACGCCATCCAGGTCGCGATAGAGGCGCTCTTCGACGCCGCCGATGACGACTCGGCGACGGGCGGCCCGGACCTCGCACGTCAGATCTACCCGGTTGTCGCCTTAGCCGATCGCGAAGGTGTGCACATCATTGGCGATGACGAGCTCGTCCCTGTCATTCAATCCGTCGTTGATGCTCGACAAACGCGCCCCGATGGCCCCATCGCCCGAATTGGTCGCGCCAAGGGAGTTGACGCGTGATGAGTAGCCCGTACTACGTGTCCCCAGAGCAATTCATGAAAGACCGCGCTGACTACGCGCGCAAAGGCATTGCTCGCGGACGTAGTGTCGTGGTGGTGCAGTACGAAGGTGGCATCCTTTTCGTGGCCGAGAATCCGTCGCGAGCGTTGCACAAAGTCTCAGAGATCTACGACCGCATCGCGTTCGCCGCGGTGGGCAAGTACAACGAGTTTGAGAGTCTGCGTGTTGCTGGCGTCCGACTCGCGGACATGCGTGGTTACGCCTACGCCCGCTCTGACGTGACTGTACGCAGTCTTGCTAACGCATATGCGCAGTCGTTGGGAGCAATCTTCACGGAAGGCCAAAAGCCACTCGAAGTCGAAATTGTGGTTGCAGAGGTTGGTGCGACCCCCGATCTGGACCAGATGTACCGGCTCACTTTTGACGGTTCTGTTGCGGACGAACAGCACTATGTCAGCATGGGTGGCTCATCTGAGTCAGTTAACAACTCCTTGCAAAGTTCCTGGCAGCCCCGCATGGATTTCGATGCGGCTCTACGTCTGGCCGTACAAGCACTCAGTTCCGAAGACAGTGAATCGACCTCGCGGACTCTCGTGCCCAGTCAGCTTGAGGTGGCCTATCTCGATCGCACCAAGCCCGGCCGTGCCTTTCAGCGCGTGAGCAGTGAAAGTCTCGCCGGGATAATCGCCGAATAGGCGCGATATGCAACGCCGCATTTTTGGGATTGAGACCGAGTATGGCGTCACGTGCACTTTTCGTGGCCAACGTCGTCTCAGCCCCGACGAGGTTGCCCGCTACCTCTTCCGACGTGTGGTGTCGTGGGGTCGCAGCAGCAACGTGTTCCTCGGCAATGGTTCACGCCTTTACCTCGACGTAGGCAGTCACCCCGAATATGCGACGGCCGAGTGTGATGACGTCGCCTCGCTCATTGCACATGACCGCGCGGGCGAACGTATTCTCGAAGGTCTCTTGCTGGATGCCGAGAGTCGGTTACATGAAGAGGGCATCGAAGGCGATATCTACCTTTTCAAGAACAACACCGACAGCGCAGGCAACTCCTATGGCTGCCACGAGAACTATCTCGTGGGTAGGCAGGGCGACTTCAGCAAACTTGCCGACACGCTGATCCCGTTTCTCATCTCGCGTCAGATCACGACCGGCGCAGGAAAGGTGCTGCAGACGCCCAGGGGAGCCGTGTATTGCGTGAGTCAGCGCGCGGACCATATCTGGGAAGGCGTGTCCTCGGCAACGACTCGTTCACGCCCCATCATCAATACGCGCGATGAACCCCATGCCGACGCCGAGCTCTACCGTCGTCTTCACGTCATTGTGGGCGACTCCAATATGAGCGAAACCACCAACATGTTGAAGGTCGGATCAACTGACATCGTGTTGCGCATGTGCGAAGCAAATATCGTGATGCGGGATCTCACCCTTGCCAATCCCATTCGCGCTATCAGGGAGATTAGCCACGACATCACCGGTCAACAGACTGTGCTGCTGGCCAATGGGCGTGAACTTTCCGCGCTTCAGATGCAAAAGGAATACCTTGAGCGGGCGCTTGATTTTGCAGACCGCACGGATTTGCGCAGTGAACCCGATTCCGTCCACGCTCGCGTGCTGGACCTGTGGGAGCGAACCCTCAACGCAATCGAGTCGGGCGACCTGAGCCCGGTCGAGCGCGAAATCGACTGGGTCATCAAGATGCGACTCCTAGACCGTTATCGCGAGCGGCACAATCTCGCTCTCGGCGACGCTCGGGTCGCGCAGATTGACATGGCGTACCACGATATTTCTCGGGATCGTGGGCTGTACTACCTGCTCGAACGCAAAGGCGCGGTCGTTCGCGTAGTCAATGACATGCGAATTTTGGAAGCCAAGTCGCTCGCTCCCCAGACGACGCGGGCCCGACTGCGCGGGGAGTTCATCAAACGGGCACAGGAGAAGCACCGGGATTTCACGGTGGACTGGGTCCACCTCAAGCTCAATGACCAGGCCCAGCGAACGGTTCTTTGCAAGGACCCGTTCAAGGCCGTCGACGAACGTGTCGAAAGACTCATAGCCAGCATGTAGCTGCTTCGGCCCGCACCTGCTCTAGGCTGTCGGCGTGCGCACACCTCTTCTGCTAGCTGTCCCAGTCGTCTTCGCCCTCAGCCTCGCTGCTTGTGGGAGTTCTTCATCGCCCGCAAGCTCGAGCGCCCCCACCTCGTCGTCGCCATCACCGACCAGCACCGTTGCAGCCAAGTGGATGACGACGGACTGCGCGGTAGGCGAGCCGGTACCCAGCGAAACGAGCGAGCTGTCGGAAACAGCGGGCGCCACAGGCATTCGAGTGAAGACAATCATCGACGCCTCCGTGGGAGGCGTCTTGCCCCCCGTGGTCGCCATCGAATCCGACCTGGCTCCTGCCACAGATCTCATATCCATAGATTTGATCGTGGGTGCTGGTGACCCGGTCAAGCCGGGCGCGGCGGTGATGGTCAACTACTGCGGTCTTGGCCAGACAACCCGCACGATGTTCGATGCCTCGTGGATTCGCGGCGAGCCTCTGAGCTTTGGCCTCAATCAGGTAATTGCGGGCTGGACTGAAGGAATACCAGGCATGAAGCCCGGTGGCCGTCGACTCTTGATTATCCCCGGTGCGCTCGCCTATGGTCCGAATCCGCCCACGAGCGCGATCCTGCCGAACGAGACTTTGATTTTTGTTGTTGACTTAATTTCTTCGGCCAAGTGAGGTGAACATGGATAAGCCAGAGATTGAATTCATTGAAGGACCGGCTCCCACGGAGTTGCAGATGATCGATCTTGTCATCGGAGACGGGCCGGAGTGCCCCGTAGGCGCCACGGTCGATGTGCACTATCTCGGCGTGGACTTTGCGACGGGGGAGGAGTTCGACTCCTCGTGGAGTCGAGGCGAGTCCATCAACTTCCCGCTACCGCGTCTCATCGCGGGTTGGCAAGAAGGCATCCCCGGCATGAAGGTCGGGGGCCGTCGCCAGTTGGTCTGCCCGCCTGAATTGGCGTACGGCACCTCTGGTGGCCATCGTCTCTCCGGCTGCACACTCGTATTCGTGATTGACCTCCTCGGCGTCAGTTAGGCATCCGCGTGGCTGTCGATCGCACGGAGCGGCTACTCAATCTGGTGTTCTGCCTGATGGCCTCTCGCCGTGCGGTTCCTCGGTCGTTTATCCGCGCAAACGTCACTGGTTATGGCGGCAGCGCCTCAGATGACGCCTTTGAGCGCATGTTCGAACGCGATAAAGACGAGTTGCGGGCGATGGGTATTCCGATCGAGACAGTCATGTCCGGCGCTGAGGTCGAGGGCTACCGCATCACGCACGAGGACTATGCACTTGACGATCTTCGTTTCTCGCCGTCTGAGTTGAGTGTTTTGGCCGTAGCCGCACAGGTGTGGGAAACAGCCGCTCGACAACCAGCGGCCGCGACTGCGCTGCGCAAAATTGAAGCTCTCGACGGCAATGAGGGCGCAGGCAGTCTGCTGATCGGAGTCACGGGCGCCTCCGCAACATCCATGCCGGCCATCGTTCCGTTGTTGCGTGCCATTCGCCGCCGACAACGCGTGCGTTTCGACTACCGCAAACCCGATGCATCTGCGGCGGAGGCCCGCAAAGTGGAACCGTGGGCCTTGGTGGCCTGGCGTGGTGCGTGGTATCTCGTCGGTCTCGATGTGGATCGCACATCACAAAGAGTCTTCCGCCTCTCGCGTATTGACGGCACAGTCACGGCATTTGGTGCAGATGACTCGTTCAGCATTCCGCGGGATACCGACCCGCGTTCGGCAGTAGGCGACTGGATCGGCGACTCACCCAATCGCACTGTCCAAGTTCAGGTGAGTCCAGGTGCTGGAGCATCCTTGCGATTGCGTGGATCCCTTGCTGGCGATGTTGTGTCAGTGACCTGCGCAGACGGACTTGACGTGGTGCCCGAGATTCTCTCTGCAGGTCCCGACGCGGTAGTGCTCGAACCTCGCGATGTGCGCGAGGTCGTCGTGCAACGCTTGCAGAACCTAATTGCGGAGCACACGCGATGACGCGCCCAGTGGCCGCACCCGAACGGCTGTCGCGCCTGCTGGCGCTGGTGCCCTGGCTCTCGGCACACGACGGCGTAACTGTGTCTGAGGCGGCCAGCCACTTTGGGGTCACGACCGAGGAATTGGTCGATGACCTCAATCTCTTGATTTGCAGTGGCTTGCCCGGCTATGGCCCAGAACACCTCGTCGACATTCAGTTCTGGGACGAAGACGAGGAGATTCACGTACTCGATCCGCAAACCTTGACCGCGCCCATGCGGCTCACGCCTGATGAAGTCACCGCGCTGCTTGTGGGGCTGCGGGTTCTCGCGCAGGTGCCTGGTGACCACGACCGTGACGCGCTGGTCACTGCCACCGCGAAACTCGAAAGAGCGGGTGGCGGGGCACTTGCCGCGGACTTGGTGGATATGCGCATCGCCAGCAGTGATCAAGCAGCTGCCGTTCTCGACGAGGCTATTGCTCAAGGTCTGAGCGTCCACATGACCTACGCGGGCATCACTCGCGAAGATGTCACCGAGCGCACCATCACGCCCATGCGGGTGCTGGTGGGTCAGGGCTATACCTACGTCGAAGCATGGTGTGACTTGGCGGAGGCCGTACGCACCTTCCGGCTCGACCGGATTCTCACCTGTTCGCTCGGCAGTCCATCGGTCCCGCCCTCGGTGGAGACGCTCCACGACGAGCCCTCGGCCCAGACGAAGGTCGAGTTGGCCCTGCAGCCATCGGCTTCGTGGTTGGTCGAAGCTCACGGCGCGAGGTTGCTGGGTGAATCCGATGGAGTGCGCTCGGTCGAACTTATGGTCTCCGATCTGGAGTGGGCAGCCCGACTCGTCCTTAGCCTCGGGGGACAGGCGCGGGCTGTCTCCCCGGCCACCCTCGTGGATCGCGTTCTTGCGCTCGCGCGGGAGTCCCTGTCGGGCTACGGCGCATCCGCCACCGCTTGGGCCCCCTGAGGGCGTAGGCTGACCCCACAACTCTTCGAGGAGGTAGGCAATGCCAAAGCTCGGTGGCTGGGAATGGGTGATCCTGATCGCTCTCGTCCTGCTTCTGTTTGGCGCCAAGCGCCTTCCCGACGCAGCACGTGGACTAGGTCGCTCGCTACGTATCTTCAAGTCAGAGACCAAAGGCCTCATCGACGACGCGAAGTCTGAAGCAGCCGAACCAACGACACCTGCAGCGCCCCCTGCTGCTGTCGAGGCCCCCGCTCCTGTCGCAACCGAGGCAGCAGCGCCTCAAGCGGCAGCAGCACCGGAGCGCACTGAGTCCTGAGCGTGGTCGCGACACCGGAGGCCCCCGCCCCAGACTCGGGGAGTAGGAAACGCAAGAAGCGGTCCGCGGCGGATGGCATGCCGCTGACTGCCCATCTTCGCGAGCTGCGCAACCGTCTGTTCAAGAGCGGCATCGCACTTGCCGCGGGCATGGTCGTCGGATGGATCTACTACACACCGATCTTCACGTGGCTGTCTCAGCCTTTCACCACCGTCATCGAGCAAGCACGCGCTGACGGCCGGCAGGTCATTCTCGCGCTTACAGGTGTTGCAGATCCGTTTGTGTTGCAGGTGCAAGTTGCGGCCGTCGCCGGGCTCCTGATTTCTTCACCGGTGTGGCTCTACCAGTTGTGGCGATTTATCACTCCGGGCTTGCACCGCCACGAGCGTCGCTGGGCGATAGGGTTTGTGTCGGTCGCGGTGCCGCTTTTTGCCGCCGGCGTAGCGCTGGCCTATTACGTATTGCCCTTTGGCCTGCAGATTCTCTTCGGGTTCACGCCGGAGAATGTGGAAAACATTGTGTCGGTCGACAAGTACCTTGCGTTCTTTATTCGCATGGTGCTGATCTTCGGTATCGGCTTCTTGCTCCCGTTGGTGCTTGTGCTGCTGAACTTCACTGGCATCCTCACTGGCAAGCGTCTGCTGTCGTGGTGGCGTTGGATCATTTTCAGCGTGTTCATCTTTGGTGCCGTGGCCACTCCTACTGGTGATCCGATCAACATGATGCTGCTGGCGGGCCCCATGCTCATCCTGGTCGGCATTGCCATCATCATTTGCCTCCTGAACGATCGTCGTCGCGCGCGCAAACGAGGGCCGGATTCCGACTACGACCAATGGGGCGATGACGAGACTTCGCCTCTCGAACCTGCATGACCTCCGCCGCCCTGATCGTCAATCCACGAGCGGGGAAAGGCCGGGCTGCCGATCAGGCGGCCGTGTGTGCGCGTGTACTTAGTGATCGCGGGTGGCACACGCGGGTGACCCTGTGTCATTCCGTGAGTGAAACCATTGAGTCTGCTCGTGCGGCCGCTGAGTTCGCTGACGTAGTGATCGCCTGTGGCGGCGATGGCACTGTGAATACGGTCCTTCAGGGCGTAGTAGGCACATCGTCGGCCTTGGGGGTGCTTCCGTGCGGCACCGGCAACGACATCGCGAGCACCTTGGGCATGCCAAAGGGCAACGCTGAACTCATCGCGGCGACCTTAGCTTCCTCACCCATAGTCGCTGTCGATGTTGCGAGGGTGACCACCGCAGACGGCACGTCCCGTTGGTTCCTGGGTGTGCTCTCCAGCGGTTTCGATTCCAATGTGAACGAGAGAGCCAATTCCATCCGCTGGCCCCGGGGCACGGCGCGGTACATCACGGCAATGCTTGCCGAACTTCGTACGTTCACCGCCCGGCCGTACTCGATCATCATTGACGGCGACGTCCACGAGGGGCCAGGGATCTTGGTGTCCGTGGGCAATGGTCCTCGATACGGCGGTGGGATGCGGATCTGTCCTTCGGCGGATATTCGAGATGGACAACTCGATCTCACCTGGTTAGGCGACGTCAGCAAGGCAACGTTGCTCAAGGTCTTCCCGCGGGTCTACGCCGGCACCCACGTGACCCATTCGCGCGTGTCGACGCTTCGCGGCAAGCAGATCCAGATGGCTGCGCCGGGCCAGATCGCCTATGCAGATGGGGAAAGAGTTGGTCCGTTACCGATATCCATCGAGGTTCATCCTGCGGCGCTCAAGGTCACGGCCGCACTGGCATAGCCTTACGGGGTGCCCACCCCCGCAGAGCGCTTCGCAGCAGCCAAGGCCCGCCAGCGCTTCCAAGGGCCGGTCCAGCGCTTCGCTGAGACCTACGACTTCCCCCTTGACGACTTCCAACTACGTGCCTGCGCCTCGATCGCGGAGGGCCGCGGTGTCCTCGTCGCGGCTCCGACTGGCTCGGGCAAGACGGTCGTGGGGGAGTTCGCGGCACAAGAAGCCTTGGATGCTGGGCTGAAGTGTTTTTACACCACCCCCATCAAGGCGTTGTCTAACCAGAAGTTTCACGACCTCGTCGAACGTCACGGGGCAAAGAACGTCGGACTGCTCACCGGTGACACCGCAATCAACAGCGAAGCCCCGATCGTGGTCATGACGACTGAGGTGCTGCGCAACATGCTCTACACCGATTCACCCACCCTGCACACCCTTGGCTATGTCGTCATGGATGAGGTTCACTATCTCGCCGATCGCTCACGTGGTGCCGTGTGGGAAGAGGTCATCATTCACCTGCCACAACGCATCACGGTGATTGCGCTGTCCGCCACGGTCAGCAACGCCGAGGAGTTCGGCGAGTGGCTCGAAACAGTACGCGGGGCGACCGATGTGCTGGTCGAGGAGCATCGTCCGGTGCCGCTGTGGCAACACGTGTTGGTGCGCACACATCTGCTCGATCTCTTCATCGACGACGATCAGCAGCAGGTCAATCCCGAACTTGTGCGTATCTCGTCGAGTGAGGGGCGCCGCCAGCCAGACACTCGACCCCAGCGAGGCGGCAAGCGCCCACGTGATGACCGCACGCCCATGCGCAGCGAGGTGATCCAGCGTCTTGCTCGGGCAGATCTGCTGCCCGCCATCACGTTTATCTTTAGCCGGGCCGGTTGTGAAGCCGCCGTGCGCCAATGCACCACCATGGGACTGCGCCTGACAACGCCGGGGGAGCGTGATCAGATTCGGGCATACGTGGAGAACGCGGTGTCGGATCTGCCCGGTGAGGATCTTGCAGTTCTCGGCTACGGCGAATGGATCGATGCGCTTGAACGCGGGTTCGCCGCTCATCACGCGGGTTTGCTCCCACGGTTCAAGGAGGTTGTCGAAGCGCTCTTCCAGCAAGGGCTGGTGCGTGCAGTCTTCGCGACCGAAACTCTCGCCTTGGGCATCAACATGCCCGCACGTTCTGTCGTGCTCGAGCGCCTCGTCAAATGGAACGGCGACGCACACGTCGACATAACGCCGGGGGAATACACGCAGTTGACCGGGCGCGCTGGGCGACGTGGGATCGACGTTGAGGGCCATGGCGTGATCGTGTGGCACAACGAACTTGATCCGCGGGCGCTAGCGGGGCTGGCATCGGCGCGTACCTATCCGCTGCGCTCATCCTTTCGACCCTCCTACAACATGGCGGTCAATCTGGTCGGCCAGATGGGGCGCGAGCAAGCGCGCGAGGTATTGGAGACCTCATTCGCCCAGTTTCAAGCCGATCGAGCCGTCGTCTCATTGGCAGCACAAGCTCGTCGTGACGAAGAGGCGCTCACTGAATACCGACGTTCCATGCAATGTCATCTTGGCGATTTCGAGGAATACGCCGGCATCCGGCAACGCATCAACCAACGCGAACGCGACGCAGTACGTGAGGGCGTGAGTAAACGACGTGCCGACACGGTCGATGCGCTCGAGAAGCTCAGCGAAGGCGACGTGGTGTTCGTGTCTACGGGCCGGCGTTCGGGTGCGGCTGTCGTGATCGATCCGGGTCTATCGCCGCATGATGATCCGCGGCCCACGGTGATGCTTCTCGATAAGCAGGTGCGCCGGCTTTCCATTGTCGACTTTCCACAGGCGCCCGCGGTCGTTGCTCAGGTGCGCCTCCCGAAGGGTTTCGCACCTCGATCGGCACACGGCCGCAAGGAGTTGGTGCTTCGACTGAAGGAAGCGGTGCGCGGCATCACCCCGCCAAGTCGGCCACGCGCCGGGGGAGTGGATGAGGAGATCACCCGTCTGCGGGCGCAGATGCGATCACACCCTTGTCATGGCTGTTCTGACCGCGAAACGCACGCTCGCTGGGCGGAGAAGGCATGGCGCATGCAGTCTGAACTCGGATCTCTTCATTCACGCATCGATAGCCGCACCAACACCATTGCACGCCAGTTCGACCGCGTATGCGAAATCTTGACCGAGCTCGACTATCTGCGCGAGGTCGACGGCACAATGGTTGCCACTAAAGCCGGCGACACTCTCAAGCGCATCTACTCCGAGACGGATCTACTTACTGCAGAATGTCTGCGTAAAGGAATTTGGTCCGGGCTCGATGCACCTGCGCTTGCGGCCGCGGTCTCGATTCTCGTCTACGAGTCTCGTCAGCGTGAAGATATGCCGGTGCGCATCCCCGGCGGTGTCGTGCGCGATGCCATCGACGAAACCCATCGCATTTGGGCTGAGTTAGAGGCAATCGAGAAGGCACATCGTGTGGCGTTCCTGCGCGAGCCAGATCCTGGTTTCGCAATGGTCATCCAGCGTTGGACTAAGGGTGCGACACTTAGCGCGGTGTTGAGTGGCTCAGACATGCCACCTGGTGACTTCGTGCGCTGGGCCAAGCAGGTTGTAGACGCCTTGGGCCAAATCGCCAGCGCGTCACCAGACCCCGACCTCTCGGCTGTCGCATCTTCCGCGATCGCATCGATTCAACGCGGAGTTGTCTCCTACGCGACTGCTTAGTCGGCTACTTGGCGAGTGCGGCTTGAAGTCTTTTCACCGATGCGGCTAAGCCCCATCGCTCGGTGAGTGTGCTGAGCCCTTCAGCATCTGGTGAAGTCGAGGATCGGCGCACGTCTACCTCCACCGCTAGATCGCGCACGACGGTCACCACGCGAACAGCGCGCTCGATGTAGTCAGCCGAGTCAATGATCGAACCGCGGATCTTCGGTGTGATCTTGGATGCGGGGTCTGCCGCAGCTTGCTGGATTCCGGGGAGGTCACCGTGTTCGGCGAGCAACTTGGCTGCCGTCTTTTCACCCACTCCGGGCACGCCGGGGAGTCCGTCGGATGGGTCACCCTTCATCACTGCGTAGTCCACATACTGATCGGCTCGGACACGGAAGCGGGCGAAGACTGCCGCTGGGTCGTAGGGGTCGATTTTGCCCGGAGCGCCGGTGTAGAGCAGGGTCACGCGATCGTTGACGAGCTGCATGAGGTCGCGGTCGCCGGATACGACTGCCACAGGGCCGTCGTACTGGGTGGCCAGCGAGCCGATCACGTCATCTGCTTCGAAGCCCTCAACGCCCGCCACGGCGACTCCCAGAGCCCGCAGGACGGCCTCGAGCACCGGGACCTGTGGAGACAGGGTGTCTGGGGTTTCTTCGCCTGAGCCGTCGCCCTCCTGCGCTAGGCGATGGGTCTTGTAGGAGGGCATCAGTTCCACGCGCCACTGCGGGCGCCAATCGAGGTCCCAGCAGCAGGCGATGGCGTCGGGGGAGCGGTCGTCGATCAACCGAGCGAGGGTGTCGAGAAATCCCCGAACCGCGTTGACCGGCTCACCTTGAGGAGACGTCATGGACTCAGGGAGGGCATAAAAGGCGCGGTAGTACAGCGACGCGCTGTCGAGAACTAGGAGACCGGGCACCGCGACATCCTGCCGCATCCGGCGATACCGTGGCGGCATGCAGCCCCAAGACATCCAACTCCGCCTCGACCGCGCCCAGCAGGGCCTGCGGTCCCGTGGCCTCGATGCTCTCTTGGTCACCCCAGGGCCCGACCTGCGCTACCTCGTGGGCTACGACGCGGTGCCCTTGGAGCGCCTGACCTGTCTGGTCATCCCGGCACAGGGGCAGATCCGCATGGTCGTACCGCGCCTTGAGGAACCAGCCGCCCGCGCGAGCCACGCTGGAGGCGCAGACATCGAGATTCACACCTGGGGCGAGCTTGACGATCCCTTCGCGCTTACCGCCCGACTGGTGGGATCTGTCTCTCGCATTGCCGTCGATGACCGCATGTGGGCGGAAAAGGTGTTGAACCTCCGTGGCGCTATGCACGGGGTGGAACAGGTCGCCGGTGGGCTTGTGATGCGCGAACTTCGTCAGCGCAAAGGCCCCGACGAGATCGCGCACCTACTAGAAGCCGGAGCTGCGATTGATCGAGTGCACGCGCAGGTGCCAGCCCTGTTGCGCGTGGGCCGCACGGAGCACGAAGTCGCCCGGGACATTGCTGAATTGATCATCGCTGAAGGGCATGTCAGCGTCGACTTCGTGATAGTGGCTGCAGGTCCTAACGGCGCAAGCCCACACCACGAGGCAAGTGATCGGGTGTTGGTCGCGGGGGAGCCGATTGTCATCGACATCGGTGGCACCATGCCGAGTGGTTACACATCTGACGAAACGCGGATGTATTGCATCGGCGAGCCACCTGCGGATTTCGCTACCTACTACGAGGTGCTGTTCGCCGCACAGGCTGCCGCTGTTGCTCATGTGCGTCCTGGCGTCACCTGCGAAAGCATTGACGCGGTGGCTCGGGAAGTGATTACGGATGCCGGATACGGCGACTACTTCGTACATCGCACTGGTCACGGCATCGGCATGGAGACACACGAGCATCCCTACATCGTCGCGGGTAACACACTCGCGCTAGAGCCAGGCATGGCGTTCAGCATCGAGCCGGGCATCTACCTGCCCGGCCGCCACGGAGCACGCATTGAAGACATCATCATCTGCGGCGAAGAAGGTGCGGTCGTAGTCAACCATCGCCCACGCGAACTCGTGATCGCTTAAGCATGCTCACTGCGCCACTCTCCCCGCGTCTGCATGCGGTGATTCGAATTGCACTGGCGGTTGTGGGTGGCTTGTCGCTGCTCTATGCATTTCCGCCATACGGTCAGTGGTGGATCGCCCCATTCAGCGTCGCGGCCAACATCGTCGCGGTTCGAGGCACGCGATGGTGGGTGGCGTTTCTGCTTGGTCTGGTCCAGGGCCTGGCGTTTTTCATCCCGCTACTGAAATTCGTCGAAGTGGCCGGCACGGATGGCTGGTTCATTCTTGCTGCCTGGTGCTCGCTGTGGATCGGCCTAATGTCGATAGTGGTGATGCTGGTCCAGCGATTGCCGTTGTGGCCGTTGTGGATTGCGTGCGCATGGATTTTGCAGGAGATGCTGCGCAGTCGAGTGCCGTTCGGCGGCTTTAGCTGGGGGCGACTTGCGTTTGGTGCCAGCGATGCACCGGTCACTTCTCTCGCCTCACTGGGAGGTGCCCCACTTCTGACGTTTCTGCTCGCGCTGATGGGCGCGCTACTTGTGTGGGTCGTAATTCGTGCTCGCAAGTGCGATTTCGTTCGCGCGGGGATCGGCGTTGCTGGAGCGGCTGCGATCGTGGTTATCGGCATTGTGCTTCCGCTTCCCACTGCCGCGGAGGATGGTTCGCCCTACATCGCCGTGATTCAAGGCAACACCGCCGACATCGGAATGTCCGCCTTTGATCAGGCGCGTGCAGTTCTAGATAACCACGTCAAGGAAACCAAGCGGCTTGCGGAACAGGTTGCTGCAGGTGAGGCTCAGCAACCGCAATTGGTGCTGTGGCCCGAGAACGCCTCTGACATGGATCCGTATGCGAATCCGAGCGTCTACACAGAGATTTCATCAGCCGCACAGGCGATTGGGGTTCCGATCATCATCGGTGCAGTCATTGGCTATCCCGGCGATCCCACGCGTGTTGCCAACGCCGGGATTGTTTGGGATCCCGTCACTGGGCCGGGGGAGTTCTACATCAAGCGGCATCCGGTGCCGTTCGGAGAATTCGTACCGTTCCGCGACATTCTGGCCAAGTTGATCTCTCGGTTTGAGCGAGTACCGCGCGATTTTGGAGCGGGCACATGGCCTGGTGTGCTCACAGCTGGGGGAGTGACTATCGGCGATGTCATTTGTTATGAGGTGGCCTACGACGACATCGTGCATGACGCGATCATTGGCGGCGGTCAGGTGCTGGTCGTGCAAACGAACAACGCGACCTACATGGGCACACACCAACCCGATCAACAGTGGGCCATCACGCGTCTTCGTGCCGTAGAGCATGGGCGGTCGACGCTGGTTGCTGCCACCACGGGCATTAGCGGATGGATTACTCCTGATGGTGCAGTCGTACAGGAATTGCCCTTGATGCAGTCAGACCATTTCGTCGGCGCAATTCCATTGCGCGACACCTTGACCCTCTCGGATCGGTTGTCGTATTGGCCAGAATATCTTGCGAGCCTCGCAGCCCTGATTGCGGCGATTTGGGCCGTCGTGACTCGCCGTCGTTTACGTCGTGACGCGGCATTAGACTCACGTGAGAATCCTGAGGAGGAACCAATCGCATGAGCGATGAGCGCGTACTAGTGATTGTGCCGACCTACAACGAGAAAGAAAACCTCCCGTTGATCGTCGGACGCATCCGTGCGGCGACTCCCGAGGTGCATATTCTTGTCGCTGACGACAACTCTCCTGACGGCACTGGAAAGATCGCAGACGAGCTCGTTGCGGCTGATGACCACGTACATGTGATGCATCGCAAGGGCAAGGAAGGCCTCGGGGCGGCCTATCTGGCCGGCTTCGCTTGGGCGTTGGAGAACAACTACGACGTAGTTGTTGAAATGGACGCCGACGGCTCACATCAACCTGAAGAACTCCATCGATTGCTCAGTGGTTTAGAAGACGCCGATCTCGTATTGGGATCGCGGTATGTGCCCGGGGGACAGGTGCGCAACTGGCCGAAGTCGCGCGAAATTCTCTCGCGTGGCGGCAACACGTACACCCGCATCATGCTGGGGATCCCGTTGCGTGATGCCACCGGCGGTTATCGCGCGTTCCGCGCTTCGGCTTTGCGCGCGTTGCAGCTCGATCAGGTTGCTTCGCAGGGGTACTGCTTCCAGGTCGATCTTGCGTGGCGTGCTTCTCAGATTGGTTTGCGAGTCAAAGAGGTACCTATCACGTTCGTCGAACGCGAGATCGGCGCGAGCAAGATGAGCCGCCACATCGTGGTTGAAGCACTTTGGCGCGTGACGCAGTGGGGAGCTAGATCGCGCTACGAGAAGATCAAAACGCGGGTGGGGTCGCGTTCCTCGCGATGAAAGGTTTTTGGCGGGGGATCGCGCTACTGGTCTTTGTTATCTATCCGCTGGCTGAGTTGTTCGTGGCGATATGGATCGCGTCCATCATCGGCTGGACGTGGGTCATCCTGATCTTCTGCATCGGTTTCGTTTCGGGCATCACGCTTCTTAGACGTAATGTCGTCAGTGGGATGCTCATCGCTGTGCCGGGATTCGTTACGGACATCATCGGATTAGTTCTGCTCATCACGCCGATTCGCAAAGTGATCGGTGCGGGCATCGTGGCGAGCATCGCTCATCGAGTCGGAATCCCACGCGGTATGTCCTGGCCAACTTCGCAGCCAGCGGCCGAGGGTTATCTGCCGCCCGACCCAGAGCACCCGGTGGTGCAGGGCGAGGTCATCGACCCCGACGTTGGGCCGGGCAGCAGATAGTTGCTAAGCGGTCTTGCGGGCTCGTTGCGGCGTGCGCTTGGCCGCAATTAGGTCGAGGCGCTCGGAGAGCAGGTCCTCGAGGTCGTTGATGGTGCGGCGTTCCAAGAGCATGTCCCAGTGCGTGCGGCCAATTTTGGCCGCCTTTGCCTCTGGGGCCTCGATATCAGTCCGATGGGCATTCGCGCCGCAGCGGCACTCCCACTCGTACGGGATCTCCTCGGCCTCAGCCGAGTAAGGGATCGTGGTCTCGTGGCCCTTGGGGCAGCTATAGGCCACAAACACACGGTCGACCATTACGACACGTGAGTCGTTCTCGTAGCTCGTGGCGCCAAGGCGGGTGCCGCGTAGAGATGTGTTAGCCATGTCGATCCTCCTTGTGTACGTCCTCTATAACAGTGAAGACGACCTAGGTGTTCCCTTGGTTCCGTGGATCGGTCAAAATTGGGGATAACGGCGCTCATTCACATGGAATTCACAGGTTCGGCCCTACCTGAGGAATACTGGGATAGAGCCGATAATGTACATTATGTCAGATTACAAACAACGGCCTAGGAGCACATGGGCGGAATGTAATCCGGCGCCTGGACGAAATGTGCAACCAGCACCCCACTCGTGAAGGAAGCCGTGCCATCCTGCGCAACGCTCATAACGCCGGTTTGCATCGGGTTCCCCCAGCCCTTCGGTGGATTGCCGTTGCCATCGCTCAGGTACGGGGTTGCGCGAAACATCTTTCCGCGAACCAGCGCATGATCGATACCGCAGTGCGTGAGCAGCTCAACCGTCACCAGAACCGCTTCAGAGTCAGTGGCTGAGGTCTGACTTGGGTAGAGGGAGGACAAGTTGGGCTCGCTCGTCGAACTTGCACACGCCACTAGACCCGATCCAGTTATCAGAACCAACATCCCGGTAAGGAATGTCCGAGCACATCGGCAAGCTGCTTTCATGGCCCTAACTCCCCCTGTGGCGAAACTGTCGTCACACCCTCTAGACGGCGCCAGCGCGCTGATGCGTTGCGTCAAACAACTAGGACGAGAAGGCTGACCACGACAGCGCCTGCACTGAACCGAAGCTCGTGACCGAGCGGTTGTTCACCGGATCGCCGCTCCATTGGTACAGCTCATAACTTCCCGATGGCATTGGCTCTTGAAAAATGAATGTGGCTTCGTAGGTGCCGTCGTAGATGTCCCCTGAAATCAACGTTCCCAGACCAATGGGGAAGGCCTGCCCCGCATTGAGGTTGATCAGGTACAGGTACGTGAACCCAACGCCTGAAGGGTCCGATGCCTGCCACGTAACGGTCCACTCTTCCCCAACTTCGACCTCCCGGTCAGCTGAGATGAGACTGACCGTGGGAGCCTCCAAGTCGTCGCTTCCGCCAACGACAACGAAGTCACCAATCTCCTCCAGGAATAAGGCATTGCCAAGCATGTCGACTGCGTTGACAAACACACTGAAGGTGTCATTGATGACCGACTCAGACACAGTGCAAATTGCGGAGTACACACCGTCAAATCGATCTCCGGAGTCAAGCACGCCCTCTTCGCCTACGCACCATGAAGACCACCCCTGGCGGCCGCCCACCCACATCCACGTACTCGAGACACCGGCCGGGTCGCTCACGCGCCAGCTGACCCTAAAATCCACCCCGGGCTGAACATTCACCGGCACACTCACGAGCGTTGCTTCGGGGCCCGAGGTGTCAGAAACGCAGCCTGATGTCACCGAATCAGCAGGATCCATGACGCAACCATTTGTGCCTGCACCGCCGCGCATGGTGTCGGTGCCGTGTCCGCCATCAAGCTGGTCTGCGCCTCTGCCGCCATCAAGAACGTCGCTACCGTTGCCGCCCTTGATGACGTCATCTCCCCTCCCACCAAGGATTCGGTCGCGTCCGCTGCCGCCGACAATTTCGTCGTCGCCTCCCCCACCGAGAATTACGTCATTGCCACCGCGACCGCAGATCACATCGTCACCCGTCGTGCCGACCAAGCGATCAGCACCTGGTGTGCCGGTGATGGTGCAGTCAACCGGTGGAAGCACAGGTGTCTCGGGGACCTCCGCTGCCGCAATTGGCGCTTCGGGTCGCTCATCCGAAGTCGCTGCTAGTGCCGGCGTTGCCAAAAAGGACAGCGCCACGACGGACGCGAGAACGGCAACCCGGGCCCCCGAGATTCTCATGCCTCGAGGATATGCGGGGATCTGATATCCGCAAACTCAAATCCCCGTCTTTACCTGAATTTCATTTCCAAGATTTCAGGCATCGAGAGGGCTGGCGGATCGCGAGTGCCTCAGGTTCTGGGTCGAGGCACGCAGCCGAAGAGATCACCCAAGAAATTTTTCAAAAAATCTGTGGATTTGGACTTGACTTAGTACGTGTGTCTGATTAAAGTATGGACATCATTTAGACCTTGCCTCAGGCAAGGATCCTTCGCTTGGGAGCCCGGTGGGCTCAACCTCTCATTCGTCTACTGAGGGACTCCCATGACCAGCACCGCAACTCCTGCGCTCGCACTGCGCGACGCGCATGCCGACGCCGTTCGGGCGATCGGTGATTTGAGCGGGGCTGCCGGTGGCGAATCGCTAGCGATGGCGACCGACGAGGCCGTCGCGGAGTGCCTCGTGGATCTGTTCGAGATGCGACGCCGAATCGAGGCGACGATCGCCGATGTGTCCGCACGATTCTCAGGTGGCACGACATGGTCCGCTGAAGGGTTCCGAACTGCCCGCGATTGGCTGCGTGCCCGTACGACTGACGGGCTGGGACCAGCCTCGCGGGCATTGGAAGGTGCTCACTGGGTGCGCGACTTCCCGGTGATCACCGATGCTTGGCGATCGGGTGCTGTGAGCCGTGCTCATGTGGAGGTGCTGGCAGACGCCCACGAGATGTTCCCTCGACTCAGCGAGGCGCTTGTTGGCATCGAGCCCGAACTCACCGCACACGCCTGTGGGGTCGATCCGGCGTCCTTCCGTCGCATTCTCTTTGCCCAGCTGCACCTCATCGATCCAGACGCCATTGACGAAGCTGACGCCAAGAAGCGTCGCAACCACCTCGGCCTGCACGTGTCTCGCCTGACTGACGGCTTTGTACGGGTTGACGGACTGCTCGCGCCAGAGGTCGGTCAGCACTTGCTCACGATGCTCGCTGCTGCACGCGACGCACTTCGAGCAAAGGACGCCTCCCCCACCGATGACCCGTTCAGTCCCGACTACGTCCCGAGACCCATCGCGGACGATCCGCAAATCCCACGGGAGAGCAAGTCGCGACTCTCGGCCCGCAATGCCGAAGCCCTGAGTCTCATCCTCGATGCGGCAGCCAGCGCCCTTGGGGACAATCGCCTTCCTGACACTGGTGGCGAGCGACCAGTCGTGCACATCACTGTCGATTCCGACAGTCTTATTGAGCACGGCTCACACGCGCCCGGGTGGATCACCGGACTCACGGGCACCCACGTCACCGCGATCACCGCACGTGGCGCACAGCGCCTCTCCTGCGATGCCGTGGCCGAATTGCTCGTAGTCGACAAGCGCGGACATCTTGATGCGATCAGCACACGCTGGCGCACCGCTCCCCCAGGCATGCG
Source organism: Actinomycetota bacterium (assembly GCA_009699315.1). Taxonomy (GTDB): domain Bacteria; phylum Actinomycetota; class Actinomycetes; order S36-B12; family S36-B12; genus CAINMH01. The sequence continues at coordinate 53,657 of WLOK01000003.1, forward strand.
CCGCTACGTGCTGATGCGAGAGCACGGAAGGTGCAGATTCCCCGGGTGTCACACGCAGATCCGCGAAGTCCACCACATCATTCACTGGGCTAACGGTGGTCCCACTGAAACATCGAATCTTGTCGGATTGTGCTCACATCATCATCATCTGGTTCACGAAGGTGGGTGGACTCTGTCCGGACACCCCGACCACACCTTGATCTTCACGGACCGGCTAAAACGTACGTGGCGATCCGATCCACCATTACGCGAGTAACCTGACCAGGTGGCAATTGCAATCTTTGATATTGATGGAGTTCTCGCCGACGTGCGCCACCGAGTGCATTGGGTGGAGCGGCG
>WLOK01000030.1 GCA_009699315.1 Actinomycetota bacterium
GGCTCGCTATGTGGTGTCGACCGGCACGGATTACAACGAAGCAGCGCTATCCACTCAGGTCGGTGGCCTTCTCACTCAAGTCGGGATGGACTCCCCGACAAAGATGGTTGCTGCAGCCAGCACCGAGCGCCCCGCGCCGATGGCCAAGGCTGGCAGCGCTCCAGACATGACCACAGATATCACCGCTCTCCACGACTGCCTCGTTGCACTTGCCGGAGACCACAACCTGCCACCGGCACTAGTTGTCGACCGGGCGACCTTCAAGGGCGGGCCAGCCGCGGTGGTCGTTTTCCTCCACAACTTCACCAAAACCGAACAGGGCGCTTCAGCGACCCTTGACGTCGTGGTGGTCAATCCCTCCTGCACTGCGGAAGACCGCAAGGACGCAATGCGGATGACTTTCGAGGTCTCCCGCGTTGCTCAATAGGATGGGTACATACCCCCTAGGAGAGTTCTTGTGAGCGAGACCCGAAACGTCATCATCATCGGATCCGGGCCGGCCGGATACACCGCAGCGGTTTATGCCGCTCGGGCGCAGTTGCAGCCTCTCTTATTCGAGGGTGCCGTCACCGCAGGTGGCGCGCTCATGAATACCACCGAGGTCGAAAACTTCCCCGGATTCACCGAGGGCGTCATGGGCCCAGTGCTGATGGAAAACATGCGAGCTCAGGCCGAGCGCTTCGGCACCGAGATCATCACTGACGATGTCGTTTCCGTCGATCTTGCCGGTGCGATCAAGACTGTGAAGGATGGATCCGACCGCTCCTACAGCGCCCACTCGGTCATTCTCGCGATGGGCTCCGGCTACCGCGAACTCAATTTGCCCAACGAGAAGCGCCTATCCGGACACGGCGTTTCGTGGTGTGCGACCTGTGATGGCTTTTTCTTCCGTGAGCAAGACATCGCTGTCGTCGGCGGTGGCGACTCGGCGCTCGAAGAGGCCACCTTCCTCACGCGATTCGCGCGATCCGTCACGATGATCCATCGTCGTGATGCGCTTCGCGGCAGTCGGATCATGCAAGAGCGTGCGCTCTCCAACGACAAAATCAAGTTCGCCTGGAACAGCGAAGTGGCTGACGTACTTGGTGACTCGAAGGTCACAGGCATCACATTGCGCGACACCGTAGATGGTTCAACTCGTGACCTGCCCGTTACCGGCCTGTTCATCGCGATTGGCCACGATCCCCGATCAGAACTAATCAAAGGACAGATCGACCTAGACCACGAGGGTTACGTCAACGTCCAAGAGCGCAGCAGTCGTACAAATATCCCGGGCGTCTTTGCCTGTGGCGATCTCGTGGATCACACCTACCGCCAAGCCATCACCGCTGCAGGTAGTGGATGCGCCGCCGCACTTGACGCCGAACGCTACCTCGCAGCACACGAATAACCCATACACTTATCCCGAAAGAAGGAGGCCCCCATGGGCGCAACCAAGCCAGTCACAGATGCAAGTTTTCAGGCCGATGTTCTCGATAGCGCGACACCCGTACTCGTCGACTTCTGGGCAGAGTGGTGTGGGCCGTGCAAGATGATTGCGCCCGTACTTGAGGAAATCGCCGCAGAATATGGTGACAAGATCACGATCGCCAAGATGAACGTGGACGAAAACCCGACTACACCGGCCAATTACGGCATTCGCTCGATTCCGACCATGAACGTCTACGTAGGCGGCGAAATCGTGAAGTCAATTGTCGGAGCAAAACCCAAGGCTGCGCTCCTTCGTGACCTAGAGCCGTATCTGTAACCGTCATGACCGCCCTCGTGAGCAGGGGCGATACGGGGCCAGTCGTTGCGGAGATCCAGTTGCGGCTCGTCCGCGCTGGCCTGCTCCCTGACACCTACCTCACCCAGGATCTCACTTCAGCAATATTCGACGATGCGACTGACGAGGCTGTACGCCTCTTCCAGCAAGATCGTGGCGTTCCTGTTGACGGCGTTGTTGGCGCTGAGACCTTCCGACGGCTTGAAGAGGCGCGTTGGCGACTCGGCGATCGCATGCTGGTGTATTCGCCCGGCCACCTACTTGCGGGCGACGATGTACGCGATCTTCAATCGCAGTTGTCGCATATGGGCTTTGCCTGCGGTCGGGTCGACGGTGTCTTCGGTCCCGCCACAGATGCTGCGGTTCGGGAGTTCCAAAGGGGCGTCGGAGCCCGGCCAGATGGCATGTGTGGACCTGACACATTTGCTGCATTCCTTCGGCTGATGCGCCGTATTGGTGACGGCAACGCCGAGACTTTGCGTGAGCATCACCAGTTGGCGCAGACCCGTAGCGGTGTCGCAGGCAAGGTGGTCGTACTTGATCCCGCGCACGAAGGGCTCACCGAAGAGGGCATTCACATCGTCGACGACATAGTGGCCCGCATCGATGGACGTCTTTCGATCCTCGGCACCCAAGTGCTGCTCACGCGTTCGGTTCACACACGTCCCACCACCTTCGCAGATCCATCTGCACGCGCGAGGTTTGCCAACGAGATCGACGCTGACCTATACGTGTCGGTGCACGTGGACTCGTACTCGTCGCAACACGCCAGCGGAGTGTCGGCGTTCTACTTTGGAGACTCAATTACTGGTCGGCACTCCATGGCCGGCCGAGTGGCGGCCGAACGCATCCAAACCTCGATCTGCGCTCACACAGACTTAGTCGATTTGCGCTGCAGTGCCGGCACCTGGGACATGTTGCGAATAACGCGCATGCCGGCGGTCGCGCTAGAAGTGGGCTATCTGACTAACCCCGGCGACGCGAACAAGCTCAGCCAGCCAATCTTCCGCGACACCCTCGCTAAGGCAATCGCCGAAGCCATCGTCGTCTTCTACACGCCGGCGGGCTAGCCCCTCATGGCCGATGCGACGGCCAGATGAGTTTGGCCACGAATCCCGCGAGAACGCCGAGGGCTACTAGTCCGAGAGCCGTAGCCACGATCTTCATCGGATGCCCCCTTCGCTCATTCGACTGCGGTATAGGGAAGCATATGCCGTATGAACGCGAAGGGCTCACGCCTCGACCCATGGGTGGATAGTTATGCCACCCGTGCTCGTGGCATGACCGCCTCCGAAATTCGCGCCTTATTCTCTGTCGCATCTCGACCCGAAGTCGTGTCGCTCGCGGGCGGGATGCCCTTCGTACAAGCACTCCCCATAGATGCGATCGCCGAGATGTCGGCCCGTCTCATCCGCGAGCGTGGGCCGCAAGCACTGCAGTACGGCTCGGGTCAAGGCGACCCGACCCTGCGCGAGCAGATCGTCGAGGTCATGCGTGAGGTAGGCATCGACGGACACCCCGACGAGGTAGTCGTGACTCCCGGGTCCCAGATGGCTCTCGACATCGTCGTACGCATTTTCTGCGATCCAGGTGATGTCGTTTTGGTGGAAGCGCCGTCCTATGTCGGTGCCCTCGGCGTATTTCGTGCCTATGAGTGCGACGTCATTCATGTGCCGATGGACAACGAGGGTCTGCTACCTAGCGCGCTCGAGGAGACAATCGCTGCAGTGCGAGCTTCGGGACGTAAGATCAAATTGATCTACACAATTCCTTCATTCCATAATCCCGCCGGAGTCACTCAAGGGCCTCAACGGCGCAGTGACATCCTTGCCATTGCGCAACGCACGGGGATTCTCCTCCTTGAAGACGATCCGTACGGCCTGCTCGGATTCGATGGCGGCCCGCCACCACGGGCAATTCGTGCTGATGAAGCTGATGGCGTCGTTTACCTCGGCTCCTTCTCTAAGACCATCGCATCCGGCATTCGCGTTGGCTGGGCGTTGGCACCTCACGGCATTCGCGAGAAGTTGGTTCTTGCATCCGAGTCCGCGATTCTGTGTCCGTCTAATCTCGCGCAATTCACCGTGTCGGAATATCTCGCAACCCAACCATGGCGCCAGCAGATCAAGGTTTTTCAAGAGGTCTACCGGGAACGACGGGACGCACTACTCGACGCCTTGACGACCTACATGCCCGACGGCACAACTTGGACTGTTCCGGCCGGTGGCTTCTATTCATGGCTAACTTTGCCGCACGGCCTCGATTCAAAAGCGATGCTGCCACGCGCCATCGCTGCGTTGGTGGCCTACGTCCCGGGGACAGGTTTTTACGTTGATGGTCAAGGACAACACGAGTTACGACTGTCGTATTGCTACCCCGATCCTGACCGGATTCGCGAGGGTGTGCGCAGGCTCGGCACAGTGATGGAGTCCGAACTCCAACTCATGCAGACATTCGGGGCCGACATGCCCCTGCATGAAAGCCAGGGACCGCAAACTCCCGCACCAGATTTGGGTTGAGGAGAGACATGCATGTCGTTGTACTCGCAGGCGGTCTGTCTCCCGAAAGAGATGTATCCATCCGTTCAGGTCGGCGCGTCGCTAACGCATTGCGCGCTGCAGATTCATCCATTGATGTCATCGAGCGAGATGTCGATTCGACCCTGCTGAAGTCATTACGTACTGACGCGCCTGACTGTGTGATTCCGATGTTGCATGGTGCCGCTGGAGAAGATGGTGCCGTCCGAGATGTACTTGATGGACTCGGTATTCCCTATGTCGGCAGTGGCCCAGATGCATGTCGGCTTGCCTTCGATAAGCCCGTGGCTAAAGCACTTTTGCGTGCTGAAGGCATTGCCACACCTCGCTCAGTCGCACTTCCTCATTCGACCTTCCGCGAACTTGGTGCAGCGTCCGTGTTGGATGCGTTAGTGGCTGCTGTCGGACTTCCTGCTGTCGTTAAACCCGCTCGAGGAGGATCTGCCCTCGGAGCCACCATCGTCAATACTGCTTCCGAATTGCCCGCAGCAATGGTTAATGCGTTCGCATACGGCGACGTAGCGATGATCGAGTCATTCGTCGCTGGAGTCGAAGTTGCCGTCGCTGTCGTGGACTCCGCCGACGGCCCACGTGCTCTACCGGCCGTAGAAATCGTTCCAGACAGTGGATTTTATGACTATGCCGCGCGTTACACAGCAGGAAGCACAGAGTTTTTCGTGCCGGCCCGAGTCAGTCAAGAGCACAGTGAAGCACTGGCGAAACTTGCTGTCCGTGTGCACACCAGCTTGGGACTTCGTGATTGGTCTCGCACTGACGCGATCGTCACACCTGAAGGCGCGATGTTCTTGGAAGTTAACGCGGCACCGGGCATGACGGAGACTTCACTGATGCCGCAAGCTCTCATGAATGCAGGTATGGACCTCGGCGAATTGACCGCATACCTCGTGCGCGCCGCAGTCGCCCGCGGCTGATTTCAGTCGATCTGATCCACAATGCGCTGCAGATCCGTGAGATCGGCAAACTCGATCAGGATTCGTCCTCGAGCGTTTGTTTTGGTCGCATCAATACGTACGCGGGTCTCAAGAACATCTGCTAGTCGCGTGACTAAATCAGCTGCAGCGGTCTCCATCGCAGAGTCCTTGGTGCCTCGCGCCCGGGTCTTGCGCTGACGCTGTCGACCATCACCTTCACCGACATGAATCATTTCCTCAAGGGCACGTACCGAAATTCCCTCAGCCACGACGCGCTCCGCTAGCCGATCCATCGCATCAACGTCATCCAGGGACAACAAAGCTCGCGCGTGGCCTGCTGAGAGCACACCAGCGGCGACGCGGCGCTGGACGGCCACCGGCAACTTCAGCAGCCGCAAGGTATTCGCAACCTGGGGACGAGACCGACCCAGCCGCGCAGCAAGTTCCTCTTGCGTACCGCCGAAATCCGCAAGCAGCTGTGAGTATGCAGCCGCTTCTTCCAGCGCATTGAGCTGTACTCGATGGAGGTTCTCCAAGAGAGCATCACGCAGCAGGTCGTCGTCAGGGGTTGCCCTAATTATTGCGGGGACTCGTTCGAGACCGGCCTCTCTACTTGCTCGCCAGCGCCGCTCACCCGCAACGAGTTCATATCCCTTCCCCACGGGACGAACGACTACTGGCTGGAGAAGGCCCACCTCTTTGATGGAATACACGAGTTCGGCAAGAGCCTCCTCGTCGAAGACCTGACGGGGCTGCTTGGGGTTGGGGACAATCGAATCTAAGGGAAGTTCGGCATATGTCGCCAACTCTCCAGCGATGGTGTGTGTCGGCGCGTCTGCTGAAGACGCGGGAGCGGCTTCGTTATCGCCTATGAGCGCCCCGAGACCGCGTCCTAGACCTCGCCGTTCATTCACCTTGGCCACTTGAGTCCCATCCTGCTCAGTGTGTGGAAAACATCGCATTGTCCCCATGAAAACTGTGGACAACCTTGGGGAAACATCATTTTGCTCCTGCAGCAACCAGTTCATCGGCCGCCTGCCGGTAGCACAACGCGCCCGACGAGGTCCCGTCATAGGCGAGCACGCTCTGCCCGTATGAGGGGGCTTCCGACACTCGAACCGACCTGGGGATCAAGGTAGGCAGCACAAGGTCACCAAAATGCTCCCGAACCTCCTCGGCCACCTGGGCCGAAAGGCGAGTGCGACCGTCATACATCGTCAAAAGCACGGCCCCGACCCGTAGGTCCGGATTTAGGTGCGTGCGCACCAACTCAACTGTGCGCAGCAACTGCGAAACACCCTCAAGGGCGTAGTACTCACACTGAATCGGCAGCAGAAGCTCCCGCGCAGCCACTAGGGCATTGAGGGTCAACAGCCCAAGACTCGGCGGACAGTCAATCAGGACAAAATCAATGGGCCGATGGTTCTCGGCGTGAATGGGCAGGTACGCCTCTATGGCCCGGCGCAGCCGAGCCTCTCGAGCAACGAGAGAGACAAGTTCGATCTCGGCGCCAGCCAAGTCGATGGTGGCCGGCACTCCCCACAACTGCTCCGATTCAGGGCATCGTTTCACGACGTCAGCGATCGCCCGGCCCTCCACGAGGATCTCGTACGTCCCGGGGGTGCCCTCACGATGCTCAAGCCCAAGAGCAGTCGAGGCATTGCCCTGCGGATCCAAATCAACCACGAGGACTTCCGCGCCACCTTGGGCAAGCGCAACTGCGAGATTGACCACCGAGGTGGTCTTGCCCACGCCACCCTTTTGGTTGGCCACGGCCAAGATTCGAGCTGTAGTCACAACGAGCCCTCCTGCGGCCACCCTAGACCCGCGGTCTGACTGTCCAGTGATGTTTCACGGGAAACAGCCGCCTTACTGGTCCTCGGTGTTTCACGGGAAACATCAGTGCCATCGGGCAGACTGAGGGGCCCGGGTCCATCGCGATCGAATGCGGCGGCGGTTGGCCAGCCGAGGCCAGAATTCACGACGTAATTGTGGCGTACGCGATCAACGCTTAGCAGAGCGGGGGCGCTGGAGCTCGCGAATTCGCACCACGGTCGCGGGCGGCTCCACAATGCCGACCCCACAGGAAATTAACTCGTAGGTCCCGGCAATGCCCGCAGCCTGTGCCACGGCAATCTCCTCAGCGGCGCTCGAGCCTTTAAGGGCCAGCACCTCACCACCCGGAGCCACCAAGCGGGCGACCCAGCCCAGAAGGCGGTCAAGCGGCGCTACCGCCCGCGCGGTCACGACCGCCGCGGATAATGTGCATTCCTCAGCACGTCCCCGTACCACGCGAACCCGATCCAACCCAAGGATGGACACGGCTTCCTCGAGGAACGTGGCCCGTCGAAGCAACGGCTCCAACAACACGATGTCAAGATCGGGCCGCGCGATGGCCCAGACCAGACCGGGTAGCCCCGCCCCAGATCCCACATCAATCACAGATGCGCCGTCAGGGATTAGGCCAGATTCGGGGTCGACCACTACGGCGCAGTTAAGCAAATGCCGATCCCACAGGCGCGGAACTTCCCGGGGGCCAATGAGGCCACGTTCGACTCCGGCCCCAGCAAGCAATTCTGCGTAAGCAGTCAGTCCTGAGTGCGCAGGAGCCAGCCACTCGGGCAGATCCACCTCAGGAAGCAGGGGAGACAACCACGTAGCGCTTTGGCTCTTCGCCCTCAGATGAACTCGCCAGACCAGCGACGGCAACCGCATCATGGACAACCTTGCGCTCAAAAGCATTCATGGGGTCCATCGAAATGGACTCCCCTGACGCCTTAGCGCGCTCGATCGCTTCGTTGGCCAGTGCGGTCAACGTCGTCTTACGCTCGGCACGGAAGCCAGCCACATCCAGCATTAAGCGCGAGCGCTCCCCGGTCTCTCTGGTTGCTGCAAGTCGGGCTAGCTCTTGTAGAGCCTCGAGCACCTTCCCGTCCTTGCCCACGAGAGACTTCAGGTCTCCGGGATTTGCCTCCACGATCGACACCTGGGCTCGTGAGCCCTCCACGTCGATGTCGATGTCACCATCAAGATCGGCAATATCGAGCAGGCCCTCAAGGTAATCCGCTGCGATGTCGCCTTCGGTTTCAAGAATTTTCTCGCTCATATGTACTCCTCAGTTCCGCTCTCACGGATTAGTCAAACAACTAAGTCTAGTTTTTCTTGCGTTTACTGCGCGACTGCTTCTTGGGCTGAACCCGTGGAGCCGGCGCATCGGGAGCCTGCTCCACAACCTCGCCTTCGACGACAGCCGAGCTGGCGCTGCCATCCTTGAGGGCCTTAGCTGTTGCCTTCTCCGCCTTGCGCTTGAGATGGGCGGCCTCCGCCGGTGTTCCTGGCTGCGGATTATTGCGAATCACGTAGAACTGCTGGGCCATCGTCCACAAGTTGGTCGTAAACCAATAGATGAGAACACCAATGGGGAAGTTAATGCCACCGACTGCGAAAACGATCGGGAAGACGTACATCAAAATCTTCTGCTGACGCACCATCGGGTTGCCGGGCGCAGAATTCTTCAAAATCATCTGGCGCTGAGTCAAGAACGAGGTCACCGTCATGGCAATAATCAGCACAATTGACAGCGCGATAGTTGCGTTGATGGAGAAATTCGCGAGGTTTTCTGGTTCCTTAAGAGCGCCCATGAGGTAGCCATAGAGAGGCGCCCCAAAGATCGACGCGTTATGTGCAGAGGCTGCGGCAGTGTCAGAAAACCCAGGGGGCGCACCATGATTTGGGTCCGTGGGGTTGTACTGCGCAACACCTTGCAGAACACCAAAGAGCGCGAAAAAGATGGGCGCCTGCAGGATAATCGGAAGACACGAGGCGAGTGGATTGGTCTTCGACTCGCGGTAGAGCTTCATCATCTCGGCGGACTGCTTTTCGCGATCGCCGGCGTACTTCTTCTGGATCTCTTTAATCTTCGGCTGGATGATCTGCATATTGCGCTGAGCCTTGATCTGCTTCACAAATAGCGGGATCAAGATGATGCGAATCAGGATCACCAGGAAGATGATCGAGAGGACCCATGTCCAGCCGCCGTCGTAGTCCAAACCCAGCGCGGAGAACAGCGCGTGAAACTTAAGCAGAACCCAGCTCACGCCGGTCTTCAGCCAGTCAAGAATGAACACGAGGTCTCCAGGTCAGATGTAAGGCGTAATCGTCGCACTCTTTACCCTCGGCGTGCCATCCGGGTTAATGGATGGGTGCCAATGGCCTCGATCGGGCACCGGATCTAGGCCGCCGAGATTCCACGGGTTACAGCGCAGAAGCCGCCACGTGATGAGCGCTGTCCCCTTGGCCGCACCATGAGTCTTGATCGATTCGAGGCCATACGCCGAACAGCTCGGGTGAAACCGGCACGTAGGACCAATAATCGGCGAGAGGGTCATGCGATAGCCCGTGATCAGGCCAATCAGGATCAGGCGAATGAAGGCAAAGATCGTGCAGTCCAGGCCCCGATGAATAGCGCGAAGGATCCGCATCTTTAGGAGCCTGTCACACCGAGGCGCTCAAGAGCACGATCGAGATCGTGCCCCAGCCTCCCTACATCCGCCGAGGCCGAATCAGGCAGGGCGCGAATCACGACGTCCATTCCCAGCGGCCACGAAGCAATACGACCTGCAACAACCGCTCGCAGTCTGCGAGCCACTTGATGGCGAATCACTGAGCCACCAACGGTTTTTGGGATTACTAGCCCCATTCGCGCCGGTGCATCTCCTGCTGAATTGACGTGGATGACCAAGCACCCCACAGACGCGCGCGATCGGGCGCGCAAAACTCGCGAGAAATCATTACGGGTACGCAAGCGATGGACCGTGGGAAGCACGGCAGCTGCTAGTTCAGGCCGAGAGGCGAGCGCGTCCCTTGCCACGGCGAGCGCTGAGGATCGCGCGGCCGGCACGGGTACGCATGCGGAGTCGGAAGCCGTGCGTGCGAGCCCGACGACGGTTATTGGGCTGGAACGTGCGCTTCATCTCGAACTCCTGCAGGTCTAGTGGAAGACCAAAGGTTACGGCACCGGGGCCCCTCGCGACAAATGGGCCTAGGCATACCCCTTGAGGGACGGGTCCGAGATGGCTAGGGTTCCAGATTATCCACAGCGTCCACACCTGTGGATAAGTATGTGGATGAACGGCACTAGTGTGGACTAAGTGCAATTTTCATGAGGAGAAACGCTGTGGATGACGAAATTGATCTCACGGAGGTCTGGACCCGAGCGGTCAGCACGCTCACCGACGGCTCCCTTACCCCCCAACAGCGCGCCTTTGTCGCTTTGACCCGCCCCGTCGGATTAGTCGGCGACACCGCGCTGCTCGCTGCCCCCAATGACTTCACCAAGGACGTTCTTGAGACGCGCCTTCGTCCGATGATCATCCGGGCCCTCTCCGCCGAACTTGGCTTCGAGGTCAGTCTTGCGGTGAAGGTTGACGACACCATTGCACCGGACATTGATGAAGACGTACTCGACATCGAAGCCGACGCCACGGTGGCGTCTGTGACCCCTGAACCCGAACGCCCAGGCACCGGCACCCCTGGCACACGCGTGGAGGACGGCCGACTCAACGCGAAGTACACCTTTGACACATTCGTCATCGGTTCCAGCAACCGTTTCGCCCACGCGGCCGCGGTCGCTGTAGCGGAACAACCAGCAAAGGCCTACAACCCACTCTTCATCTACGGCGGATCCGGACTCGGCAAAACACACCTCTTGCACGCGATCGGGCATTACGCGCGTGCGCTCTACAAAGGCACACGTGTGCGCTACGTCAGCTCGGAAGAATTCACCAACGAGTTCATCAACTCGATTCGTGACGATAAGGCTGCCGCCTTCCAACGTCGATACCGTGACGTCGATGTCCTACTCGTAGATGATGTGCAGTTCCTATCCGGAAAAGTCCAAACACAGGAAGAGTTTTTTCATACTTTCAACACTCTTCACAACGCCAACAAACAGATCGTTATTACCTCTGACCTTGGCCCTAAGCAGTTGGAAGACTTCGAGGATCGCATGCGCTCGCGATTCGAGTGGGGTCTGACTACAGATGTCCAACCACCTGACCTTGAGACCCGCATCGCCATTCTCCGCAAAAAGAGCGCACAAGAGCGACTCGTTGCCCCACCTGAAGTCCTCGAGTTCATTGCTTCGCGTATTTCCACGAATATCCGCGAACTCGAAGGTGCGCTCATTCGCGTCACTGCATTCGCCTCCTTGAACCGCCGCCCAGTCGAGCTCGAGGTCGCAGAACAGGTGCTCAAGGACCTGCTTCCCTCAGACGCCGGCCCCGAGATCACCGCAACCCAGATCATGAACGTCTCGGCCACCTACTTTGGAGTGACCATTGACGATCTATGCGGTACCTCGCGATCACGCGTATTGGTCACCGCACGTCAGATCGCTATGTACCTGTGCCGCGAACTCACAGATCTATCTCTTCCCAAGATCGGCCAAGCCTTCGGTGGTCGTGATCACACGACGGTCATGCATGCCGATCGCAAGATTCGCACCCTCATCGGAGAGCGCCGAAGCCTCTATAACCAGGTCACCGACCTCACGGCCAGGATCAAGTCGACCTCCCGCTAACTGAGCCCACTTGTCCACAGTCGGCGGTTCCAACAGCTGTGGACAACCAGACTTCACAAGTGTGTAGCAATCTCTATCCACCGATCAAACTCCTTCATCCACCGGTGGTGTGGACAAAAAAAGGACTCTGACGTGGGATTTCACCACTTATCCCCAGTATCCACCGTGCCTATTACTACTACTACTTCTATCTAGTAATAACACGATCACGACCATAGGCTCACGGACCTTGGGGACGACGGTGCACTTCCTGCTCAGACCTGACAGGATGACCATCCGTACGTTGAGAGGATTACACCGTGAAGTTCCGGATCGAGCGAGACGCCTTCGCCGACGCGGTCACTTGGGTTGCGCGCACCTTGCCCACGCGTCCATCGCGTCCGGTCCTCGCGGGCATTTTGATTCACACGTCCGCAAGCGGCATTGCGCTGTCTAGTTTCGATGCAGAGACGGCCGCACAGGTTGACGTTGAGGCAACGGTGTCAGAAGAAGGTCGTGTGCTTGTCCCAGGTCGACTACTGGGTGACATAGCGCGTTCCCTTCCTGCTCAGCCGGTGGAATTCGCTGTTGAAGGTACGCGGGTTCAGGTGACGTGTGGCCGCAGCTCCTTCACCCTTCCCACACTTCCTGTCGACGAATACCCCGCTCTACCGGACATGCCGTCTGCAAGTGGATCAATCCCTGGCGCGTCTTTTGCTAGTGCTGTTTCTCAGGTCGCTATTGCCGCGGGTCGTGATGATGCACTGCCGTTCCTCACTGGCATCCGTATTGAGATCGACGACACACGCGTGACACTCGTCGCCACGGATCGTTATCGTCTGGCAGTCCGCGAATTCGATTGGGTGCCGGCTACACCGGGTCTTGACGTTCAGGCCTTGGCACCAGCAAAGACACTTGCGGACACCGCAAAGTCTCTAGCCAATGCTGACACCGTCAACCTCGGTGTGAGTGCGGTTGAGCCCGCAAACCTCCTCGGCTTCGAAGGCAATGGTCGCCGTACGACTGCACGGCTGCTTGACGCTGGATTCCCGGATTACCGCGCACTGCTGCCTAAAGAGAGCATCTCCGCAGCCATCATTAACACCGCGGCCCTCATTGATTCCGTTAAGCGTGTAGCGCTCGTAGCCGAACGAAATACACCTCTAAAGATGTCGTTCAGTAGCAATGAGGTTGTTTTGCGAGCTGGCACAGGCGACGAAGCCCAGGCGAGTGAAGTTCTTGAGTGCACACTCGAGGGCCCTGACATTGAGATTGCACTCAACCCGCACTATCTCCTAGATGGTCTCGGCGTTCTCGATTCAGCATCTACACGCATGTCCTTCACCGTTCCTGAGAAGCCTGTTGTCATCACCCCAGCAACTGACGACGCGCCTAATTTTCATTACCTGCTGATGCCGGTACGACTCGCGGGCTGAGGCCCGTGCACGTACGCCGACTCCACCTCGTCAACTTCCGCAGCTATGCGGCTTTGGATGTTGATTTGTCCCCAGGAATAACAACTTTCGTTGGTTCCAATGGGCAGGGAAAGACCAACCTTGTTGAATCGATTGTTTATGTAGCAACGCACGGCAGCCACCGTGTTGCAAGCGACACACCACTGGTTGCGAATGGTGCCACTCAAGCGACTATTGGCATTGAGGTTGTGCGCGACGATCGGAGTGTGACCGTCGAGATTGAGATCAATCCCGGTAGATCCAATCGTGCTCGGGTCAACCGATCGCCAGTCACTCGGGCACGTGATGCACTGGGAATTGTTCGGGTCGTAGTTTTTGCACCAGAAGATTTGTCGATGGTGAAGGGTGATCCGTCCGAGCGTCGATCTTTTCTCGACGACTTGCTTGTTCAGCGCACACCGCGGCTCGCCGGAGTGCGATCTGACTATGACCGAGTTCTTAAGCAACGCAACGCCCTATTGAAATCCGCGCAATCCGCCCGTCGTGCGAATGCCAGCGCTATCGATGGCACGTTAGAAGTGTGGGACGGGCAACTAGCACGTTTCGGTTCGGAAATAACTGCTGCACGCCTCGAATTGATCGACGCTCTTCGCCCGCGCGTTGTGGAAGCCTACGAAGGTATTGCGGCGGGCCGTGGTCCGGTCAAAATCGACTACTCATCGTCGTGGCTCGAGGATGTTGATGTGGAACGATCTGGCATCGAGCAGCAACTTCTTGACGCTGTCTCCTCCCGCCGTCGCGAGGAGCTTGACCGTGGCATCACGGTGGTGGGTCCTCATCGTGATGATCTATCGCTGCGGTTGCGTGATAACCCGGTGCGGGGTTATGCATCACACGGGGAAGCGTGGTCTATGGCGCTTGCGATGCGTTTGGCTGCCTTTGACCTCTTGCGCTCAGACGGCGATGACCCAATTTTGATCCTTGATGACGTATTCGCCGAACTTGATGCTTCGCGTCGTGCTCAACTGGCTGACGCGGTGTCGGGGGCTGGTCAGGTGCTGATCACTGCAGCGGTGGTTGAAGATGTTCCTGCAGGTCTTACCGGCGAGAGTTTTACTGTTCACGAAGGAGAGGTGACGCGTGGCTGATCAAGATCCCGGCGGTCCGGACCTCGCCGCCATTAGCCTCTCGCGGGCTCGGGCAAGTCGCAGAGCCCTGCCACAGCGTCGAACGACCCCACGAAGTTCGGGGTCTGGGCCGGACGAGCGTGATCCACAGCTGCTGAGCAGCGCCCTGGATCGACTCCTGGTGGAGCGAGGCTGGGAGCAGGCAGCGGCGGGGGGCAGCCTGGAGTCGCGTTGGGCTGAGATCGTGGGCGCAGATGTGGCAGCCCACGTGGTGTGTGAGTCGTTTACGGCCGGAGATGGCGATCAAGCCGGTGAATTGGTCCTGCGAGCCGATTCCACGGCCTGGGCGACCCAAATGCGCCTGCTCCAGGGCCAGGTCCACTCCCGCATTGAGGACGCCATCGGGCGCGGTGTCGTCGGGCGGATCCGAATTTTGGGTCCTTCTGCGCCGAGTTGGCGGGCCGGCCTGCGCCGGGTGCCGGGTCGAGGTCCTCGCGATACCTACGGGTAGCCGACGGCCATCTCTGGAGTACATGTTCGAGGGGGATTCCGGGCATCTGCGCGGCTTCCGGGGCCAAACCCGGTACAGGAACCTACACCCGGGGGGGTCATTAGCCCGGCGGCGTCCACAGGCCGTGTTGTGACGATGGTAAGTCACTCTGAGCAGGTAGACTGGGGCTGAAGTTTCCCAGGCATCTTTGTCTACCCGAGAGGTACACCTTGACCTACGACGCCGGCGCGATTCAGGTCCTTGAGGGCCTTGACGCAGTGCGCAAGCGCCCGGGCATGTACATCGGTTCTACCGGTGAGCGCGGGCTGCATCACCTCGTCTACGAGGTGGTCGACAACTCCGTTGATGAGGCCATGGCTGGCTACGCCACCGATATTTCCATTGTTCTTCAGGCCGATGGGGGTGTTCGAGTCACCGATAACGGTCGCGGCATTCCCGTCGACATGCATCCCACCGAGCACAAGCCCGCCGTTGAGGTCGTACTCACGGTGCTGCACGCAGGCGGCAAGTTTGGCGGCGGGGGCTACTCCGTTTCGGGTGGTCTGCACGGCGTTGGTGTCTCCGTTGTCAATGCGCTGTCCACAAAACTTGAGGTTGAAATCAGTCGCGACGGACATGTCTGGCGACAGACCTATGTCTATGGAGCGGCGTCCACACCGCTGGTGAAGGGTGAGGCGACAGACAAGACCGGCACCGTGCTTACGTTTTGGGCCGATGGTGGCATTTTCGAAACCACGCACTATGACTTTGAGACTTTGACACGTCGTTTCCAAGAGATGGCGTTCCTCAATCGGGGTCTCGGCATCACGATCACTGACGACCGTGCGATCACAGCAGTGCTCGACGATGAAGGACCTGCACGCCGCAGTGTGTCGTACCGTTATGAAGGTGGCATTACTGATTTCGTCAAGCATCTCAATGCATCTAAGGGTGCCGCGCACCACTCGATCATCGATCTTGCGTCTGAAGATGTTGAGCGTTTGCTCGCCGTGGAGATCTCCATGCAATGGAACACCGGCTTTGCTGAGTCGGTGTATACCTTTGCCAACACGATCAACACCACCGAAGGTGGCACGCACGAAGAAGGCTTCCGCGCAGCATTGACCACATTGGTTAATAAGTTCGCTCGCGAGTGGGGCATCTTGAAGGAGAAAGACGTCAATCTCTCCGGTGAAGACGTCCGTGAGGGTCTCACAGCGATCGTCAGTGTCAAGCTTGGTGAACCACAGTTTGAGGGGCAAACTAAAACCAAGTTGGGCAACACCGAAATGAAGGCGTACGTACAGAAGGCCGTCAACGACCAATTGGCTGCCTGGTTCGAAAAGAACCCCGGTGAAGGCAAAGAAATCGCACGCAAGTCGGTCTTTGCTGCAACGGCACGCCTTGCCGCTCGTAAAGCACGCGATCTCGCCCGCAACCGCAAAGGCCTCCTCGGTGGCGCTGGCATGCCGGGCAAGCTGATTGACTGCTCGTCGCGTGAACCCGAAGAGTGCGAAGTCTTTATCGTCGAGGGCGACTCTGCAGGCGGCTCTGCGCGACAGGGTCGTGATCCACGTACGCAAGCAATCCTGCCGATCCGTGGCAAGATCCTCAACGTCGAAAAGGCTCGCATCGACAAGGTACTTGCCAACACTGAAGTTCAGGCGCTTGTCTCTGCATTCGGCACTGGCGTACAAGACGACTTCGACATCAACAAACTGCGCTATCACAAGATCGTATTGATGGCCGATGCTGACGTTGACGGCCAGCATATTCGCACCCTGTTGCTGACGCTGCTCTTCCGATTCATGCGGCCGCTAGTCGAGAGCGGCAAGGTCTACCTCGCCCAGCCACCGCTGTTCAAGATCAAGTGGAGTCGTGACACTCCTGACTATGCATACTCCGACCGTGAGCGCGACGCATTCCTCGAGGCCGGGTATGCCGCCAATAAGCGCCTTCCCAAGGAAGAAAGCATTCAGCGTTACAAGGGCCTCGGTGAGATGAACGCCGATGAATTGTGGGAGACGACAATGGATCCCCAACGCCGCGTATTGCTGCAAATCACTCTCGACGATGCGGCTCAAGCCGATGAAATGTTCAGCGTGCTGATGGGCGAGGACGTTGAGTCACGCCGCAACTTTATTCAGCGCAATGCCCGCGACGTTCGCTTCCTGGATATTTAGAGGATCTCCGTGACTGATGACAATGTGATCGAAGAAGTGCCCGTGGGTGGCCGCATCGAGCCGATTGACCTGCAAGTTGAAATGGCGAGGTCCTATCTCGACTACTCCATGAGTGTCATTGTTTCTCGTGCGCTCCCCGATGTGCGCGATGGTCTCAAGCCCGTACATCGCCGCGTCTTGTACGCAATGTACGACGGCGGCTACCGCCCCGATCGCAACTTTTCGAAGTCCGCCCGTGTCGTCGGTGATGTCATGGGCAACTACCACCCACACGGAGACAGCGCGATCTACGA
>WLOK01000031.1 GCA_009699315.1 Actinomycetota bacterium
CAGATGCGACCAGGTTCGGTTGTTGTGGATCTGGCGTCGGAGACGGGCGGCAACGTTGAAGGTTCCGTCGCGGGGTCAGAGATTGCCTTCGGCGAGGTTCTCGTCTGGGGTGCGCAAGATGTCGCCAGCCAGATGCCTATCCATGCTTCACAGCTGTACTCAATGAATGTTTTGGCGCTTCTTGGTCTTGCCGTCAAGGATGGCTCGGTCAACATAGATCCCGAAGACGAAGTCTTCGCCGGATGTGCGGTAGTGCTCAATGGCGAGATCCGTAATGAGGCCGCGCGTGCGGCGATGGGAGGTGCAGGCGCATGAGCCCCGAGATTGGACTTCTCACGATCTTCATCTTGAGCATCTTCGTCGGCTTCGAGGTTGTGTCGAAGGTGTCGACGGTGCTCCATACGCCGCTGATGTCCGGCGCCAACGCTATTCACGGCATCGTCCTGATCGGTGGCATCATCGTCACAGCGCAGTCCGAATCCGTGGGCGTCACCATCCTCGGCGTCATTGCCATCTTGCTAGGTGCAATCAACCTGGTGGGTGGATTCGTTGTGACTGACCGCATGCTGGAAATGTTTAAGCCACGTGCGAAGACTCCTGCGAAGGAGGACTCACGATGAGCGTCTGGGTCCAGCTCGCGTACCTGATCGCCGCGATTCTCTTTATCCTCGCGCTTAAGGGCTTGTCGTCGCCGAAGAACGCTCGCAATGGCAATTTGCTGGGCGCGCTCGGCGCCCTTGTTGCGACAGTTGCGGTCTTCTTTAGTGGCATCGGCACTAACAACCTCCCGGTGATCCTCATCGCGATTGCTGTCGGCAGCGTTGTGGGCATCATTGCCTCGCGGCGAGTGAAGATGACTGCGATGCCGCAGCTGGTCGCTTTGTTCAACGGCGTGGGTGGTGGCGCAGCCGCGCTCATCTCTGTTATTGAGTTCCTGCACGGCGGTGGTGAGTCGATTCCTGCACTGATCGCGACGGTCTTCACGGTGGTCATCGGTGCCATTTCGTTCAGCGGTTCGATCATCACCTTCCTGAAGTTGCAGGAGCTGATGACCTCTCGCCCGGTCGTTATCCCGGCAGGACGCTGGGTGACGATCCTGGTCGCCGTACTCACAGTGGTGGCCGCCGTATGGCTGGTCATCTCGCCGATGACGTGGTTGCTCATTGTCCTGCTCGTACTCGCGCTCTTCTTCGGTGTGCTCTTCGTGCTCCCCGTTGGTGGAGCCGATGTGCCTATCGTCATTTCGCTCCTCAACGCCTTCACCGGCTTGAGCGTTGCTGCTTCGGGCTACGTCCTCGACAACGTCCTGCTGATCGTGGCGGGCACTTTGGTGGGCGCATCCGGCACGGTGTTGACGAGCCTCATGGCGAAGGCCATGGGTCGTCCGCTGACCTCGACGCTGTTCGGTGCGTTCTCGGCCAAGGCAGTCACTGCTGCGGGCTCGGGTGAGGACCGTCCAGTGCGCTCGGCTGGACCTAATGACGTGGCGATCATGCTGGGCTTCGCGTCAAAGGTGATCTTGGTTCCGGGCTACGGTCTTGCGGTTGCCCAGGCGCAGTCGACATTGCGTGAGCTTGCTGACCTGCTCACTGAGCGCGGCGTGACGGTCGACTACGCGATCCATCCCGTGGCCGGACGCATGCCTGGACACATGAACGTCCTGCTTGCCGAGGCCAGCGTGCCCTATGAGCAACTCAAGGAGATGGACGAGATCAATCCGGAGTTCTCCTCGACCGATGTCGTCCTCGTTGTGGGCGCCAATGACGTCGTCAATCCGGCTGCTCGCTCGGACAAGTCCGCACCGATCTATGGCATGCCCATCCTTGACGTTGACGCTGCTCATCAGGTCGTCTTCCTCAAGCGCTCCATGCGGCCTGGATTCGCGGGCATTGAGAACGAACTGCTCTTCGACCCCAAGACGACCTTGCTCTTTGGGGACGCCAAGGACTCGTTGACCAAAGTCGTGGCGGCACTCAAGACCACCTGATCGGCGGATGGGAGGATAAGGCCGTGACATCCCCTCTCGTCCCTAACGTGTTGGCTGCTCGCTACGCCTCAGCAGCCATGGCTGAGTTGTGGTCGCCTGAGCGCAAGATCGTTCTCGAGCGTCAACTCTGGATCGCCGTGCTGCGGGCCCAGGTGAGCCTCGGAGTCCCTGCCGGCTCAGATTCGGCCGCAGTTATCGCTGACTACGAGCGCGTGGTCAACGACGTCGATGTGGTGAGCATCGCGGCACGTGAGCGCGTTCTGCGTCACGACGTGAAGGCTCGCATCGAGGAGTTCAACGCGCTCGCCGGTCACGAGCAGATTCACAAAGGTATGACGTCGCGTGACCTCACCGAAAATGTCGAGCAGTTGCAGATCCGGGATGCGCTCGTGCTTATTCGCGCCCGCGTCGTCGCGACGCTTGCGCGACTTGCGGATCTTGCGGCCACGTACCAAGACGTCGCGATTGCAGGCCGTTCGCACAACGTTGCCGCGCAGGTCACGACATTGGGCAAGCGCTTCGCGTCGGCTGCTGATGAACTCTTGATCGCATTCGCGCGTCTCGAAGAGTTGATTGCGCGCTATCCGCTGCGCGGCATCAAGGGACCAATGGGGACGTCGCAGGACATGGCGGACCTGTTGGGGGGTGAGGATTCGCTTGAGACCATGGAACAGTCGGTCGCCGAGCATCTGCGCTTTTCCGGGATCCTCTCGAGTGTGGGGCAGGTTTATCCGCGTTCGCTGGACTTTGATGCGTTGTCAGCGCTTGTTCATCTTGCTGCGGCCCCTTCGAGTCTTGCGATCACGATTCGGTTGATGGCTGGGCACGAGCTCGTGACTGAGGGCTTCCAAGAGGGGCAAGTCGGATCTAGTGCAATGCCCCACAAGATGAACACACGCTCCTGCGAACGAGTCAATGGTCTCGCGATCGTGCTACGTGGGTACTTGTCGATGGTGGGGGAGTTGTCGGGAAGTCAATGGAACGAAGGCGATGTGTCGTGCTCGGTTGTGCGTCGAGTTGCGTTGCCTGATGCGTTCTTTGCAATCGATGGCTTGTTAGAAACCTTCATGACGGTTCTCGATGAGTTCGGTGCGTTTCCGGCTGTGATTGATCGCGAACTTCAGCGCTATTTGCCGTTCCTCGGCACCACTGCGATTTTGATGGAAGCCGTACGTCGTGGCATTGGCCGCGAGGCGGCGCATGAAGCCATCAAGGAGCATGCCGTGGCCGTAGCACTAGCGCTTCGCGCTGGACAGGACTCCAATGATCTGCTTGACCGACTTGCTGCAGATGCACGTCTCGGTGGCATGTCGCGTGCCGATCTCGATCGCATTGTCGCGTCGCCGCTCGAGTTCTCCGGTGCAGCGCAAAGCCAAGTAGATTCGGTCATCAACTCTGTACGCACCATCGTCGCTCGCTATCCCGACGCGGCTACCTATACGCCTGGGAGCATTTTGTGACCGACTACGGCTTGCCGGCTGACTACGTACACGTCTATTCCGGCAAGGTGCGCGATCTCTATCGCACTCCTGATGGCAATCTGCTCTTTATTGCGAGTGATCGTATTTCGGCATTTGACTGGGTACTGCCGACGACGATCCCTGATAAAGGTCGCATTCTTACGCAGTTAAGTCTGTGGTGGTTCGACAAACTCACCGACATCGTGTCCAATCACGTCATCACGACCAATGTTCCCGAACAAGTGGCTGGCCGGGCGATGATCTGCCGTGAGCTCGACATGCTTCCGATGGAGTGTGTTGCGCGCGGTTATCTTGCGGGCTCGGGTCTCACTGAATACCAAGCAAAGGGCACAGTGTGTGGAGTGGGCTTGCCACCAGGGCTAAAGGACGGATCACGCTTACCTAAGCCGATCTTCACTCCGGCCACTAAGGCTGCGGTCGGTGACCACGACATCAACATCACCTTTGATGAGGCGATGGGCATGGTAGGTCAAGAAGAAGCGCAGGTAGCGCGCCGCATCACAATGGCGGTCTATGAGCGCGCAGCCGAAATTGCTCTTGAACGCGGATTGATTCTCGCTGACACGAAGTTCGAATTCGGCATCGGCATGAGGGGCGCCTACGAAGGCAAAACCATTCTGGCTGACGAAGTTCTCACGCCTGATTCGTCACGGTATTGGGCCGAAGACACGTGGGCTCCGGGCGGTGCGCAGGCATCCTTCGACAAGCAGTACGTGCGCGACTGGCTCCTCAACGATTCGGGATGGGATCGCCACTCCGGCGAAGCACCGCCGTCGTTGCCGGATGAAGTCGTCGAGCGCACTCGGGCGAAGTATGTCGAGGCCTATGAGCGCCTCACTGGGAAAACCTTCGTTTAAGCCCAACTTTTTTTGGATTTGAGTATTCTGGGATTCAACGGGGCCAGTAGGTCCGAACTATGGAGGATCTATGCGTCGTTTTTTCATCGCTGTTGCCGCAGTCGCCGTTGCTCTTCCGCTGGCAGTCACAAGTTCCTCGGCGGCTGCACCGGCAAAGACCCAGTACACCCTCCTGAATGAGACAGGTCTCAAGC
This sequence comes from Actinomycetota bacterium, assembly GCA_009699315.1. Lineage (GTDB taxonomy): Bacteria > Actinomycetota > Actinomycetes > S36-B12 > S36-B12 > CAINMH01. The sequence continues at coordinate 4,520 of WLOK01000031.1, forward strand.
AGGCATTGATCAAGAAGCCGCTCGCGCCGCGTTGGTTTGGCAACCCCTCCGGGTCGGCCTTTGGTTCTTCCGATGGCGCGCGACCCACACAAACAGCCGGTCAGCAACGCGTGCGTGGAGAGAAGTCGGCTGGTTGGGTCTCGTCCACGATTTTTTATCCCGTCACCGGCCGCAACGGCAAGATGGCATCCATCATCAATGAGATCTTCCAATACTCGAACGTGCAGACCACACTTTTAGCTTGGCAGGGATTTACTGCTCAACTGTCGGGACTCGTGGGTACATGGGAGCACACATTCCGTGATTCGAAAGGCAAGGTAGTGGGCACCAGCACCGTTGTTGTGACTGTCTCCAAGGGCGAGTCGATCTACGGAGCAGACTCGTGGATTGTGAAGTCCGACGTTGTGGTCGACGACTCCACTCCTGCCTCGGCTCTCGCTGAGGACAGCATGGACACCATTGACGTATGGGCGACTAATGGTGCAGCAATCACACACGTGACTGTGGGCAAGTTCGTCAACAAAGTCCGCAACTGGTGTTTGTCGCAGGGAGAGACGAATACGGCGCCCGTGCTCGCTCAGTTGCTCACTCAGCGTTATCACCACTCCGCGGTGAAGACCCTCTAGCACCCTTTTTCGGGCGATGTCGGGGTAACGTGGTCGAGTGAAATTCGTTCGTACGGCTGTTGTCGCCCTGTCACTCATTGCAGGGACTGCGTTGTGCGTGCCCATCACTCACGCGTCGCCTCAAGTGTCGCCCCCTGCAAGCAATCGCGTCAACGAGGCGTATTCCGTGCGCCTCGCCGACTCGGTAATTATTCCGAGCGACTCGCACGTACACGTCGGAGATGTGACGGTGACGCAGGGATCGGTGTCGGATTATTCCGGCGGCAAGATCGGCACCTTCACGTTGACAGAAACTGTCGTAGATCCTAAATATGCGGGTGACAACGAGGCGCGTATCGCTCGAGCAACATTCGTGAGCGGCAGCAACGCGCTCTTTGGCGAGACGTTGGTTATCGCCAAGCACCGGGATAGACCACAAGCGAGTTGGTATATGGCCGTGGTTGGCGGCATCGGCAACTATCGCAGCGCTACGGGCAACATGACGTTGATGAGGATGAAGCGCGGTTGGCGTTTAGCTTTTGATCTCACCCTTGAGTCCACGCCGCTACGTCAGAACGTGCAGGTCGTCGGACTGGCATCGACGGACACGGCATCGGATCGCCCTGGTGGTCTGGGCGCGACGACCGCGACCACCGGCTCCGTGCAAGGTGGTGGCGCATTTCTGGCGAGTGCCGTGACGGTCGCCCGGGGGGATACGGCGAATTCCCGTACGACTGACGCGAGCATCACCTTGCCCAACGGCACAGTGCTACTGCGTGGGTTGCTGCTGGATAAGCGTGACGGCAAGCCTGCGGCGGCCTCGTATGCAATCCTCGGCGGCACGGGCGAATACCTCGGTGTTCGTGGAGATGCCCGCATAGTGCCGCAGTCTCCGACGCGCACGAAGATCGCGCTGACGTACACCCGACTGAGTGATGGCAAGCCAGAGTCGCCCACGATCACGGCAACCACCAAAGGTCCTATCGAGGGCCGGGTGATTGGAGCAATCGTCTCGGCGGAGGTGGGCACTCTCAACGGCAAGGACGACCGGCACCGCACGCCGACGGGCAAGTACGACCTTATTCAGACCACATTTCTCCCGGTCGGTGACATTTCGGTGATGACGGTTGCTGGCCGCTATGAGTTGTCGGGCGGCTCGCTGATTGTGGGCGGCGTCGGCATCGTGGGGGAGGAGACCCAAATGGTCATCCTCGGCGGTACTAGCGAATACGCCGGATCCCGCGGCACCGCCACTTTCACCCAAATCCGCCGAGGCGTCGTCCGCATCAATCTGACCCTCTGGCGCGGCGGGGTCGGCCCCGTCGGCTGATCCCACCTCCCGCGGTCACGCCTCACGCTGCCTAACTAGACTTGAAGGACCGCCCGCACCTGAGGAGCCTAAGTGAGCGAAACCCGCGTAGTCGTCGAGGTCATGCTCAAGCCTGAGATTCTCGATCCGCAGGGTCGCGCGGTCAAGGGGGCCTTCGCTCGCCTCGGCTTTGAGGGCGTCGCGGACATTCGTCAGGGCAAGCGTTTCGAACTCACTATCGAGGGCGAGTTGACTGCCGACCGCATGGCCGCGCTTGAGACCCTCGCTGGCACTCTGCTCTGCAATCCGGTCATCGAGGACTACCGCATCGTGAGCGTCGAGGGTGCCGCGTGACCTCGCGCATCGGCGTTGTCACCTTCCCTGGATCGCTCGACGATCGTGATGCGGCGCGCGCAATTCGCGCAGCCGGTGGTGACCCAATCGCGTTGTGGCACGGAGACGCAGATCTCCCCGACGTGGCCGCGGTCATTTTGCCGGGTGGATTTTCGTACGGTGACTACCTACGCTGCGGCGCTATCGCTCGATTCGCACCGATCATGGAGCAAATCGTGGCGCGCGCTAATGACGGTATGCCGGTCCTCGGCATCTGCAATGGCTTTCAAATCCTGTGCGAGTCGCACCTGCTGCCCGGTGCCCTAACACGCAATGACCACCTGCACTTCATTTGTCGCGATCAAAAGGTGCGCATTGAGAGCACCCACACTGCATGGACAGCTGACTTCACTGCAGGCCAGGAGATCGTGATCCCGTTGAAGAACGGCGAAGGTGGCTACATCGCTGACGATGCGACCCTCAACATGCTTGAAGCCGAAGGTCGGGTGGTTGCAACCTATGTAGGGCCCAACCCCAACGGCAGTAGGCGTGCGATCGCCGGCATCACCAATGCGCGCGGCAATGTTGTCGGCCTCATGCCACATCCCGAACACGCCATCGACGCACTGACTGGCCCGACGACTGATGGCTTGCCGTTCTTCACTTCCGTACTCACTTCACTGCTCGCCAGCCGATAGGAACATCGTGGGTCTCGACACTGTCAGCAGCGCATCAGCGCATCCTGAGTCGGAGCAACCATTTGCCGAACTCGGCCTCAAGCCCGACGAATACCAGAGCATCCGCGAGATTCTTGGCCGTCGGCCCACGTCGAGTGAGTTGGCCATGTATAGCGTTATGTGGAGTGAGCACTGCTCGTATAAGTCCTCCAAGGTTCACTTGCGTCAGTTCGGTGAGAAGAAGCCCGCCGAAGGCTGGCCGCAACTTCTCGTGGGCATCGGCGAAAACGCAGGTGTAGTCGACATCGGTGATGGTTGGGCAGTGACCTTCAAGGTCGAGAGCCACAATCATCCGTCGTACGTTGAGCCCTACCAAGGTGCAGCCACTGGCATCGGTGGCATCGTTCGTGACATCCTCTCGATGGGTGCACGGCCGATTGCGGTCATGGACCCGCTTCGCTTTGGGCCTGCCGATGCGCCTGACACCCGTCGCGTATTGCCCGGTGTTATCTCCGGCATCGGGGGTTATGGCAACTGCCTGGGCCTGCCGAACATCGGCGGCGAAGTTGTCTTTGATGCTTCCTACCTAGGCAATCCACTCGTCAACGCGCTGTGCATCGGAGCATTGCGCCACGACGAAATTCACCTTGCAAGCGCCAAGGGCATTGGCAATCTGGTCGTTCTCTACGGCGCACGCACCGGCGGCGACGGCATCGGTGGTGTGTCAGTGCTGGCTAGTGAGACCTTCAGCGAGGGCGGCCCAACTAAGCGACCAAGTGTGCAGGTCGGCGATCCGTTCATGGAGAAACTCCTTATCGAATGCACGCTTGAGGTCCTGCACGCCGGACTCGTCGAAGGCATCCAAGATCTCGGCGGAGCTGGTATCTCCTGTGCCACCAGCGAACTTGCGTCCAATGGCGAAGGCGGTATGCACGTGTGGCTCGATCGCGTGCTGCTTCGCGATCCCACGTTGTCACCCGAAGAGATCTTGATGAGCGAGTCGCAGGAGCGCATGTGTGCGATCGTGACACCAGCCGATCTTGATGCGTTCATGGCGATCTGCAATAAGTGGGAAGTCGAAGCAGTGGTGATCGGCGAGGTCAACAACTCAGGTCGACTCACCGTTGAATGGCACGGTGAACAGATCGTGGACGTGCCGCCACGAAGTGTCGCGCACGACGGCCCGGTCTATTCGCGCCCGATGCAACGCCCCGCCTATCTCGATGCGCTGCAAGCCGACGCGCCTGATCGGCTCGCACGCCCAGCAACGGCCGAAGAAGTGCGATCTACATTGCTGACTTTGATCGCCTCGCCAAATCTCGCATCAAAGAGTTGGATCACCGATCAGTATGACCGCTACGTGCTCGGCAACACGGTGCTCGCCCAGCCCGAAGACTCTGGCATGGTGCGCGTAGACGAAGTGACTGGTCGCGGTGTCGCAGTGTCGACCGATTGCAACGGTCGCTTCGCAAAACTCGACCCGTACAACGGCGCAAAACTCGCGCTCGCAGAGGCCTATCGCAACGTGGGTGTCACTGGCGCGGTCCCGCTCGCCGTGACCAACTGTCTCAACTTCGGCTCCCCGGAGGATCCCGAAGTGATGTGGCAGTTCGCCGAAGCAGCACGCGGTCTTGCCGATGGTTGTCTCGAACTCAACATCCCCGTCACCGGCGGCAACGTGTCCTTCTACAACCAGACCGGCACCACGGCGATTCTGCCGACTCCTGTCGTGGGCGTGCTCGGCGTGATCGAGGACGTCACCAAGCGCACATCCATCGCGTGGAGTGATGGCGACGTCATCTTCCAACTCGGTGAGACACGCGATGAGTTCGCGGGCAGCGAGTGGGCGCATGTAATGCACGGACATCTTGGTGGCCTGCCGCCGAAGGTCGACCTAGCTGCAGAGATCGCGCTCGCGAGTGTGTGCGCAGACGGTCTCGGCTGGTTCCATGCTGCGCATGACATCTCAGACGGTGGCCTCCTCATCGCGCTGGCGGAGATGGCCATGCGTTCGGGTGTCGGTGCACAACTCGAACCCACGGGTGATCTGTTCGTCTGGTCGTTTTCTGAGTCGACTGCGCGAGCAGTCGTGAGCGTCGCAGCCGAAGACGCCCAACGCCTCACGGCGCTGTGTGCGTCGCAGGGGGTTGCTCTCCAGCGGCTGGGCGTTGTGGCGGGCGACCGCCTCGACCTCGGCGGGCCGATCGTCACTATCGCCGAGTTACGCGAAGCCCACGAGGCGACGATTCCCGCCCTCTTTGGCTGATGACTCCCTTAGAGCAGTGCCTGGCCGCCTATGCGGCTGGCGAAGTGCCGGCCCGAGACATCGAGAAGGCTGCCGTCAAAGAGACTCTCGCGCGGTTGACCGACGCCGTGCCGGGCAACAGCGTGGAGGTACGGATCCCGCCCTATGCCGCAGTGCAGATTCTTCCCGGGGCCAAGCACCGCCGGGGGACCCCTCCGGCCGTGGTCGAGGCTGATGCGCGGACCTGGCTCCTCCTCGCCGCCGGCGAGCACACCTGGCTGGAGGCCGCGGCGACCGGGCGACTACGTGCCAGTGGTGAGCGTAGCGACCTGAGTGACACGCTTGCCAACGTGATTTTTTGGTAACCAACCCCTACCAATACGGCCCTTCCTCCCCATATAAGTCCCGGGGAGCACCCCGCAATCGGTCCTTTTTCTGCCACGGACAAAAAACAGGTTTGGCTCGGCTTGCATGGCCTGCTTCCCTCAACTTAAGTCTATTCACTAGAGAAACATCTCTAAAGAGCACTCTCCAAAAAAGAGAGTAGTTCGGGACCTGATCAGGAGTGGGCATGCAGATGTATGGGCGCAAATTGGTTGCTTGGTTGAGCGCAGTTGCGGTGATTCTCGGATTGACGGCCACGGCTGTTGTTCTGGCACCAGCTGCATTGGCCGATGGCGGCGTATCTCGCATCCAGATCTCGAAACTTCAGGAAACCTTCGATGTGAGCAGCCCATCGTCTAGCACCATCTATCGCGGCGTGGGTGATGCCCGCGATTCAGCGGTGCCGATGACCGTGACATTTACTGGCACGGCGACTTTCACCGTTGACGGCGGCGCGCCCACGCAGCTGACATCCGGAGTCCCATCAAACATCGCGATTCACACAGGCATCACCGCAGTTGCGATCACACAGGACAGCAGCGGCACGCTCACCACCTACAACATCGAGATCAATCGGGCTTGGCTCATCACCGGATTCGAGATCTACAACGCAGCCGATGACTCGGTGCTATTTTCTCGCAAAGTCGCTGACGGCAACTTCGATCCGCTGTCACGTCAGACGATAAACGCAGTCCTCCCCTACGAAACTTCACAAATCAAGTGGGCAATTTTCTATGATGAGGTCACCGAGCCCACAGCCATTCCCCCCGTGCGGACCCTGGGCTCATGGGTGGGTTTCGCCGTGACGTTCAGTGGTTACGACGCACTGTCTGGTGAAAAGAGCGAAATACAAACAATCAGCACTGGCGGTACGTATCCCATCATCACGCAGGTGAACGACGCAGCCTTCGGTAACTATCCATGGACCCAGTGGAACGTCAACGTGACTCAACGTATGCGGTAAGTGTGGTTGCCTACCGTGGGGAGTCCGGCGGAACGAAATCAGACACCGTGCAGACAACGGTCAATCAGACGCCGGATCTTTCTAACTTCACGGTCGCGGGCACTCTCCAGTCGGGCAAGACCTTGCGTGTCAATGGGCTGTCGGTCGTAGGATTCCCAACTCCGACGGTTGCCTACCAATGGCAGAGTGCTGCTAGTGCTAGCGGTCCATGGCTCAATGTCGACACGACAACGGCTACCTATGAACTGATGAAGCCAGATGTTGGTCGTTACCTGCGAGTCGTCGTGACGGCCACTAATGGCATCGGTGCTGGCGACCGACAGGTATCCAACGTGCTCGGACCGATTCTCAATCTCGCGGGGGGCACCGAAAACGTCGCGCAACCGATCGCGGGACTGCGTGGGGTAGCTGGGGATGGCAAGGTGACCTTGACGTGGGAACAGGTCAAGGGCGTGACTGCAGACACCTACACCATCTCGATCACCGGTGGCGGCCCCAAGAAGACAGTCGTAGTCAGCGGCACTTTGCTGACGAAGGTGGTGACGGGTCTAGACAATGGCACGACTTACAAGTTCACTGTTGTGGCAACAGGGAACAGCGAGTCGTTGTCCAGGGTCATCGAAGAAATGCCGATCGGCTTGCTGGGCAAGGTGAGCAAAGTGTCAGCGGTGGTGGATGCAACAACACTCACGCTGAAATGGACGCGCCCCGCCGGCACGTCTCCGGTGGCCGCCTACCGGGTGGTCCTCGATTCTGCGACGAAGGGCGCACCCGATATTGAGGTTGTGGCTACCAGCCCCAGCGCGACGATCGCCAAACTGGTCAAGGGTGCGAGCTATCGGCTGAGCATCACCGGGCGCAACTCCCTCGGCCTGGGCACGGTCTACGCACACTCAACGGTGGTGAAAGTCGCCAAGTAGCGGACACCAGCGCGGGAGGCGATTGCCCCCGCGCTGGGCCGACTAGACTGGGGCCGTGCCCCGCGGTGATGGTCTGCTGACCCACGAGCTCGATCCACTGGATCGAGGCCCGCAGGATTCCTGTGGTGTATTCGGCGTCTGGGGCCCAGACGAAGAGGTAGCAAAACTCACCTACTTCGGGCTCTACGCTCTGCAGCATCGCGGGCAAGAGTCGGCGGGTATCGCGGTCAGCGACGGCAGCAACATCGTTGTCTACAAAGATATGGGCCTGGTCTCTCAGGTCTTCACGGAGGCGAGCCTCGAGTCACTGCGTGGTCACGTCGCGATCGGGCACACGCGCTACTCAACGACCGGCTCCTCCTGCTGGGAGAACGCTCAACCCACGTTCCGTTCTACGGCGATAGGCAGCATCGCGCTCGCCCACAACGGCAACTTAACCAACACCGCCGATCTCACCAAGCGGATCGAGGAGTTGGCGTCCACAACCGGTGAATTGCCCTTTGGCTCGTCGTCAGCGACGAGTGACACTGATCTGCTTACACAATTGCTGGCCACTCATGCCGACCTTCCGTTGGAGCATGCAGCGATGCTCGAACTCCCCAATGTTAGGGGCGCGTTCAGTCTTGTCTTCATGAACGAGTCGACGCTCTTTGCGGCCCGTGACCCGCAGGGCATCCGCCCGCTTGTGCTCGGGCGACTTGAGCGAGGCTGGGTCGTCGCAAGTGAGACTGCGGCTCTCGACATTGTGGGTGCCTCATTCATCCGCGAGGTTGAGCCGGGCGAGATTATCGCTATCGACGAGCATGGACTTCGTTCACATAAATTCGCCGAGCCCGCGCCCAAGGGCTGTCTCTTCGAATACGTCTATCTCGCTCGTCCCGATACCTCAATCGCCGGCCGCAGTGTGCAGGCAGCGCGCATGGAGATAGGACGACGGTTGGCCCGTGAGCATGCGGCTGACGCGGATCTTGTGATCCCGGTGCCCGAGTCGGGCCGCTATGCAGCGATTGGCTATGCGCAGGAGTCGGGCATCCCGTTCGCGGAAGGTCTGGTCAAAAACTCCTATGTCGGACGCACGTTTATTCAGCCCTCGCAAACGATCCGTCAACTTGGCATCAGACTCAAGCTCAATCCACTTCGTGAAGTCATCGGTGGTCAACGGCTCGTAGTGGTGGACGACTCGATCGTGCGTGGCAACACTCAGCGCGCGCTGATCCGCATGTTGCGCGAAGCGGGTGCCGCGTCGGTGCACGTGCGCATTTCGAGCCCGCCGGTCAAGTGGCCGTGCTTCTACGGCATCGACTTCGCCACCCGAGCCGAACTCATCGCTAACGGTCTCGACAACGACGAGATTTGTCGTTCGATTGGCGCCGACTCACTGGGCTATCTCGACCTCGAGTCACTCATTGAGGCCACGAACCTGCCCAAGGACAACCTCTGTCGTGCGTGCTTCGATGGGATCTACCCGGTGACGGTGCCCGAGCCCGAGTTCTTGACCTCGCCGATGTTGGAGATCCCGCTCGTATGAGTGAGCAACTTTCTTATGCTTCCGCTGGCGTCGATGTCGAGGCTGGCGAGCGCGCGGTCGCATTGATGCGCGCCTCGGTCGCACGGGCAACACGGCCTGAAGCTGTTGGCGACTTTGGTGGCTTTGCTGGGCTCTTCGATGCCTCCGCTCTAGCGAAATACCGCCGCCCATTGTTGGCGACTTCCACAGACGGAGTGGGCACCAAGGTTGCGGTCGCACAACGCATGGATAAGCACGACACCATTGGCATTGATCTGGTCGCCATGGTCGTCGACGACCTCGTGGTGTGCGGTGCTGAGCCGCTCTTTATGACCGACTACATCGCGACTGGTCGCGTGGTGCCGCAGCGCATCGCTGACATCGTGTCGGGCATTGCGGAGGGTTGCCGTCAGGCTGGTTGCGCTTTGCTGGGCGGGGAGACCGCTGAGCATCCTGGGCTGCTTGAGCCCGATGAGTACGACGTCGCAGGCGCAGGCACAGGAGTCGTAGACGCTGACATGCTGCTCGGACCCGACAAACTCCGTAAGGGCGACATTGCCATCGCCATGCGATCGTCCGGCCTGCATTCCAATGGCTATTCGCTGGCGCGCGCAGTGCTGCTCGGTGATGGTGGGCCAGGACTGCACACGCATCTCAACGAGTTCGGCCGTACGGTGGGTGAGGAGATGCTTGAGCCCACCCGGATCTATTCACTCGATTGCCTTGAGCTTGCTCGTGTCACTGAGGTGCATGCGTTCAGTCACATAACAGGCGGCGGACTTGCAGCGAATATTGCGCGCGTTCTTCCGGCCCACCTCGCGGTCGACATTGACCGCGCGACGTGGCGTCCCCAACCGGTCTTCGATGTGATCGCGCAGCGAGTTGACCGTGCCGAGATGGAGCGCACTTTCAATATGGGTGTCGGCATGGTGGCGTTCGTGGCGCCTGACGCGGTGGATGCGGCGCTCGCGCTGTTAGGCGAGCGCAATGTTGATTCGTGGCTGTGCGGGACCGTCCGGGATCGCCGCGATGGGGAGACGGGTGACGCGGAGGCAAAGGGCGGCAAGGGTGGAGCCGCCAGTGTGATCGGGAACTACGCGCGCTAAATCAGCCAGCGCGCTCGCGGTCCTCGTCTTCTTCGTCCTCTTCGTAGTACTTCGCGTAGGGGTCGTCTTCTTCCTTGACGACTGCTACCTCTTCGACAACCTCGACGTATTCGTCGTGGGAATCGCCCGCGAGTTCTGCCTGAAGTCGAGCAAAGTCCGTTTGCGGACCGCCGTACTTCAGTTCGCGGGCAACTTTCGTCTGCTTAGCCTTTGCCCGGCCGCGCCCCATGGCTCGACCCCCTTGGCCGGATATCCCGGCAGTAGTCACATGCCGACGCCTGTCATCGGCCTGAAGGCCAAGACTACCTCCCCGCCTCCGCGAGTGCAGCCCGGACGTCCCCCTAACCGGACCAAATCTTCGTCACGACCCGGGGGGACCGCTGAGGTTGGCTAGGCGGGCGAACGCGCCCGGGAGGTCCCCAAGTTGGGCGGGGTCGAGGTCGGCCACGTCGATCGCCGGGGCGCCCCATTGCGCCAAGGTCTTCTCGATGGAGCGCCGGGCCCGGTCCATCTTGCGGGCCACCATGCGCCGGGCCGCCCAGGTGGTCTCCCGCTGCCGTAGGGCTGTTTCGATCGCCTCGGCCTGTGTGGTGGAGCTGACCAGCCCGAAGGCCCGCTCGAGCCCCACTCGGGCTTCGATGCGGTAGTCGTGTCCGAGGCGTACGAAGGTGCCCGGCTTGGACTGCATGGCGTTCTTGAGGTCCATCGTGGTGAGGACGAAGGTGGTGATTGGGCGGAATTTCGTCTCTCGGGGGACCAGCGGCGGCCGGGTCGCGGGCGGGCCCATCCACCAAGGCGGTTGCAGGACCATCGTGAAGGAGTACATGTTCACGGGGTCGTCGTGGTGCACGATCATCAGGTGCCGGACGGTCGAGGGCGCGATCGGGCTGGCCTCGTCGGGCTCGGCGACCAACTCAACTCGGCCCTGTGGGTCAATCGCGGCCGGGTGCTCGCGCCAGCGCATCCAGAACTCGGTCAGGAAGGGCACGCCGAGGTACATACCGCCGGAGACTCCAAGATGGTCAAGGGCCGGGACACCGACGTACGGCCCCGGCAGCGTCGCGACATCAAGTGCGACGAGTGCTCCGAGGCTCTCACCGATCAGCACCACACGCGGGCGCTTATCCGTGGGCAGGGTCGCGCTGTGCCCCTTGATGCCCTCGAGCACGAGGCGCGTGAGCAGGCAACCCTCGTGAGTGCGGGCCAGTGCAAGTGCGGAAGGTACGAGTGCGTATTGCGGCACGACACTCGCGCAGTCTCCGCGCGTGAGGTATTCGAGTGCTTCGGCCACTGTGTAGTTGAAGTAGCCGACGCCGGTAGGTGCGGCGACGGCAATGAGGCTGCGGTCGAATGCACCAACGGCTTTCATGTCGTCGAGGATCATGCGGGCGCGTTCTTCGATACTGCTCGCTGCTCCATAGCCGCCGACCACGCGCACCGGCTCACGTGCGTCTTCGTGCATAACGTGTGTGATGTCCGCTGCACTAAGCGTCATGAGTACGAATCGACGCCCTTCCTTACCGAGTGCATCGAACGGCATTGCGCTCAAAGGGCCCGAGGACACGTGCGGGTTGGTGGGCGGTGCAGGATAAGCGGGTTCGACTATGTCATCGCGCTTCTGAATGCGCTCGGTGATCTGGTGCAGGCCAAGCGTGCCAACGGCACCCATCGCCGCGAGCACTGTTGTATGTGCGATGAGAGATCCGATTGCGCCAGTCTCGCGATGAATGCCGCGCGAAAGAAGTCGTTCGAGACCGCGGGCGGCGAACTGCTCGCCAAGCGTCAACCCGGTCAAGGCGAGAGAGGACCCAACACCTACGACCGCTGCCTGTGCGATGGCGCGACCGTTGGCACTTTTTACGCTCTGACGATCAGGTTCGACGATGCCGTACTTGTTGGCACGACGAGAGCGCGCAAGAACTGTGAAGCCTGCGACAGCTGCGCCCGTGACAATGCTGGGCACGAGCGTGGTGTCGAGACCCGGTTGCCATTTGAGTCGCTTAATCAACACGTCATCGGCCACCGCGCCAGCGAGACCGGCGAGGCCGATGAATGCGAATCTGCGCCCCGCAGCCGAGAGTGCCGCAGCTGGCATGGACGTTTGCGCGAGGCGTTGCCCGACTGCGCTGGCAGTCAGGCCACCCGCAATTGCGGCGCCCGCGACAGCGACCGTGGCCGGAAGATTGGGGCGGCGGCCGGGGCGAGACGCCAAGGCTTCGACGACCGCCCACGCAGTGGCACTGAGCTGATAGTTGGTTGCCGCGACGACACCCGTGGCGACTGCTTGATCGATGGGGGAGCGCGGGAGAAGTCCGCGCGCGAAGGACCCAGCGATGGACCACGAAGCGCCTGCTACGCCGACGCGCACAGCGGGGTCCGCAGACCAGCGCGTGAGCCAACCCGGACGATGCAACACCATAGAGGCATTGTGCTGTATCCGACATGGGCACGGGACCCCGATAGGCGCAATGGAGCAGACAGTGCGGCAAGGTATCCCCATGACCGATCAGGGGCCCGCTGCGAATGACACGCCTGGG
>WLOK01000032.1 GCA_009699315.1 Actinomycetota bacterium
AAGGAAATCCGTCATGGTGTGCACGAGGCACCCCATGAACGGGGTATTGGCATCGACATGTGGCACGCTGTTGAGTTCTCAAGGAGCGGGTGCGCACCTCTACCAGAATCTCTCCCGGTTTTGGGGCAACTCGCCTAACTTACAGATTTGAACCTCGCGGGTCAAATCAGGCACTGCGTGACTCCGATCACTTGCCTCGGGGTCTTCCCATGGCCTAGCCCCGGACTTTCATCCGGAGGGCGTCCAACTCGGGAGGACCTACATTACACGGGCCCCCAAGGGGGCTTACAGGGGGGTACCCCCGACGAGTATTCCGGCCATCGATCGCTTGCCGCGGCGCAGTACCAACCAACGCCCGTGGAGCAAATCGGCGGTGGTGGGCGCGTAGTCCTCTGCGGTCACCCGCTCATTATTGAGATAGGCGCCACCCTCGGCGATCGTCCTTCGGGCTGCACCCTTACCAGCGACAAGGCCAGTTCGGGCCAGGAGATCGGCGTAACTCGGCAATTGGCCGCCCACAATCTCGTCAGGGGCAATCTCGACAAAGGGCGTCTCGCGCATCGCCGCGTCGAGTGTGGCCGGCGGGAGTGTCGCGAGATCTGCTTGCCCAAACAGTGCTTTCGCGGCCTCCTCGGCGGCCTGGCATTCGGCAGCACCGTGGACCAGCGTGGTCAGTTCTCGAGCCAGCGCCTGCTGTACGTCCCGCGCATGGGGGCGTTCTGCCTGCAACGCCAGCAGTTCCTCCACTTCAGCGATCGAGCGAAGGCTGAAAGTCCGCAGCAGGGTTGCTGCATCACGATCGTCACTGTTTATCCAGAACTGCCAGAACGCATACGGACTCGTTAACGCAGGGTCGAGCCACACCGTCCCCGACTCCGTCTTGCCGAACTTTGTTCCGTCGGCTTTAGTGATCAATGGCGAGGTGAGCGCGTGCACCGAGGCCGCCTCGACTCGACGTACAAGATCAACTCCCGCAGTGATATTTCCCCACTGATCGGAGCCACCAGTCTGCAGTGTGCAGCCATATCGGCGGAATAGTTCGAGGTAGTCGAATGACTGAAGAATTTGGTAACTGAACTCCGTGTAGGAGATTCCCCCACCCGCTAAACGGGCTGCGACCGCTTCACGATCGAGCATGCGATTGACGCTGAAATGCTTGCCGATATCGCGAAGGAACTCCAAAGCGGAAACGCCCTCAGTCCAGTCAAGATTGTTCACGACAATCGCAGCATTGGCGCCACTAAAGTCATAGAACTTCTCCAACTGCGCGCGAATGCGATCGACCCATCCCCCGACAACATCGGCAGGATTGAGAGTGCGCTCACCCGTCATCTTGGGATCACCGATAAGCCCGGTAGCACCACCGACCAAAGCGAGCGGACGGTGCCCAACGTCTTGGAATCGGCGGATGAGAACGATCTGCGCAAGATTGCCCAAGTGCAGACTTGGTGCGGTCGGATCGAACCCGCAATACAGCGTCAGAGGCCCCTTGGCCATCTCCTCATGCAGTGCACCGAGATCGGTGCTTTGTGCAACAAGTCCACGCGTATGCAGGTCCGACAGCAGGTCGCTCATGCATCTATCTTGACGTACGACCACCTACGGGTGTCGTAGCCCACGCGCGATCCTCCGCCACGAGTCCACGCAGGTCGCCCAACTGTTCGCGGACGCGCACGGGCGCGGTGCCCATATAGGACGACCGCGACTCCAGCGAGCCTCGCGTCGTGAGGACGCCGCGAACCTGCTGGGTGAGATGCTCGGAAATCGCCGAGAGTTCCTCATCGCTGAGATCCCAGAGCTCCACGCCTCGGGATTCGGCTCGACGGACACACACTCCGGCGATGGCGTGGGCGTCCTTGAATGGCACCCCACGGCGCACTAGCCACTCTGCGATGTCGGTGGCCAGCGCGAAACCTTCCGGAGCGGATGCCGCCATCCGGTCAGTGTCGAAAGTCAACGTGGCCATCATCCCGGTCATTGCCGGAAGGACGAGAAGCAGTTGCTCGACGGTATCGAAGACCGGTTCCTTGTCCTCCTGTAAATCGCGGTTGTAGGCGAAAGGGAGCCCCTTTAACGTTGCCATGAGGCCGGTGAGATTGCCGATGAGACGTCCCGATTTGCCCCGCGCAAGCTCGGCGACGTCGGGATTCTTTTTCTGCGGCATGATGGAAGAGCCGGTTGACCACGCATCGTCGAGGGTCGCCCAACGGAACTCACGCGACGTCCACAAAATGACCTCTTCGCCCAATCGGGATAAGTGGACCGCGATCATCGCTCCGATGAAGAGGAACTCCGCCACCCAATCCCGATCGCTCACCGCATCGATGGAATTTGCTAAGGCGCCGACAAAACCCAAATCCGTTGCGACTGCTTCGGGATCAAGGCCAAGACTCGACCCCGCGAGCGCGCCAGCGCCCAAGGGCGAGCGCTCATTACGCGTGGCCCAGTCCCTGAGCCGATCTATGTCGCGCGCTAACGAATGAACGTGCTTCGCCAACTCATGACCAAAAGACACAGGTTGAGCGTGCTGCAAATGCGTGAAACCAGGCGCCACGGTGTCTGCATGACGCTCGGCTTGAACCAGCAACGCCTCCTGAAGATCGCAGACTGCCTGCGCGACAAAACGCACCTGATCTCGGAGGTACAGCCGAAAATCCGTCGCAACCTGGTCATTACGACTGCGCCCAGCACGCAATTTGCCGCCTAGCGAGCCGAGACGTTCGACGAGCCCTCGCTCAACTGCAGTGTGTACGTCTTCATCATCCGCCGTCGGCTCGAATTGGCCCGACAGAATGTCTCCCAGTAAATCAACAAGGGCGCCGTCGACCTCGGCGAGTTCCTCCACAGTGAGCAGGCCGGCTCCATGCAAAACACGTGCGTGCGCCTGGGTTTGGCGCACGTCGTAGGGCGCTAGACGCCAGTCGAAGTGAACAGATCGCGAAAGCGCCGCCATCGCGTCAGACGGCCCAGACGCGAATCGCCCTCCCCACAACCTGTTGGACTCCTCAGCCACTGCTCATCCCTCCTGCAGTTCAGACACGGATTGCGCTGACACCATGCCAGACATTGCCAGTACTCGGGCAGCGAACTTCTGACCGCCACGCGGGTCACGTGTCACAACGAGGACAGTGTCGTCACCCGCTACTGTGCCGATGACCTCATGCAGTGCGGCTCGGTCTAACGCGGAAGCTAGATAGTTTGCAGCTGCTGGCGGGGTGCGAAGGACCGCAATATTGCCGCTAGCTTCGGCGGACACCAGTAGATCTGCGATGACTCGGGCGAGTTTATGAGGTCCGGCAAGATCAGAATTTCCAATCGCGTAAACAAGATCGCCACCACGCTCGATTCGGATCGCGCCAATTTCTACTAGATCACGCGAAACCGTTCCTTGCGTCACCCGAAAGCCGAAATCAGCGAGAAGTTGCACTAACTCACGCTGCGACCCGATGGCATGCGAACGAATCAATTGAGTCAATGCCTCGCGACGCGATACTGCGGATCTCGTGCCGGTCATGGGGCGCCACCTACTTCCGCCAACGCGAGCCGCAAACCGGCGAGTCCCTCGCGGATCTCCAACTCAGTAATAACGAGGGGCGGTGCAATTCGAATCACGTCCGGCTGTGCGGCATTGACCAGCACACCGTGATGGCGTGCAGATGCCTCCACCTCACGGGCGACAGGCTCACGCAACACAACTCCGAGAAGGAGACCCTCGCCCCGCACAGTGCTGACGAGAGGGTTGTCCCACGAGTTGATTTCCTTACGCACGAAAGATCCAGCCCACCGCACATGAGCAAGCACATCGTCGTTTTCGATGGTGTCAATTACGGCGTTTGCAGCGGCGCAGCACACCGGATTGCCGCCAAATGTTGATCCATGCGAACCTGGTTGAAGGAGATGCGCTGCGTTCCCGAAGGCGATAGTCGCGCCAATGGGCATTCCTCCACCGAGCCCCTTCGCGAGGGTCACTACGTCTGGGGCTACCTCCTCAGCCTGAAATGCAAACCAAGATCCTGACCGGCCCATCCCAGTTTGTACTTCGTCAAGGATCAGCAATGCGCCCACCTGGTTGCATGCCGCACGGGCGGCACTCAAGTACCCCGCTGGTGGCACAACAACGCCGCCCTCGCCCTGAATCGACTCCAGGAACACCGCGGCAACAGATTCATCTAAGGCCGCTCTCAACGCTTCTGCATCGCCGTAGGGCACCACCACGACGTCACCGGGTAGCGGGCGGAAAGGATCCTGCTTGGTGGGTTGTGAAGTCAACGCCAACGCACCCATCGTGCGCCCGTGGAAGGAGCCATTAGCCACAATGACCTTGGTGCGTCCCGTCAACCGCGACAACTTAAAAGCCGCTTCATTCGCCTCCGCACCGGAGTTACAGAAGAAGACCCGACCGCCGCGCGAACCGTCGGGGTCCATCAGAGCCAGCAGTCGTTCTGCCAGCCGCACAGTCTGTGGATGGGCGACGAGATTGCTTACGTGTCCAAGAACGGCGACCTGGTCCGACACTGCTTTGACCAACGCGGGATGCGCGTGGCCAAGCGAGTTGGTGGCAATGCCCGCCAGGAGGTCGATGTATTCGTGACCATTCTCGTCCCATACGCGAGCTCCGCTGCCGCGGACAAGCGCCACTGGCGGGGTCCCGTAGTTGTTCGCAAGCACATTCGGCCATTTGTCAATAAGGCTCATACTGCTTCTCCCGTGACGCGCGTGCCTGACCATTCATCAGTGAATGCCCGAAAAACTGGCTCATATGGAATACGCCCGTCAATGACAAAAGCCGCTGGTACGCCTAGGTCTACGGCCCGCAGGCATGCCTCCATCTTTGGAATCATCCCTGAGTCAAGGCTCGGCAGAAGTTCCCGAAGTTCGCTGGAATCGATCTCGCGAATAACTTCCGAACTGCTTGGCCAGTCTCGATAAAGGCCTTCAACATCTGTCAATACCAATAAACGCGACGCCCCTATTGCTGCGGCCAGGGCCCCGGCTGCCGTATCAGCATTCACGTTGAAGATCTCACCTTCAGCGCTCAAGCCGACCGATGAAATAACTGGGATATAGCCGGCATCCACGAGTGAATTGATGAGCTCGCTACGCACATCTGTGACATCACCCACGAGCCCGATATCTACCGACTCGCCATCGACAGTTGCGGTCCTACGCTCCGCAGTGAACAGATGCGCATCCTCACCGCTCAAGCCAACGGCGTATGGCTTGATCCTGTTAATGCGCGTGACTATGTCTCGTTGAACTTGCCCAGTGAGCACCATCCGCACAACGTCCATGGATTCCGGTGTGGTTACTCGATAACCACCCCGGAATTCGCTGGCAATCCCAAGACGCTTGAGCATGTCCGTGATCTGTGGACCACCACCATGGGCCACGACTGGGCGAATACCCGCTGCGTGCAGCAGCACAATGGTGTGAGCGAAGGCATCTTGAAGAGTTTCGTCAGTCATAGCGTTGCCGCCGTACTTAACCACAACAGTGGAGCCGGCATGAGGGCTCAACCAGCCCAACATCGTGTCTAGGCTCATGTCGCGTACGCCGAGTTCTCGTGCACGTACATGGCGGTCAGATCATTGGTCCAGACGCAGACTTCATGCGACCCCGCATGCAAATTGATCTCAATCCGTACTTCTCGCCCCGACATATCCACCAGCGACCGGTCCTCATCCGGTGCAGATGCACGACACACCCAGACACCATTCATCGCAACGTCGATCGCAAGTGGATCGAACTCAGCAGATGTGGTGCCGACAGCCGCCAAAACGCGACCCCAATTGGGATCTTCTCCATGGACCGCGCATTTCAACAGGTTGCTGCGAGAGACCGCTCGCGCAACTTCTAACCCATCGGCTTCGGACGCCGAATTGCGGACCAGAATGGCAATATCTTTCGTCGCACCTTCGGCATCTGCGATGAGCTGGCGTGCCAACGACTCGCACACCACACGCAAATCGCGAACGAATTCATCTGAGGTGGGGCTTACTCCACTTGCACCACTTGCAAGTAGCAAAACAGTGTCGTTCGTCGACATACAACCGTCAGAGTCGATTCGATCAAATGACTGGCTCGTCGCGGAGCGCAGCGCCGCATCAGCAAGTTCGGCAGAGATGACGGCATCTGTCGTGATGACGACGAGCATTGTGGCCAAACCGGGCGCGAGCATTCCGGCGCCTTTGGCCATACCACCGATCCGATACTTCGAAGGATTCTCTAGCTCCGCGCGCTTAGGCATACTGTCCGTGGTCATGATCGCGAGAGAGGCGTCCTCTCCCCCATTCTCAGTGGCATCTGCCACTGCGCGTTCCACACCAGAAAGCAGTAGATCCATGGGCAGTCGATCGCCAATGAGACCCGTTGAACACACGGCGACCTCACCGGCGCCGCAGGCGAGCAGGCGTGCGACATGTTCGGCAGTTCGATGTGTATCTACAAATCCATCAGGGCCAGTGCAAGCATTCGCTCCACCGGAATTGAGTATTACTGCTCGCACTTGGTGGGACTTGAGAACTTGCTCCGACCACGTCACCGGTGCTGCACGCACGCGATTGCGTGTGAAGACGCCCGCGGCAACCCGTGATGGTCCATCGTTAATCACAATCGACACATCCTTGTTACCAGACGACTTGAGTCCAGCAGCTACACCGGCGGCCCGAAAACCCTTGGCACAGGTGACACTCATGGCGCAATTCCCGCGGTAGTCAGGCCAGCTCCTTCAGCAAATCCCAACATGATGTTTGCGTTTTGAAGCGCTTGACCGGCTGCGCCCTTCACTAGGTTGTCCATCGCAGACACCACGACAGCACGGCCGGTGCGCTCGTCCGCAGCCACCTGCAGGTGCACTGTGTTTGCGCCATACGTGCTCGCGGTGACCGGCCATTGACCAGGCGGCAATACGATGACGAATTCCTCGTCTGCGTATGCCGCGCGCAGCGCCTCGTACAGCAACTCCGCGGTGGCGCCATCCGATAGGTGCGCAGAACTCGAAGCAAGAATTCCCCTGGACATAGGTGCCAGCATCGGCGTGAAACCGATGGTCACGCTTTCACCGCAAGCATCGGTAAGCGCCTGCTCAATCTCCGGAGTGTGCTGATGTATGCCGCCTACTTTGTAAGCGGACATCGAACCCATCACCTCAGAACCGAGTAGGGCCTCGCTCGCCTTGCGCCCTGCGCCAGACGTGCCTGAAGCGGCGACCACAACAATGTCGACAGGCTCTATTAACCCGGCAGCGAGCAACGGTGCAAGTCCGGTGATGATTGAAGTCGGATAGCACCCTGGGTTGGCAACGCGACGCGCTTCACAGACATGGTCCCGCCCACGGGTCCCGTCCGGGTAGGCAAGTTCGGGCAGACCGTAGGTCCAGGTCCCGGCATGGTCACCGCCGTAGAAGCTCGTCCAATTTTCCTCATCCGCCAACCGAAAATCTGCACCAAGATCGACGATGGGCAGATCGCCGGGCAGTTCACGAGCCAGCGCGGCCGACTGACCATGCGGAAGCGCGAGGAACACAATGTCGCTGTCCGACAAGTGATCCACAGTGGCGTCACCCAAGACAATGTCGCCAATGCTGGCCAACTGCGGGTGCACCGCTCCCAAGCGATCCCCCGCCCGATTGCCCGCGGCCAACGGCCCGATGGACAACTGGGGATGCGACATGAGCAGGCGGAGTAGTTCCCCACCCGCGTACCCGGAAGCTCCTGCAACGGCTGCTCTCATACTCAGAGTATATGCGCATATGCACAAAACTCGTGTATCTGGGTCAGCGAAGGGTGGCTCCATGGGCAGCCGCTGCAGCACCGATGGCGGCCGCCCGCACGCCTGCGATCTCCTCAGGCGTGAGCGTGCGACCGTGTGCTCGTAGGCGTAGGGCGAAGGCCAGGGAACGATGCCCCGCTGGCACCTGGGGCCCTTCATAGACATCGAAAAGGCGTACGTCTTCGACCAGGATGCCCCCGGCCATCTGCAGGGTCGCAGCGACGTCAGCCGCGCGCACGTGTGCCGGCACCACAAGCGCGAGGTCCTCCTTCGCCACGGGTGCGGTAGAAAACTCCGGAGCAGCTGGTAGAGACGCGAAAGCGGCAAGTGCATCGAGGTCGATTTCGAAAGCGACAGAGCGCGGCGCGATACCGAAATGCGCGCAGGTCGCAGGGTGCAGTTCGCCCGCATGCCCGATGACAGTCCCCGCAATCATTAGTTGCCCTGTGCGACCGGGATGAAATGCCGAATCGCCGGCAGGTACGACGGTTGCCTCGGCACCGGCCGAGCTGATCACGCGCAGGGCAGCATCGACTGCATCCGACCACTCAGCATTCCGTCCGGCTCCCCACCACCCAGAGGGCTCGATCTGTCCGCACCAGACCGCGGCAAGGTGCTGGGGCTGATCGGGAAGAAGCGCTTCGAGGGCCTCGAAGTCCTGATCGCTAGGACGGTGCGCGACGCTCGGTCGAATGGGATCGACAGACCCTTCAGCGGGCTGGCCGGCCCTCAGGACGAAGACCCGACCCAGTTCCCAGATTGCGATGTCCTCAAGTCCCCGTCCGCGGTTACGTCGAGCGGCGGCCAACACGCCAGGGAGGAGCGTCGAACGCATGAAGGGAGCCTCCGCAGAGAGCGGATTCGCCAGCACCGGAGTACGGCGGCGCAGATCATCGGAAGGGAGACGGAGCGCTTCGAAATCAGACACGGACATGAACGGGTAGTTCAACACCTCTACACAGCCCATTGCCGCCATCGTGATACCCACCACGCGACGGAGTCGCTGAATGGGTGTGCGGCCAAAACCAGGCGGGGCCATGGGTAGTCGCGCCGGAATTCGGTCGAATCCGTGCAGCCGCAGTACCTCTTCGACGCAGTCGGCCGGGTCTGTGAGATCTGGTCGCCACGCCGGCGGAAGTACCTTCAGCACATCTCCGTCAGGCGAAACTTCGCAACCCACACGCGCCAACGCCTCGATGCACTCCGAGACCGGGATCTCGCAGCCAGCGGTGCGCTGAGCGAGGTCCGCGGCCATCGCAATGGTTGGGCGATCCCACGCAGCTTCCACAGCGGTCATGCCCGCATAGGTGCCGCCACCAAATTCAAGTAACAAGCTTGCCGCGCGAGCCGAAGCATACGGCGCTAAGACGCGATCTACACCCCGCTCGAATCGGCGAGATGCCTCGCTGTTGAGTTTGTGACGTCGCGCCATCCGACTTACGACGCGGGGATCGAACCACGCAGCCTCCAGCACAATATCTGTCGTTGAGTCATCAATCTCCGAATGCCGTCCGCCCATCGTGCCAGCGAGACCTAAGGGGCCACGATCGTCACGAATGACGAGATCCTCTTCGTGGAGTGCGCGCACGACGTGATCTAAGGTCTCGAGTGTCTCGGTTGGGCGCGCCCAGCCGGCGCGGACGACGCCAACAACCTTTGACTCATCGAAGGCATGCAGAGGTTGCCCAATTTCGAGCATCACGTAGTTCGTGACATCGACTGCGAGTGACACCGGACGCATACCAGCCGCGGTCAGACGAGACTTCATCCAACCTGGGGTAGGTGCTGAAGGATCAAAGCCCCGAATCGTTCGCAGGGTGAGGAGAGCGCAGGCGTCGAGAGCATCGCTACCAGACTCATGAGGGGGCCGCTGTGCGTCCGGCGCGGGCAATTCAGCAAGAGCGAGACCAGGATCCACAAAATCTAGACCATACGCAATGGAGGCCTCACGGGCGATGCCGCGCATTGACAAGGCATAACCGCGATCAGGGGTCACCGCGATGTCAAGGACCGCGTCGCCGATGCCCATCACCTTTGCGCCATCGTCGCCGGGGCTTCCCTCAGCCAGCACGATGATGCCATCGTGATTATCGCCTAAGCCGAGTTCGCGTTCGGAACAAATCATGCCGTTGGACGTATGCCCATACGTTTCTCGCGCAGTGATGTGAAATCCACCTGGCAACGTGGTGCCCGGCGGGGCGACGATAACGAGATCACCAGCTGCGAAGTTGCGAGCTCCGCAAATGACTCCCCGCAGCGCGCCGTCTCCAGTGTCGACCTGACACCAGCGAATCGGCTTTTTGAAGTCAGTGAGTTCCTCGATGGAGACGACACGACCAACAACCAATGGCCCGCTAAGACCAGCACCGCTCTCCTCGACACCTTCGACCTCGAACCCACAACGAACCAGTTGCTCGCCGATATCACGAGCGCTCTCGATCTCGGGAATACCAATCAATTCACGCAGCCACTCCACTGGAACGCGCATCAGACCTCCAGCCCGAACGCTTCAGTGAATCGAACGTCTCCCTCGACCATGTCGTGCATATCGGTCACGCCGTGGCGGAACATAAGGGTGCGCTCGACTCCCATGCCGAAGGCAAATCCCGAGTAGATATCCGGATCGATTCCGGCAGAGCGCAGAACGCGCGGATTCACCATGCCGCAGCCACCCCACTCAATCCAACCTTCGCTGCCGCACGTGCGACAGGGGCGCTCCGGATCACCTATGGACTCTCCACGGCAGACGAAGCACTGCAGATCGATCTCTGCACTGGGCTCAGTAAATGGGAAATATGAAGGGCGCAGCCTCGTGACTATGCCCGTGCCGAACATCGCTGACGCCAGATGATCGAGTGTTCCCTTCAAGTGACCCATCGTGATGCCCTTGTCGACAGCTAGACCCTCAATCTGATGGAACACGGGAGTATGAGTCGCATCCAACTCGTCTGTGCGGAACACGCGCCCCGGTGCGACAACGTAGATCGGCAATTCGCGAGTCATCATCGCCCGCATTTGGATCGGTGATGTCTGCGTGCGCAACACAACTCCACTGTCCGCTGAGCCCACGTAGAACGTGTCCTGCATCGTGCGCGCGGGATGGTCAGGAGCGATATTGAGCGAGTCGAAATTGAGCCACTCTGCTTCAATCTCTGGGCCTTCGGCGATCTCATATCCCATCGCAATGAACACATCCGACATTCGTTCCATCAACGTTGTCAGTGGATGCCGTGAACCCATTCGACGCCGTTGAGTAGGCATCGTGACATCGACTGTCTCCTCGAGCAGTACGCGGGAATCACGTTCACTTTCTAATTCGACGGCACGATCATCGAGTGCTTGCTTGATGGTTCCGCGAGCGGCCCCTACGCGCTGACCCGCCTCAGCTTTGGCGGCAGGCGGCAAGGAACCAATTTCGCGATTAGCAAGTGACAGCGGGGAGCGACCGCTTGCGTGTGCAAGGCGCGCTTCCTTTAACTCGTCAAGCGTTGCCGCCAAAGCGATCGCCGCTAGAGCGGAGTCGACCATGGCGGTGACAGCGTCCGCATTTAAGCTCGCGGGCGATTTCGGGTCAAAGGACTTATTCGGCGCAGACATGTCACTCGCCGACGATTAACGCCACAAGCGTGTCGACCTGCTCATCGAGATTGCCTCCACCGTGCAAGATGAGTTCAGGATCTTCAGGCACTTCATAGCCCTGCCCCATGCCCGTCATATTCGGAAGGTTGCCCGACGCCGCTTTTGCATATAGGCCCTTCGGGTCGCGTTCGGCACAAATCTCCACCGGAGTATCGACATATACCTCAATAAAGTCGTCCACATCGAAAATCTCACGAGCGGCTCTGCGATCATTGCGGAACGGAGACACGAGTGCTACCAGAACCACTAGCCCCGCATCGAGCATCAGTTTGGATGCTTCAGCGACTCGTCGCACGTTCTCCGCGCGGTCCTCGGGAGTAAAGCCAAGGTCCTTATTGAGACCTGTGCGCACGTTGTCGCCATCAAGTACATAAGTGTGCAGGCCTAACGCATGCAGCCGTCGCTCAGTCGCATCGGCGATCGTCGATTTGCCCGATCCAGGAAGGCCAGTCATCCACACCACACGCGGACGCTGGTGCTTCAAACGGGCACGTGCCTCGCGATCCACTTCATAGTTATGCGGAACAACATTGAGTGAACGACGCAGCGCATGAGTAACCATGCCCGCCGCGACCGTGTCAGCCGAGACTCGGTCAACCAAGAGGAAGCCCCCGGTCTCACGAATCCTCGAATAGGCATCCATCGGAATCGCGGTGTCAGTCGCAATCTCCACGCGACCAATGTCATTGGTCTCCAGAACACGCGCTGCAAGTTGCTGACCTGTCACGACATCTCGGCGATGCCTTACGACCGTGACAGTCGCCGGGATCGTGCGCGGCCCGATCGTCAGCAGGTAGGAACGCCCGTGCATGAGAGATTCCTCGCCTACCCACACAAGGTCAGCAGAAAATCGGTCAGCGGGCTGTGGCCATGCGGTCTCGCCTGATGCGCTTACACCGGAGGCGGCAAGCAAATCACCTCGAGTCACGTCCACCTCTCGGTCGAGGGTGATCGTGATGGCATCTCCGGTTCTAGCCTCATCGCGATCGCCTTCGAAGGTAACAATCCGATGAATAACGGCAGTCTGACCCGAGTCTGCGACGACGATCTCATCGCCTGGATGAACGGTGCCCGCAGCGACCGTGCCTACGTAGCCACGGAAGTTGCCCTCAGCTCGCGAGACAAACTGCACCGGCATGCGGAAAGGCGATTCGTGATCGGCGGGCGGAGGTTCCCAGCCGGCGAGAGCCTCCAGGATCGATGGCCCGTGGTACCACGTCATCTTCGTAGCAGACTTAGTGATGTTTTCGCCCGCGACCGCGCTGACCGGAATCGCCCGCACATCCTCAAGTTCCAAACGCGCGGCAGCCGCTTTGACCACTCCGGTGAGCTCTTCGAATACGGCATGGTCGTAGGCGACGAGGTCCATCTTGTTAATGGCGATGATGATGGTGCGCACCCCCATGAGTGCGCACACGGTCAAGTGTCTGTGAGTCTGAGGACGGATGCCGCGCTCCGCATCGACGAGAAGCACCGCCACATCGGCGTTGGATGCGGCTACGGCCATATTGCGGGTGTACTGCTCGTGACCAGGCGCGTCAGCGATGATCACTCGACGCCCATTCGGCAGGTATAGGTGCCGGTAAGCGACGTCGATCGTGATGCCTTGCTCGCGCTCGGCCTCGAGACCGTCGGTTAAGAGCGAATAGTCGACTTCTCCCACCGGGATCGTGGATCCACCGCGACGGGTACGACGCGCGTAGTCCAATTGATCTTCGGGAACGCTGCCGGTCTCTGCGAGGAGTCGTCCAATAAGAGTGGACTTGCCATCGTCGACAGAGCCACAAGCGACAAGGCGCACGACGGGCACATCATCAATTCCCCCAGTACGGGAGATCGTGCTTGTCGTAGTCATTAGAAGTAGCCCTCCGCCTTCTTGGCTTCCATTGAACCGCCACCCTCGCCGTCAATGAGACGGCCCGCGCGCTCAGAGACATTGCTCTCCAGCATTTCGGTGAGAAGCGAGTCTAGATCGGCGGCCTCAGACTCCACGGCACCTGTGAGGGTGTAGCAACCAAGTGTGCGAAAGCGAACAGACTTCATCATCGGCGTCTCACCCTCGAGCAGAGGGAGTCGATCGTCATCGACCATGATGAGCGTTCCGTCACGCTCTACCACTGGACGCGGCTTGGCGAAGTACAGATCTACAATCTCGATATTCTCTCGGCGGATATAGCGCCAAACATCGAATTCGGTCCAGTTGCTGATGGGGAATGCCCGCATCGTCTGTCCTTCGGACAGACGCGTGTTTGCTGTGCGCCAGAATTCGGGGCGCTGTTTGCGCGGCTCCCAACGATGCCCTGCTTCACGCAAAGAGAAGATGCGCTCCTTTGCCCGAGAACGCTCCTCGTCACGGCGCGCGCCGCCGATCGCACAATCAAATTGGTAACGATCGAGACCTTCACGCAAAGCAACCGTCTTCATCAGCCTGGTGTATTCCTGTGCCCCATGCGTAAAGGGAGTAACCCCTTCAGCGATCGCCTCAAGATTCTGCGCGATTCGCAGGTCAAGCCCTAGTTCGACGGCCACCCGGTCGCGAAACTCGATCATTTCCTTGAATTTCCACGTGGTATCAATGTGCATAACAGGCATAGGAATTGGCGCAGGGTAGAACGCTTTGCGAGCTAGGTGCAGCAAGACGCTGGAGTCCTTGCCGATGCTATACAGCAATACGGGGCGCTGAAAGGCACCGGCAACCTCACGAAACACGTGAATTGCCTCTGCCTCTAGGGCATCGAGGACATCGTTACTAGTGACTGAGGCGACGCTCACGTCAATTCCTTTCGAAGAGAGCCGTCAGGCCTCGGACATGACATCGACAGCCGGCTTGCCCAACGCAGCTGCGCGAGCCGCACGGCGCGCTGCAACTTCGTCGGCCGCGGACTGAACGAAAGCGGGATCGAGCGATGCTTGGGCAATTCGGGTCACGGGATTGCGCGCATCAATGTAGGCACCGAGCTCGGGGCCGGACTCCCACGAGGTGATGAGGCAGTAGCGCGGCTCGGACCCCGGATGCCACACCGCGTGCCAGAGCCGTTGGGTGTCCACGATGACCTGAGCGCCGGCGGGAAGCGGAATACGCGTCTCCGTCGAGGGGTCGTCACGGTCCTCGCGCAGCACCATGAACGAATCCGGGTTATCGGTAAGATTGAAGAACCCGCGCACGATCCAGCCGGTCCCTTCAGGGTTGAGGCGATTGTTGTCGTCAATGTGCAGGTTGTAGAGGGTTTCGGCATAGGCAGTCGGCTGGAGTTCGATCACTCGACAGCGACCGATGTTGGCGCCTGGCTCTTCTGCACGCGCTTTAAGTCGAGGTGCAACCGCAATGTTCTGCTCGACCCAAACGCCGTCCTTGTCAGTCTTGGGAGGGTTATGGTGCCAGAACCCATTGCATTCTAGGTCCCCATAGGCAGAGGCAAGGGGCGCGAATCGGGTCTCGCCGGAGGACTTCCAATCGACGAACTCGATATCGAGCCATTCCTGCGGATCCCGAGACTGATCGTACGGATCAAGCACGACATATCCGGTTTCTTCAAACACAGGCAGGGTCACGTAGCCCATGTCTCACCTCCTCAGCTGCTGTTCGGAACATTGTCCCCTATGCCTGCGGATCTGCTGCGGACCGGCACGACTCCCAGAGGCACATTGCTGCAGCCGAGGCCAGATTTAAGCTCTCGACCGCGCCAGACATGGGAATACGAATCCGTACATCGGCTTGTGCCAGCACGAGTGGCGGTAGTCCGTGGGCCTCAGTGCCAAAGAGCCAGATCACGGGGTGCTGCAGGACTTCCGCGGCAGCAGCAGAACCAAGCTCGCAGTCTCCAGTGCCGGACGTAGCAACGATGCGACGGCCAGACGCTGCATTACGAACCTGCTCCCACGTGACGCCCGTCACTATCGGCATACGGAAGAGAGCGCCTGCGGTGGCCCGCACACACTTGCCATTGTGGGGATCAACGGAGCCTTCAGTGAAGAGCACTGCCGTCGCGCCGCATGCTTCGGCGGTACGAATTATGGTTCCAGCGTTACCTGGATCATTCGCTTGATCAAGAACAACCCACATGCCCTCGCGTGCGATCTCGTCAAGACTTTGCGTGATGAGCCCACAGACTGCGAGCACTCCTTGTGGTTGCTGGGTGTCTGACATCACGGTGAGTACGTCTTCAGACACTGTCACGAGTTCGGTGATCTTGTCACCTGTGGCTGCCGCTTCGATCAGGCTGAGGATGTCGGGATGTGACTCGGCGAATGCCTTCGTAACATAGATCGAATCGACGTGCCCATCACTCAAGCCCGCCACCACATTGGACGGCCCTTCAACGACGAAAGCACCGTCAGAGAGACGGTGCTTTCGTTCGTGAAGTCTTCGCACGGCAGCAACCCGCGCCGACTTCGTGGAAGTGATCTCCCAACGCTTCAGCGGCTGCGGACCAGAGGTCACATGCCACTCGCCACGCGAGTCGTCAGCCACGTTGGTCAGGCAGCAGGCAGCGACGCAAGTGCCGCACGGGCAACCCCAATGAGCGCAACAAACGCGGCCTCATCGTTGACTGCCAATTCGGCGAGCATGCGACGGTCAACCTCGACACCAGCGATCTTGAGTCCCTGGATGAAACGGTTGTAGGTCATGCCGTTTGCACGAACTCCGGCATTGATTCGCTGGATCCATAGGCGGCGGAAATCACCCTTTCGGTCCTTGCGGTCATTGAAGGCGTAAACGAGCGAGTGTGTGACCTGCTCCTTGGCCTTGCGGTACAGGCGCGAACGCTGGCCACGGTAACCGCTGGCCTGCTCGAGGATCTCTCGGCGCTTCTTGTGCGCATTTACTGCGCGCTTGACGCGTGCCATGTCTTATCTCCTTGATTCGGGACGGTCAGCGACCGAGCAGCTTCTTGATTTTCTTGACATCGGACGGTGCGACCACCTGGTCGACTGCCAGACGACGCGTACGACGGCTGGTCTTGTGCTCCAGGAGATGTCGGCGATTGGCCTGCTCACGCATGATCTTGCCTGAGCCGGTGACTCTGAACCGCTTCTTGGCCCCGCTATGCGTCTTCATCTTCGGCATTGCTCGTCCCTACCTTCTCGTGCGTTCCATTGCCCGGTCTCGGACAACTTCTAGTCTTCGGTCTCTACCTCAGTGGCTTCGGCTGGTCTGTCACCAGCGGCCCGCTTGCGGAGTGGTGCAAGCACCATCAGCATGTTGCGTCCGTCTTGCTTGGGGCTGGACTCGACGAAGCCAATTTCGCCAACGTCTTCGGCCAACTTGTTCAGCAGACGTAGACCCAACTCCGGTCGCGACTGCTCGCGCCCACGGAACATGATCGTGATCTTCACCTTGTCGCCAGCCTTGAGGAACCGCACCACGT
>WLOK01000033.1 GCA_009699315.1 Actinomycetota bacterium
ACTACTGCGAATGTGCCCAGAGTCGTGAAGGCATAGGCCACCAGATAGAAGATCGCTCCACGAAGTCCGGCCGGATTCGCCGCAATAACGCCGAGCAGAATGAAACCCGCCTGCGCAATGGATGAATAAGCCAGCATGCGCTTCACATCTGTCTGAGTAACGGCGACGATCGCGCCAATCAGCATCGTGAGGATCGCAATGACCCACAGCATCGGCTGCCAATCCCAGCGCAAGCCGCCGAAAATGACATAAAAGACGCGAAGGATCGCGCCGAACGCAGCGACCTTGACAGCGGCAGCCATAAAGGCGGTGACCGGCGTCGGTGCACCCTGATAGACGTCGGGGGTCCATTGATGGAACGGCGCGGCGCCAATCTTGAACAACAAACCAACCGCAATCATGCCAACGCCTACGAGGATCAGCATGTTCTGACCGGGATTGCCAGAAATCGCTGCAGCGATCTTGCCAAAGTTGATGCTGCCTGAGTAGCCGTAGAGCAGCGCAGACCCGAAGAGGAAGAAGGCCGACGAGAACGATCCGAGGATGAAGTACTTAAGCGCCGCCTCTTGCGACAACAGTCGACGTCGACGCGCCATGCCCACCAGCAGGTAGAGCGGAAGCGACATGACCTCAAGCGCGACAAACAGCATCAACAGATCGTTAGCGATCGGGAACAGAAGCATGCCCGTGACCGCGAAGAGCATGAGCGGCCAGATTTCCGTCTGCAGGAAGCCACGGGACGAGAATTGGCGTTCGTCATCTGAGCCCGGCAGAGTCGACGCTCTGGCTGCGAATGCGTCGCCGGCAGGATCAACTTGACGCTCCGCCATGAGCATGGCGCCTACGATCGAAATCAACAGCACTGCACCCTGCAAAGCCAAACCAGGGCCGTCGAGCGCGACGGATCCTCCGCCGTCTAGTTGGCGAATCCCCGCGTGCACGACGACTTCCACGAAAGCCGCTATCAAGGATCCGAAAACCAAGATGAGCTGCAACGGACGCCGCGCGCCACGGGGAGCAAACGCCTCCACTAGGACGCCAATAACAGCAGCGGCCGCAACAATTAAAATGGGCGCAAGCGCCCCGTAATCGATCGTGGGGAACTTGAAGGTGTCCGCCGCGATTGCTGCGCTGAGTACGCCGCTCACGGCTGTCCCCCTTCGGTACCGGTGAGTTGCGGTTGCGGATCGGTCTGTCCCACCGTGGTGAGTGTGCGATCCACCGCAGGATTGATCACATTGAGTGCGATGCCCGGGATCACTCCGAGCACGAGTGTCAATGCAAAGACTGGGAACAAGGAGGTGAATTCGCGGCCACCGAGGTCCTTTATCCCGTCAATTCCCGGAGCGACCGGCCCAGTCATCGTCTTCTGGTAGAGACGCAGCGCGTATGCAGCCGACAAGACAATGCCAATGGTCGCAATAACGGCGATCACGATATACCGCTCAAACGTGCCCAACAAGACCAGGAATTCGCCAACGAAAGGTGCGAGAGCAGGCAAGGCCAAAGCCGAGAGGGCAGCAAACATAAAAAAGCCACCAAGGATCGGGGCAACCTTTGCCACGCCGCCATAGTCGGAGATCAAGCTTGACCCACCGCGACGAGACATGAGGAAGCCACCGGCTGCGAACAAAGCGGCAGTGGCGAGGCCATGTGCCAGCATGTAGAAGACCGACCCCGACATGCCTTGTGACGTGAAGACAAATATGCCGAGCGCAATGAAACCAAAGTGCGACATCGAACTGTAGGCAAAGAGCCGCTTCATATCCGACTGGCCAAGCGCAACCAAAGCGCCGTAGATGATGCCAATGACCGCCAAAGCGATCACGAGTGGTGCAAACCACTGCGATGCGGCCGGGAAAATCGGCAGGAGATAGCGGATCATGCCGAAGGTGCCGACCTTATCTAGAACGCCGATGAGCAGGATCGCGGTCGCTGGTGTTGCCTCTCGAGCAGCGTCTGGCAGCCACGTGTGGAACGGCCACAGCGGTGCCTTGATCGCGAATGCAATGAAGAAGCCGAGGAACAGCAGCTTCTCGGTGCCCGGATCCATGTCGATGCCCACCAACTGCATGAAGTCGAAGGTGCCGTGCCCGAGGACATTGGCGGATACGACATACAGCCCGATGAGCGCAGCGAGCATCAGCAGACCGCCGACGAGGCTATAGATCAGGAACTTAACCGATGCATACGCACGCTTTGCCCCGCCGAAGCGACCGATAAGGAAGAAGGTCGGGATCAGCATGACCTCGAAGAAGACGTAGAAGAGGAATACGTCGGTGGCGGCAAAGACGCCGACCATGCACGTCTCAAGCGCCAAGATGAGGGCGAAGTAGCCCTTGACTGTGCCGCGGCCGGTGGTGCCTGCGGCAACATCGTTCCAGCCGGAGAGCATCACGATCGGTACGAGAACCGTCGCGAGTGCGACGAGGACAAGTCCGATGCCGTCAACACCGACTGAGTAGGAAATGCCCAGCGACGTAACCCACTCGTACTTCTCTGTGAACTGGAATGGCGCACGAGATTCGGCGTGGAAACCAAGAGCCATCACGACGGTGAGGATGAGTGTGACAAGCGAGAACGCGAGGGCGACCTGCTTGGCCAACGTCTCCCGCGCTCGAGGCAAGAGAAGCACGACGACACTGCCGATAAGCGGGATGACACCGAGAAGCGTGAGCCACGGAATAGTAGTGGAGAGATTCAGCACTGCGGAGGTCATGGCAACCTCACCAATAACATCACGACAACAACCAAGACGGCACCTCCGAGCATCGCAAGGGCATAGGACCGGACGAAGCCCGACTGAAGTCGACGCATGCGCCCAGAAAGGCCTCCGACAAACGCGGCCGACCCTCCGACTATGCCGTCAATGACCGAACGATCGGCCCACACCAGAGAACGCGAGAGCCAGTAGGTGGGACGGACAGCGATCGTGTCGTTGATCGCGTCGTCGTACATGCTGTTGCGAGCAGCACGTACGAGCACATTGCCCTTGGGTGCTTCTACTGCCACGGATCGTCGGTACATCGCAATGGCTATTGCGGCGCCGATGAGGACGACTACGAGCGTGATGGCCTCAAGTACAACGGCAGGGACGGCCAGCTCACGTGTTTCAAATCCAGTAACGGGTTCGAGCCAAGTCTCAATATTGCCCCAGAAGAGCAAGGCCATACCCGTGAAGATCGATCCGATGCCCAAGATAATCAACGGGATAGTCATTACCGGTGGCGATTCGTGCGGATGCTGGTCGTCTTCCCAACGCGCCTTGCCAAAGAAGGTCATCACCAGCATGCGAGTCATGTAGAAACCAGTGAATCCGGCTGCCAGCACCGCGCAGATACCGATAATGATGTTGTGCTCGAATGCCGCATGAATGATGTCGTCTTTTGACCAAAAGCCCGAGAACGGCGGGATGCCCATAATTGCGAACGTTGCCGCCATGAAGGACAACCACGTGACAATCATCGCCGCGCGGAGTGCGCCGTAGCGTCGCATGTTCTCGCGGTTCTTCATGCCATGCATGACCGAACCGGCTCCGAGGAAGAGGTTAGCTTTGAACACGCCGTGCGTGAGCAGGTGGAAGATCGCAAAAACGTAGCCAACCGGCCCCAGCCCGGCCGCCAGGATCATGTAGCCGATCTGGCTCATAGTGGAGCCAGCCAGCGCCTTCTTGATCTCGTCCTTTGCCGAACCGATAAAGGCACCGAGGAACATCGTGATAGTTCCAATGATGACGACAACGGTCGAGGCTGCGATCGTTTGATCGAAGATTGGGCCGCTTCGAACAATCAGGTAGACACCCGCGGTGACCATCGTCGCCGCGTGGATAAGTGCCGACACCGGTGTAGGACCCTCCATGGCATCAAGTAACCACGCCTGCAGCGGGAACTGCGCAGACTTACCGCAGGCCGCAAGCAGGAGGAGTAGACCGATCCATGTCATGGTCGTGTCGTTGGCTTGGTCGGCTTGGTCGAAGACCGTGGAGAAAGTAACCGACCCAAAGGTGACGAAGATCAACATGATGCCGAGGCTCATGCCAATGTCGCCGATGCGGTTCATGACAAAAGCCTTCTTGGCTGCAGCCGCGGCGCTGTTCTTGTATTGCCAGAAACCGATGAGGAGGAACGAGGCCAGGCCCACGCCCTCCCAGCCGGCATAAAGGAGAAGGTAGTTATCGGCGAGAACCAAGAGGAGCATTGCTGCGACGAAAAGATTGAGGAATCCAAAGAACCTGCGACGGTCCGGGTCATCCTTCATGTAGCCGATCGAGTACACGTGAATGAGGCTGCCCACGATCGTGATGAGCAGAACGAAGACCATAGATAACTGATCAAGCTGGAGGGCAATGCTGGCTGAGAACTTATTGATGAATACCCAGTCCGCAATGTGCTGCACAGCCGTGCGATCTTCGGCCGAACGACCCATGAGCGCGAGTAGCAAGATCACCGCATAGACGGCCGAAGCAACTACAGCGAGGGTGCCCACGTAGTGGCCCCAGCGGTTCGTCCGCTTCCCGCCAAAGAGCAAAATTGCAGCACCGGCAAGTGGGAACCCAATGAGCAACCACAAGTAGGCGAATGCGCCACCAGCCGCGGTGGTCACCTCCACGACGCCTCCTTCATTGAATTCACCTCAGGCCTAGTACTTCAACAGATTCGGTTCATCGACCGAGGCAGAACGCCTCGTCCGGAAGATTGTCACGATGATGGCGAGGCCAACCACAACCTCAGCCGCCGCGACCACCATGACGAAAAATGCGACGACCTGCCCGTCCAAGTTGCCATTCATGCGAGCGAAGGCAACGAACGCAAGGTTGCATGCGTTGAGCATCATTTCGACGGACATGAACATCACGATTGCGTTGCGACGCACGAGCACGCCGACGCTACCGAGCGTGAAGAGAATGGCCGCAAGAACGACATAGGCGCTAGGTGACATCAGGACTCCGCTCGCGGATCATCGGCCAACGATCGACCTGTGGGGGGTAATGCAGCAGTCCCACTGGAGAGATCGTCTACTTCTGCGAGACCGCTGTGGTCGACGGGACGTGCATCGCCTCGGCCACGTACCGGCTCGGGCACAGACAGGAGTGTTGGAGTGCCATCGGGAAGAAGAGCTGGTGTGTCGACTGCGTTATGTCGGGCGTAAACGCCAGGGTTGGGAAGAGGCACGACACCCGCGCCAGTGCGGGTACGGGCCTCTGAAAGTTCGCGCTGTGTCGCGGCCCGCTGCCAGCGCTCGCGATGGGCAAGCACCATGGCTCCGAGGGCCGCAGTGATAAGCAGCGCCGAGGTTGCCTCAAACGCAAGGAGATAGTCAGTAAAGAGCAGATGCGCAATACCTTGGACGTTGCCACCATCGGCGTCATTTGCTGCATCAAGCCCGACCGAGTTGGCCTCGACCAGACCGTTGGCCACACCTGAGACGAGCAAAATGCCGAATCCAAAGGCCAAAATGATCGCGGCCCAGCGCTGACCCTTGAGGGTCTCGACGAGTGAGTCGGACGAATCAACACCGACGACCATGAGCACGAACAAGAAGAGCATCATCACGGCACCGGTGTAAACAATGATCTGCACCATGCCGAGGAATGGCGCCGAATTGGCGATGTACAGCACGGCAAGGTTGATCATCGTTAACGCAACCCACAGGGCGCTATGCACCGCCTTACGCGAAATGATCAAGCCGATAGCGCCGATCACAGCCAACGTGCCGCATACCCAGAAGACGACTACCTCTGAACCTTCCACGGCTACTCCCCCTGTCCGAATTGCTCGGGGACGGCCCCAGCGACGTTGCCGGCGTAGTAGTCCGATTCGGTCGTGCCCGGGACCATCGCATGTGGTGGCTTAGCCATACCTGGGAGCAAAGGCGCCAAAAGATCTTGCTTTTCGTAGATGAGGGAATCACGCGTGTGGTCGGCAAGTTCGTAGTCGTTTGTCATCGTGAGCGCACGAGTCGGGCACGCCTCAATGCACAGACCGCAAAAGATGCAGCGCAGATAATTAATCTGGTAGACGCGGCCGTAACGCTCACCTGGTGAGAAGCGCTCGCCTTCGGAGTTGTCTCCACCTTGTACGAGAATCGCGTCAGCAGGACATGCCCACGCACACAATTCGCAGCCTACGCACTTCTCAAGACCGTCCGCCCAGCGATTGAGCTGATGGCGACCGTGGTAGCGCGGCTTGGACTGCGCCCCACTCTCGGGGTACTGCTCTGTTACGACCTTCTTGAACATGGTGCGGAATGTGACTCCGAATCCACGTGCTGCCGGGGACACCAGATCAGGCATCAGTTACCTCCGTGTCTGGGGCACGTACTGCGGAACGC
The DNA here is from genome assembly GCA_009699315.1 of Actinomycetota bacterium. Lineage (GTDB taxonomy): Bacteria > Actinomycetota > Actinomycetes > S36-B12 > S36-B12 > CAINMH01. The sequence goes on from WLOK01000033.1 coordinate 6,331, forward strand.
CGCGACGTGTAGATGAATTCCTGACCGGGCAGGGGTGGCACTGGGAATCCACCTGCATACGGATCAAACGGCTGACTCAGCCGCTCTTCTTCGTCGATACGCGCGTCCTCCGCCTTGCGAGAGGCGCGAGCCGAAAGGATCCAACCGATGATGAGGATGAGCGCCAGCACACCGGCCGCTAGATAAAGCAACTGTTGAGTATTGAAAGCGAATTCGTTACGCACGACTCTGGCAACAGCGACGATCACGATCCACGCGATGGACGCCGGGATGAGGAACTTCCAGCCAAACTTCATGAACTGGTCGTAGCGCAATCGTGGAAGCGTGCCACGGAGCCAGATGAAGACAAAGATGAAGATCTGCACCTTGACGAGGAACCATAGGATCGGCCACCAACCGGAGTTGGCCCCTTCCCAGATCGAGATCGGCCACGGTGCGCGCCAGCCGCCGAGGAACAAAGTGGTGCATAGCGCCGAGACCGTAACCATGTTGATGTATTCAGCAAGGAAGAAAAGAGCGAACTTCAGCGAGGAGTATTCCGTATGGAATCCGCCGACGAGTTCGCCTTCTGCTTCGGGAAGATCGAATGGCGCGCGGTTGGTCTCGCCGACCATCGCGGTGGCGTAGATGAGGAACGACGGCAGCAGGATCACGCAGTACCAAATTGGCTGCTGTGCTGCGACTATCGCACTCGTGCTCATGGAGCCGGCATAGAGGAATACCGCCACGAAAGACAGTGACATCGCGATCTCATAAGAGATCATCTGCGCACTTGATCGCAAACCACCCAGCAGCGGATAAGTCGAACCTGACGCCCAACCCGCAAGAACGATGCCGTAGATGCCGATGGAAGCAATGGCGATGACGTAGAGCACCGAGACCGGGAAATCAGTGAGCTGAAGCGCAGTCTCCACGCCAAACATTGAGACGTTCGGCCCTAAGGGAATCACGGCGAACGCGACAAACGCCATGGACGCCGAGATCACCGGAGCAATCCAATAGACCGCCATGTGCGCTGTCCTAGGAATGATTTCTTCCTTAAGGGCGAGCTTGATGCCGTCCATAAGCGACTGAAGCAGACCGAATGGGCCCACACGATTTGGCCCAATGCGGTTCTGCATACGCGCGACAACGCGACGCTCCCACCAGATGGTGAACAAAGTGAGGAGCACAAGAATTCCGAAGATCGCAACAACCTTGATCAGGACGATCCACCAAGGGTCATTGCCGAAAGTGCTCGAGCTCATGCTGCTCCTCCCGACACGCGAACTGGCTGGCCAGGTGCGACCCCGAGACTGGCAATCGCACAGTCCGCTGCGTTGCTGGGCAGCCACACGGCATTGTCGACAATGCTGCCGATATCAACCGGCACCGAGACGCTGCCTGCTGGCCCAGTGACTGTGACCTGTTGGCCCGCAGCGACACCCAGCGAGGCAGCAGTCGCTGCCGACACGACCGCCACAGTGCGACGGCGGGTTCCCGCGAGATTCGGCTCGCCCTCCTGCATCGCTGCTTCATCGAGAAGGAGACGCCACGTCACCAAATGTGGGCCACCAGTCTGCACGACTGCCGCAGAATCACTCGGTACTGCTGAACGCGCTCCAGTCCAAGGCCCAAACGAGTCGAGTTCGGTGCGGAGTGACTTCACGTCACCTCTACCAATCGAACTATCCATCGCTTCAGCAAGCATCGCGAGAACTCGGCCATCGGACATCATCAATGCATCGCCGAAGACTCGAGCGAATGGACGACGCCGGCCCTCCCAGTCGATGAATGTGCCTGACTTCTCCGTGACAACGGCCACCGGAAGGACTACGTCAGCATGGTCAGTGACCTCTGTACGACGCGTTTCGAGACTGACGACGAACCCTGCGTTGTCGAGTGCGCGACGCATCGCTGCTGGTTGAGCGGCATCACGTGGTTCAAGCCCACCCACGACGAGTGCGCCAAGACCACCAGCGGCGGCAGAGGAGACGACCGCTGCTGCTTCGCGACCTGCACTAATCGGCAGGTCTGCAACATCGACACCCCAGACCTGTGCGACCTGCGCACGCGCGTTCGCATCGTCCAGAGGACGCCCACCTGGAAGAAGTCCAGACAGCGCCCCGGCTTCGAGAGCGCCACGCTCGCCCGCGCGCCGAGGGACCCAACCAATGCGTGCGCCGGTTGCCGCGGCAAGCGCCGCCACGGCAGAAGGTCCGCCGCTGACATCTGCGATCCGTTCCCCCACCAAAATCACCGCACCAGGCTGGCGCAATGCCTGCGCAATTGAGGCTCCATTGGGCACGTCGCCGCCGCCCTGCGCTAGAGCATGTAGCGCATTGGCGTCCGCACCCGGCGCAATCGCCGCCCACTCGCCGCGAATTTTTTCAAGGCCACGGCTAGCAATGGGGCTAAGCGCGACAACGCGAAGTCCGCGACGAAGCGAAGCAGCGCGCAGGCGCAACAGCACGATCGGCGATTCGTCTTCGGGCTCGAACGCAACCAGGAGAACGACTGGCGCCTTATCGAGATCGGCGTAAGTGGGACCACAATCGCCCGCGATACTCGATCGAAGGAACGCCGCCTCTTCACTCGAGGAACGGCGCGCACGGAAGTCGATGTCATCGGTGCCGAGAACGACGCGCGCGAACTTTGCGTATGCGTAGGCATCCTCCATCGTGATACGCCCGCCCGTGAGCACCGCGGTACTGCCTTGCGCCGAGCGCAATCCGCGTGCGGCGACATCAAGAGCTTCTGGCCACGAAGCAACCCGCAGTTCACCGTTCTCGCGAATCATCGGGCTGGTGATGCGGTCCTGGCTGAGGTAGGTGAATGCGAAACGACCCTTATCGCAATTCCAGTCTTCATTTACGTCTGAATCGTGCCAAGCAAGTCGGCGAGTCACTTCACCGCGACGTGCGTCGGTTCGCAGGGAACAGCCCGATGCACAGTGCTCGCACGTGGTCGGCGTGGATACGAGGTCGAATGGGCGTGAACGGAATCGGTACGACGAACTTGTCAGAGCGCCCACAGGGCAGATCTGAATCGTGTTGCCCGAGAAGTACGAGTCGAACGGTTCATCGTTTGCAACACCGACTTGCTGCTTTGCTCCTCGCTCCAGAAGTTCGAGCTTGGGATCCCCAGCGATCTGATCAGCGAAGCGAGTGCATCGCGCGCACGACACACAGCGCTCACGATCAAGCAAGATCTCGCTATTGATGGGCACAGGCTTGTCGAAGGTCCGCTTCGGGATGTCGAAACGTGACTCCGCACGGCCCGCCGACATCGCTTGGTTCTGGAGCGGGCACTCGCCACCCTTGTCGCACACCGGGCAATCGAGGGGGTGGTTAGCGAGCAGGAACTCCATCACACCCTGCTGCGCCTTCTCGGCAACTTCGGATGAACGCTGCGTGCGCACCTTCATGCCTGGCGTTAATTCGATCGCGCAAGCGGGCTGAGGCTTGGGATTGCCTTCAATCTCCACAAGACACATGCGGCACGCGGCCACAGGCGACAGAAGCGGGTGGTCACAGAATCGCGGAACCTCAGTGCCGATCAACTCCGCGGCGCGAATTATGAGCGTGCCCTTGGGAACGTTCATTTCGACGCCGTCGATTTCGACGCTGATGAGATCGGAGGTTTCGGGAGCGAGTGTCATCGGGCTGTCGCCTCCGAGAACAGGTACGACGCAGCGGGAGCAAACTCCAGCTCAGCTGCCTGATTAGTGCCGGCTTCAAACTCATTGCGGAAATACTTTAGGGCTGCCGGGTACGGCGTGGCCGCAGCGTCGCCGAGCGCACAGAACGAACGACCGCCGATCTGGTCGCAGAGATCTACGAGGGTGTCGATCTCTGCCTCGCTTCCGTGGCCATGTTCGAAGCGTTCGAGCACACCCGTGATCCAGTAGGTGCCTTCACGGCACGGAGTGCATTTGCCGCAGGACTCGTGCTTGTAGAACTCCAACCAACGAGTCACCGCACGCACAACGCTGACCGTGTCATCGAACAACATTGGAGTGCCAGTGCCGAGCATGGTCCCCGCGGCAGCCATCTCTTCGTAGGTGAGTGGAAGATCGAGGTGCTCTGCGGTGAGCATGGGCACCGACGAACCACCGGGAAGCCAAAACTTCACCGGTCGGCCGTCACGCATGCCACCTGCGTAATCGAGAAGTTCGCGCATAGTGACACCAAGTGGCGCTTCATAAATGCCCGGACGATTAACGTGCCCAGAGATTGCAAACACCTTGAAGCCAGGAGACTTCTCGGTTCCAAACTTACGGAACCACTCAACACCGTTGTTGACGATGAATGGAATATTGCAAATTGTCTCTACGTTGTTGACGACCGTCGGTGAGGCGTACAGACCAGCAACTGCGGGGAACGGCGGCTTAAGTCTGGGTTGACCACGACGGCCCTCGAGCGAATCCAAAAGCGCAGTCTCTTCGCCGCAAATGTACGCGCCCGCACCGGAGTGGATGGTGACGCGCAGATTGAATCCGCTACCGAGGACGTTGTCGCCCAAGAGGCCAGCCTGCTCCGCTTCGCGAACGGCAGCGGCCACACGACGAACCGCCTGCGGCACTTCACCACGAATGTAGATAAACGCATGATTTGCACGGATCGCGTAGGACGAGATGATCACGCCCTCTACGAGGGTGTGTGGGGTGGCCATCATGATCGGAATGTCTTTGCACGCACCTGGCTCAGACTCATCGGCATTCACGACCAGGTAGTGCGGTTTGCCGTCGTTCTGCGGGACAAAACTCCACTTGAGCCCGGTGGGGAATCCCGCGCCGCCACGACCGCGAAGACCGGTCTCCTTGACAGTGGTGATGATCGCGTCTGGCTCCTGCTGAAGAGCCTTCGCGAGCGCCGTGTATCCGCCGACCGCGCGGTAGCCGGCAAGTGTGTACAGGTCAGGACGATCCCAGTGCGCAGTAATAACGGGGGTCAGTGTCATGTCAGTTCCCCTGTCCTGGCGTGGGAGCGGACATTCCGCGCTCCTGCGCAACACGCAAGCCCGCGAGCATGAGTTCGTCGGCGACGAGGCCCTCTCCAGCAAGACCGTCATCCGGGAATGCAAGGGTGCGCTCGGTCGCTGTGAAGTCACGGATAACGGGACCACGTGTCGATCGGACTTCCTCGCCACGTGCCAACTGATCAATGACACCAATCGCACTCGCGGGGGTCTGCTGATCCATGAATTCCCAGTCGACGGTCATGACTGGAGCGTGCGTGCATGCGGCCTGACACTCGATGCGTTCAAGCCAGAACTTGCCATCAGGAGTCGACTCATCATGCCCAACACCGAGACGCTCCGAGAGCGCTGCGTAGACAGCATCGCCGCCGAGGAGGCCGCACAAAGTGTTAGTGCACACACCGATGTGGTGCTGGCCAACCGGACGACGCTTGTACATGGTGTAGAAGGTCGCGACTGCGGCCACCTCAGCGGGAGTGATGCTGAGGACGTCTGCGCACAGAGCCATTCCTTCGGTCGTAACTTCGGACTGCACACTCTGCACGAGGTGCAACATCGGAAGAAGCGCCGACCGCGGGTCGGGGTAGCGCTGCATGATCTGCTCCATTTCGGCGCGGATCTCGGGGCCCAGTGTCATTAGTTATCCGTTCTTCTTCAACGGTCCACGCCGCCCATGACGGGATCAATACTCGCCACGGCAGCCACGACGTCGGCAATCTGACTGCCTTCGGACATGGACGCCACGGACTGAAGATTGGTGAAGGATGGATCGCGGTAGTGCACCCGGTACGGCTGCGTGCCGCCCGCGCTGACGATATGTACGCCAAGTTCGCCGCGAGGTGACTCAATCGCGCTATACACCTGACCAGCTGGCACTCGGAAGCCCTCAGTGACCAGTTTGAAGTGATGGATAAGCGCCTCCATCGACTGAGACATGATCTCTTTGATGTATTCAGGTGAGTTGCCCTGACCGTCAGACCCGATAGAAAGCTTTGCCGGCCAACCCACCTTGCGATCCTCAATCATCACCGGACCTGGCTTGAGTCGATCCAAACACTGCTCAACGATGCGCATTGACTCCGCCATCTCGGCAACGCGAATTAAGAATCGACCATACGCATCGCAGGTGGTCTGCGTCGGGATGTCGAATTCGTAGGTCTCGTATCCGCAGTAGGGCGAAGCCTTGCGCAGATCATGCGGCAAGCCCGCTGAACGAAGGATCGGCCCGGTAACACCCAGCGCCATGCAGCCAGCCAGATCGAGATAGCCCACTCCGACCGTGCGCCCCATCCAGATCTGGTTGTCGACGAGCAGATCGGTGGTGTCCTTCATGCGCTTCTTGAGCAATGGCAACGTCTCGCGGATGCGGCGCTCGCCATCTTCGGGGAGATCATTAGCGACACCTCCGGGACGGACGTAGGCGCTGTTCATGCGCAAGCCGGTGATCATCTCGAAGATGTCGAGGACAAGTTCGCGCTCACGGAAGCCGAACGTCATCGCGGTTAACGCACCGAGTTCCATGCCGCCGGTTGCGAGAGCAACGAGATGTGACGAAATCCGGTTAAGCTCCATCATCATCACGCGGATGGTCGTAGCGCGTTCTGGGATCTGATCTGTGACGCCGAGGAGTTTTTCCACGCCAAGGCAGTAGGCGGTCTCATTGAAGAATGGGGCGAGGTAGTCCATGCGAGTTACGTAGGTGACGCCCTGAGTCCAGGTGCGGTACTCCATGTTTTTCTCGATGCCCGTGTGCAAGTAACCGATGCCACAGCGAGCCTCTGTGACCGTCTCGCCATCGAGCTCGAGAATCAGCCGAAGAACGCCGTGCGTCGACGGGTGCTGCGGACCCATGTTGACGACGACTCGCTCTTGCTTACCTTCACTCGGCGCCTTGATGGAATCCCAGTCTCCGCCAGACACCGTGTAAACAGTGCCCTCGGTGGTGTCGTACGAGGTTGCGTACGGATCCGTGTCTTCGTCGACGAATCTAACCTGTTCGGACATCAGGCGTATCTCCTACGCTCATCGGGCGGCGGAACTGTTGCGCCCTTGTAGACGACCGGAATGCCCCCCAGTGGGTAGTCCTTGCGCTGCGGGTGCCCGGGCCAATCATCGGGCATCTCGATGCGTGTCAGCGCCGGATGCCCGGTGAAGTCAATGCCAAAGAAATCGAATGTCTCGCGCTCGTGCCAGTTGTTGGTCGGATACACCGCCGTGATGGACGGAATCTTCGCATCGGCATCGGGACAGGTCACCTCTACACGAATCTGACGGCCATGGGTAATGGAGCGGAAGTGGTAGACGCCGTGCAATTCACGGCCCTTATCGAGCGGGTAGTGAGCACCGCTGACGCCAAGGCACAGCTCGAATCGCAAGCCCGGCTCATCGCGAAGCGCCTGAACGAACCCGACAAGCTGATCGCGGCGCACGAAGAACGTGATTTCGCCACGATCCACGACGACCTTCTCGATTGCGCCGGCAACCACGCCACGATCTGCCATCGCAAGTTCGAGTTCTTCAGACATTTCATCGAACCAGCCACCGTACGGCTTCGCGGTCGGGCCTGGCATCGCCACTGCTTCGGTAAGACCGCCGAATCCCGAGGTGTCGCCAGAGCCACTTACGCCAAATGCGCCGTGTCGTACGGCGATGACATCAAGTTCGGGGCCCGGGGCATTGAGGGCGAGTGAGTTTTCGGTCATCGAAGTAGACCGATCATGTCCTGCGCGGGTTCGGCCAGAAGTGCGGCGTTTTCCAAGACGATCTGCTCGCGTCGGGCATCGGGGCCGAGCGGCATGGCGCCGATTTGAGCGTGAATCTTCAAGATGGCGTCAATGAGCATTTCGGGACGAGGAGGACATCCGGGCAAATAAACATCGACGGGCACGACATGGTCCACACCTTGCAAAATTGCGTAGTTGTTGAACATGCCACCGCTCGATGCACACACGCCCATGGCGAGTACCCACTTGGGATTGGCCATCTGGTCGTAAATTTGACGAAGGACGGGTGCCATCTTCTGGCTCACCCGACCGGCCACGATCATCAAGTCAGCCTGACGCGGCGAGGCGCGGAAGACCTCCATGCCGAAGCGCGCAAGGTCGTATCGAGGGCCGCCGGCGGCCATCATTTCAATCGCGCAACAGGCCAGTCCGAACGTCGCGGGCCACAGCGAGCCCTTGCGGGCATACCCGGCAACCTTCTCGACTGTCGTCAGGAGTACGCCGGAGGGCAGTTTCTCTTCGAGACCCATTGCAGATTTACTCCCACTCCAGGCCGCGTCGACGCCACACGTAGGCATAGACGACAAGGACGGTTGCGATGAATAGCAGCATTTCGACAAGACCGAACACGGCGAGCTTGTCGAAGGCAACTGCCCACGGGTAGAGGAACACGATTTCGATGTCAAAAACGATGAAAAGCATCGCGGTCAGGTAGTACTTCACCGGGAAATGGCCCCCACCAACCGGCTGCGGAGTGGGGTCGATGCCGCACTCATAAGCATCGCGCTTTGCTCGGTTGTAGCGCTTCGGACCAGTGAAGGACGTCAGGGTCACCGAGAAGATCGCAAATGCAGCACCGAGTGCCAGCAAAACGAGAATTGGCGCATAGACGTTCACGTCGTCATCCTAGGGGCGACCCTTCACAAGGCGCGGAGGGGTACCCGCGCGTGGCGACGCTCACGCAATGCCGCGATGCAGCGCGACAATGCCACCAGTCAGGTTCATCCACTGCACCGAATTCCAGCCGGATTCCACCATGAGATCGGCCAACCCAGCCTGGTTCGGCCAGTCGCGAATCGACTCGGCCAAGTAGACGTAGGCATCCGGATTGCTGGACACCCGCCGAGCAATACCAGGCACCAGCGCCATCAGGTAGTCCGAGTACACAGCACGCAGCGGGCGCCACGTCGGGTGAGAGAACTCACAGACAACCAGGCGTCCACCCGGGCGCACAACGCGCCGGATTTCCCGAAGCGCAGCCCCCGCATCCGCAGTGTTGCGCAGCCCGAAAGACATCGTTGCGGCATCAAAAGCGCCGTCCGCAAACGGCAGGTGTAGCGCGTCACCGGCTACAAATGGCAGATCAGGGCAGCGGCGCATGCCCACTTCGAGCATGCCGATGGAAAAATCACAGGGGACAACGTAGGCACCCCGTGCCGCAAAAGGCAGGCTAGAAGTGCCCGTCCCAGCTGCTAGATCGAGAATCCGCTGCCCCGGCTGTACGTCGACTGCGTTAACGACAGCACGCCGCCATATACGGGTTTGGCCTAGCGCGAGTAGGTCATTTGTGACGTCGTAACGCTCGGCGACGTCGTTAAACATCGCCGCCACGTCACTTGGTTGCTTGTCCAGTTCTGCGCGAGACACGCTCTGATCGTAGATTGTTCCCATGTCCTCCACGACCAGCCCATCCCTCGCGGGCGCAGCCCCGCTTGGGCCGCTGGTCCGCTCTGTACGGGTGGAGGCCAGCGGACTGCTCGAACGCCTCCCTGCAGAGGGTGCACTGGCATGGGTCAGAGACGGACAGGGCCTCGTGGGCTGGGGCGTAGCCGCCCGCATAGAGGTCGCGGGTGCCGAGCGGTTCAGCCGTGCCCAGCGGTGGTGGCAGGAATGGTGTCGCAATGCCCAGATCGAGGATGCTGTCGGCGTGCCAGGATCTGGCCCCGTTGCCTTTGCCTCCTTCGCGTTCGACCCCGAGCCGGGCACCTCGACCGTGGTGGTCCCTAAGGTCGTTCTTGGACGGCGCGGGGATAACACCTGGATGACCACCGTCGGTGATGCTCCCGAGGCTCTGCAAACGCTTGCAGAGCTAACTGTCCCTGGCCCGGTCGACTGGCGTGATGGATCTCGCCCCCGAGCCGATTGGCAGGGTGCCGTCGGTGAGGCAATCGCTCGAATCAACCGCGGTGAACTCGACAAGGTCGTACTCGCCCGAGACATCGTGGGCGTTGCGCCTGACGCAATCGACATTCGTTACGTCTTACGCCGTCTCGCGCAGGACTATCCGAGCTGCTGGACGTTCAGTGTCGATGGGCTTGTCGGGGCCACCCCGGAGCTCCTCGTCCGCCGCAGCGGCGACGACGTGACCTCTCGCGTCCTTGCGGGCACGGTCAAGCGTCGCGGTGAGGCCGCCGTGGACGAAGGTTTGGCTCGGGCACTCCTCGGGAGCGACAAGGACCTCGAGGAGCACAAGTATGCAGTGCATTCTGTTGCACGCGCGCTCGCTGCACACTGCACCGATCTGAACGTACCTGCGCGGCCGCACATTCTGCGGCTGGCCAATGTGCAGCACCTCGCCACCGACGTCACCGGTCGACTGGCGGACTCCGCGCCCGTGTTGGCACTCGCGGCCTC
>WLOK01000034.1 GCA_009699315.1 Actinomycetota bacterium
ATGCAACCGATCTCCCGATCGTCACCTATGACATCCCCAAGCGCACTGGGACCGCCATCGAGACTGAGACATTGGTGCGCATCGCGGAGCATCCGCGCATCGTTGCCAATAAGGACGCGAAAGGCGATCTTGAAGCCGCTCAGTGGGTCATTCGGCGAACCGGTTTGCCGTGGTATTCCGGCGACGATGCGATGAACCTCCCGCTGTTATCCGTCGGAGCTGTGGGTGCCATTTCGGTCGCCGGACATTTCGTGGGAGACCGAATCGAGGCCGTGCGTGAAGCCTTCCTCGCCGGACGTGTCGCTGAGGCCATTCGACTTAACAGCGATTTGCTTCCGGTCTACTCCGGAATTTTCCGAACAGCAGGTGTGATCTTGACCAAGGCGGGCCTCAATGAGCAGGGACTTCCTGCTGGACCCGTACGACTTCCTCTTGTCAATGCGACTCCTGAGCAGATCGCGGTCCTACGCCGAGATCTCGCTGAGAGTGGCGTTCCCGGCTTCGCATGACACATCCCGACTCACAGTTGCCGCCGCCGCCTCCTCTCGAGCCGGACACCCTGCGTATCTACGCGCTGGGTGGTCTAGGCGATATCGGTCGAAACATGACCGTGATGGAGTGCAACGGAAAGCTCCTGATCGTGGACTGTGGAGTGCTGTTCCCTGAGGACTCGCAGCCAGGAGTTGACCTAATTCTTCCTGACTTTGGCCCCATTTCCGAGCGGCTCGACGACGTCGTTGCCGTAGTACTGACGCACGGCCATGAAGATCACATCGGTGCAGTGCCCTATCTGCTGCGCCGCAAAGCCGACATTCCGCTGGTGGGAACGAGGCTGACTCTTGCTCTGCTTGAAGCCAAACTTCGCGAGCATCGAATATCCCCGCTGACACTCGAGGTGCGCGAAGGTCAGCGCGAGCGTCTCGGGCCATTCGACGTGGAGTTCTTTGCTGTCAATCACTCAATCCCCGACGCGGTGGCATTAGGCATACGCACTGCAGGCGGCACCGTTCTGCACACCGGTGACTTCAAAATGGATCAGCTGCCGATGGATGGCCGCATCACGGACTTGGCTGGATTTGCTCGCCTCGGCGAGGAGGGAGTCGACCTGCTATTGGTCGACTCTACAAACGCAGAAGTTCCCGGGTTCGTGACTTCAGAGCGCGAGATCATGCCGGTACTCGATGCGGTATTTCATCGCGCGGCGGGGCGCATCATCGTTGCCTCGTTTGCGTCCCACGTACATCGCATTCAGCAAGTCATCGATTCTGCGCATGCGCATGGTCGGCAGGTGGCGTTCGTGGGCCGCTCCATGGTGCGCAACATGCACGTGGCTCGCGATCTTGGTTATCTCACGATTCCAGGCGGCACGATGGTCAGCGTTGATGAACTTCCCGGTCTTCCGGATGATCGAACTGTCCTGATCTGTACTGGATCGCAGGGTGAACCCATGGCTGTGCTATCTCGGATTGCCAATCGCGATCATGCGATTGCCGTGGGCCCAGGTGACACGATCGTTCTCGCATCGAGCCTTATCCCCGGCAATGAGAACGCCGTAAATCGCGTCATTAACGGACTTACCCGTCTTGGCGCCACAATCGTGCACAAAGGTAATGCTCTCGTGCATGTGTCGGGTCACGCATCTGCTGGTGAGCTTCTCTACCTATACAACATTGTGAAGCCCCGCAACGTGATGCCCGTGCATGGTGAGTGGCGCCACCTTCGGGCCAACGCGGCTCTCGCACGTGCGACTGGAGTTCCTGAAAGCAATGTCATCGTTGCCGAAGACGGCGCGGTGGTGGACCTTCGTGATGGCGTTGCAAAGGTGGTGGGCGCCGTCCCAGTGCGATACGTCTACGTAGATGGATCCGGAGTTGGCGACATTAGCGAAGAGTCGCTCAAGGACCGGCGGGTCCTAGGCGAAGAGGGATTCATCTCCATCTTCGTCGTGGTGAACGCTGCCGAGCGTAGAGTCGTCGTTGATCCGCAAATCCATGCGCGAGGGGTCGTCGAGGGCGACCAGGCTTTTGATGGGGTTCTGGAAAAGGTGCGCGAGGTTCTCGAGGCAGCTCTTGCCGACGGCGTGGTCGATACCCACCAACTTCAGCAACTCCTGCGCCGAACCGTGGGTAGATGGGTCAGCCACACCCACCGGCGACGGCCCATGATCATCCCCGTTGTGGTGGCCACTTAAGCGACACGCCACGCGTGGCGGGTGTGACAGCCGGGACAAGTGGGACCTGGCGGGTAACCTTCCGACATGGCCACCACGTCCTCACGCGCCCGAAAGCCGGCGCCGAAGTCCAAGTCGCGGAAGGCAGCGCCTAAACCGCCCCGCCGCTTTCTTGGCGGCTTTGGCCGGGTCATCGCTCGAGTCTGGGGCGGCCTTGCCCTCATGGTCGGCACAGTCTCGCGCCGTGTCGGCACCGGCGCCCGAGACCTCCCCGCGGAGCATCGGCGAGATGGCTTGGGGCTGCTCCTTTTGGGCGCTGCCGTTGTCTCAGCCGCAGCCATCTGGTTCGGGGTTGATGGCTGGATGGTGGCAGGCCTGGGCACGGTGTCATCGGCACTGATCGGTGCACTCGACATCGTTATACCCGTACTTTTCGCGGTCGCAGCCTGGCGCACGCTTCGTCATCCTGAGCAGGGCGCGACAACTGGTCGAATCCTGATCGGATCAATTGCGATTGTCATCGCAGCAGCTGGGCTGTGGCATCTCCAGTCCGGCACTCCGTCGCTAGGCGATGGTTGGGACGCGCTTGGGGGAGCAGCGGGCCTCATCGGTTGGGCAGTGACGGCGCCGGTCGTATCTGCAGTCGGCCCGATCGTGAGCGCGATTCTTCTCGTTTTTCTTCTTCTTTTTGGTGTGTTGGTGCTCACCGCAACGCCCATCACGGCGATCCCCAAGCGGTTTAGGGCTATCGGCATTCGACTTGGGCTCCTGCACGAGCATCGCGATAGTGATGATTTCGATATTGAGCGCGACGGCGATCAGCCGTTCGTCACGCCACTCGCAGTGGAGCGCGTCGAAGATGACCTCGTAGAAGTTGACGAGTATGACGAACCAATCGACGAACCGATCGACGAACCGATCGACGAATACGTGGACGACATTGAGGACGCAGGCGTAGATCATGACGCCGATGGGACGGCTCCGATTCCTGTCGTCAGGCCAGAGCCCGTCGTGGCTCATGCCAGTGACGCGGAGCAACTGCCTCTGAGCGCTGTAATCGACTACCGATTGCCGCAGGCTGAACTTCTTAAGTCTGGCCCGGTCCCCAAGTCCAAGACCAAGGCGAATGACGCCGTTGTCGCGGCTCTCACCGAAGTCCTAAGCCAGTTCGGCATTGATGCGGCAGTCACTGGTTTTATGCGTGGCCCCACGGTTACTCGGTACGAGATCGAACTGGGGCCAAGTGTCAAGGTCGAGCGCGTTACTGCTCTAAGCAAGAACATTGCTTACGCTGTAGCAACCTCCGAAGTACGCATTCTTAGTCCGATCCCGGGCAAGAGTGCGATTGGCATCGAAATCCCCAACACCGATCGTGAAGTTGTGTCATTGGCAGATGTCTTGCGAAGCAATGTGGCCTCATCCGATCATCACCCGATGCTCGTTGCGCTCGGTAAGGACGTCGAGGGCGGTTTCGTCTGCGCAAACCTGGCGAAGATGCCGCACTTGCTGGTTGCAGGTGCGACCGGTGCGGGCAAGTCGAGTTGCATCAATGCGCTCATCACGTCGGTCCTCATGCGATCCACGCCCGAGGAAGTGCGCATGATCCTGATCGACCCTAAGCGAGTCGAACTCACGATTTATGAAGGCATCCCACACCTCATCACGCCGATTATCACCAATCCAAAGAAAGCCGCTGATGCGCTTGCGTGGGTCGTCAAAGAGATGGATCGCCGCTACGACGATCTCGCGCACTTTGGTTTCCGGCACATAGACGACTTCAACAAGGCAGTGCGCTCCGGCCGAGTGAAAGTGCCCCTCGGAAGCGAACGTGGTCTTGCTCCGTACCCCTACCTTCTCGTCATCGTTGATGAGCTTGCCGACTTGATGATGGTCGCACCGCGGGATGTCGAAGATGCAATCGTCCGCATCACTCAGTTGGCTCGCGCAGCGGGCATCCATCTCGTGCTCGCCACTCAGCGTCCAAGCGTTGATGTGGTGACGGGTCTGATCAAAGCGAATGTGCCGAGCAGGCTTGCGTTTGCCACCTCGAGCCTCGCTGACAGTCGAGTCATCCTTGACCAGGCCGGTGCTGAGAAGCTAGTTGGGCAGGGCGATGGGCTATTCCTGCCGATGGGTGCGAGCAAGGCAATCCGAGTGCAAGGCGCGTTCGTGCCTGAGAACGAGATCCGTGCCATCGTGAAGGCATGCACTCAACAGATGGAACCCTCCTACCGCACGGATGTCGTCGTGCCCACCGCGGCTTCACGCGACATTGATGCTGACATTGGCGATGACCTCGACCTCCTGTGTCAGGCCGTCGAGTTGGTGGTCGGCACCCACTTTGGGTCGACCTCCATGCTGCAGCGCAAGTTGCGGGTTGGTTTTGCGAAGGCTGGCCGGCTGATGGACCTGATGGAATCGCGCGGAATTGTGGGGCCAAGCGAGGGATCGAAGGCGCGTGAGGTCCTCGTCACGGCGGAAGATCTTCCGGGCATCTTGCTCGACCTACGGGGTATCTGACCCATCTCGTCCGTTTATCGGTCGTACAACAAGGGGGGTTAGCCCTCCCGCAGCCTACGATGGTCTCCCCATCGAAAGAGGTCACCGGTGTCTGTCGGCTCCCAGCTCCGCCGCGCGCGCGAAGCCGCCGGGCTGAGCCTTGCCGAACTCGCTGACCGCACCAAGATTCGTGTCTCAGTCCTTGAGGCGATGGAGCGCGACGACTTCAGTGCAGCTGGTGGCGAGATTTATGTCCGCATGCAATTGCGTTCTGTCGCTACTGCGCTCGGAGTCCCCGCTGATCGATTTAATCAACCCGCCGATCCTTCTACGCAGCCCATCCCGATTGTGGGTTCAGGGCCTATTCGCGAACGGGATGACTACGACGGCGCGCGGTGGAGCCTCGCGACACTCGGCGGGATCGACCGGCTACTAAGACGCAGGCGCGGTGCCAACTGGACCGCAGCGATGTTGGTGGCATTGGTTGCCGCTATCGCGGTCGTGGTTGCAATTGTGCTTCTCGGCAAGGACCGGGGGTCCGCATCGGCGGAGGATTTCCCCCCGACTCCACCCAATTCGGCCGCTGCTGTGACAACTACCCCGCCCCCGACGCAGACGGCCGGGAGAACTGACGACACCGCAGCAGTAAGTGGGGGTGTGACTGTGATCATGGAGGGCATTGGCGATCGGTCCTGGGTGTCGGTGACTGCCGAGAACGGAGACTCACTCTTCGATGGGCTGGTTCTCCTCGGGCAGAAAAAGACCTTTCGAGATCCGAAATTGGTTCGAGTAGCCATCGGTGATGCCGGAGCAATCTCACTCAACGTCAACGGATCTGCCCTCGGCCCAGCAGGCGAAGCAGGCGAAGTTCGCAGCCTTGAGTTCGCTCCCGGTGAACCGACCGTTACTCTGCGGTAGTGACCCTTAGAGCCAGCCTTGTGACGCTCGGATGCGCGCGGAACGAGGTTGATTCAGAGGAGCTCGCCGCGCGACTCTCCGCTGATGGCTGGACGCTAGTCCCCGAAGGCGCTGAGACGGATGTCGTTCTCGTCAACACCTGCGGATTCATCGAAGCCGCTAAAAAGGATTCCATCGACACCGTACTCGAGGCTTCCGGTGGCACCGCTCGAGTCGTCGCCGTCGGTTGCATGGCAGAGCGTTACGGCAAGGAGCTTGCGGCGGCACTGCCCGAGGCGACCGTGCTGAGTTTCGATGACTATCCGCGCATCGGTGAAGTGCTTCGCGATGTTATGGACGGGCAGGCGCCTGAGCCGCACACTCCCACTGATCGGCGTACTTTGTTGCCGATAACGCCGGTGGAACGCCCCGGCGCAGATGTCTCGATACCTGGACACGGTCGTCTGAAGCGTCTGCGTCTCGACAGTTCTCCAGTCGCCCCAGTGAAGCTTGCTTCGGGGTGTGATCGACGATGTACCTTCTGCGCGATCCCCTCTTTCCGTGGCTCATTTACTTCTCGTGAACCAGGAGAAGTGCTCGCAGAGATTCGCGGGCTTGTGGCCGTGGGGGTCCGAGAGGCGCTGCTAGTCAGTGAGAACTCCACTTCATATGGCAAAGATCTTGGTGACATGCGACTGCTGGAACGTCTACTTCCAGAACTTGGAGCTGTGGACGGGTTGCATCGCGTGCGTGTTTCGTATCTTCAGCCAGCCGAGATGCGGCCGGGTCTCATTGAAGTCATCGCCGGTGCGCCAGGTATCGCTCGCTACTTCGATTTGTCCTTTCAGCACGCGAGTCCGACTGTGTTGCGCCGAATGAGACGATTCGGCGGCTCGGCAGACTTCCTCGCTCTGGTCGATCAGATCCGTGCGTTAAGTCCAGGAGCAGGTATTCGAAGCAATGTCATCGTCGGGTTCCCGGGCGAAACTGAAGAAGACGTCGACATCCTCGAGAACTTCCTTGCCATGGCTCAACTCGACGCGATTGGCGTCTTCGGCTATTCGGCGGAAGACGGTACAGAGGCTGCTGGTTTCGTCGATGAGATTCCTGAACACGTGATTCGTGCCCGTGTCGAACGCATCGCATCAGTCGCGGAAGTCGTTGTCGAAAAGCGCGCCAGTTTGCGAATTGGCTCACGAGTGAGCGTCATTATGGACTCGCCTGGCGAGGGTCGTGCCGATCATCAAGGACCCGAAGACGGGGTGACGTTGCTGACTGAAGGCGACTACCACCGCGGAGATGTTGTCAACGCACTTGTCGTCTCATCCGAAGGAGCGGACCTCGTGGCTAGGCCACTGTGAAACCGCCCATCCCTGATCATGCGGGAGACCCGGTCACTTACTCCCGCTTTTGGACCGGCCCCAACATGCTCACGGTGCTTCGGCTTCTGCTCGTGCCCGTCTTCGCGGTCCTCCTGCTGTCCGATGGAGGGATGTCGACTCGGCTATGGGCGGCGATCGTTTTTGTCGTGGCTGCTGCTACAGATGTCGTTGATGGTGCGTGGGCGCGCAGTTCTGGTCGCGTCACGACCTTTGGCAAAGTTGCCGACCCGATCGCCGACAAAGCGCTCACCGGAGTCGCGCTCGTGCTGCTGTCCTACCTAGGTGAACTTCCCTGGTGGGTGACGGTCGTGATTCTCGTTCGTGAGTTCGGCGTCACCATGTTGCGCTTCTGGGTGATTCGCCATGGCGTAATTCCCGCGAGTCGTGGCGGGAAAGCTAAGACGCTGGCACAGAATCTTGCGATTCTGCTCTTCATTCTGCCGATAGGCGTGGGGTGGCTGCGGTTGGTGGCCATGTCCATTGCGGTGATTCTCACCGTGGTGACTGGCTTGGACTATGTCGTACGAGCCTTGAGATTGCGAACTGAGGGCCGACACAATGGATGACGCAGCGCTGAGTGTCGTTGAGTTGTTGACGAAGCGAGGCGAAACCGTGGCCGTCGCAGAGTCACTCACTGGCGGATTAGTGTGCGCGGCAATTACCGAGATCCCTGGCGCGTCGGTGGTTCTCCGAGGTGGCGTAGTCGCCTATGCGATAGAACTTAAGGCGACACTTCTGGGCGTTTCTCCGGAACTTCTTGCTGAGCGTGGGCCAGTGGATCCTGATGTTGCCGTTGCGATGGCTCATGGCGTGCGGGCTCGCTGCGGAGCGACGTATGGTCTGGCTACCACGGGAGTGGCGGGTCCTGACTCTCAAGGCGGATTCGCCCCCGGCACAGTCCACGTGGCCGTAGTGTCCGCCGATGATTCGGAGTTTGTTCGGACGCTGCACCTGACGGGAAACCGAGCCGAGGTTCGGGCAGCAAGCGTCGCTGCAGCCCTCCAACTCCTTGCCGGCGCGGCGGACACGTCAGCCTGACTGGCGGCGCTAACGCGCAAGTACGCATCAGGCGAGGTAGCGTGACCACATGACCACCCCCGGTGCGCTGTTGCGCGTCACACTCGGCGAGGAACTGCGGCGAACCCGTCAGGCACAGGGTCGATCCCTGCGCGATGTGGCTGGTGAGGCGCAGGTGTCCTTGGGATTCCTCTCCGAGATCGAACGTGGGCAGAAGGAAGCATCATCTGAGTTGCTCAACGCGATTTGTGGGGCACTCGACCTTCCGTTGTCTACCTTGCTCATGACCTTGGGCGAGCAGCTGGCAGACGCACCGGTGCTCGGCACCGTGCGCGATATCTCGCCCGCTGCTGCTCCCGAGGTCGCCGCCGCCTAATCGCCGGTGCGCCTTACTGACTTCTGGACCCGCATGGATGCGGTATTCGGACCAGAATATGCACGATCGTGGGCG
Source organism: Actinomycetota bacterium (assembly GCA_009699315.1). GTDB lineage: Bacteria > Actinomycetota > Actinomycetes > S36-B12 > S36-B12 > CAINMH01. Next base: position 8,417 of record WLOK01000034.1, read on the forward strand.
CGAGATTTCGTAGTCACACCGCTGGGTAGCACGGTGGTGCAGGCCCTTGACCGAGGTGAGGACGCGCAGGTCGTATGGCGCGCTGTATGCGAAGTCGCCGACGTACCTTCGGTGCTGAAGTGAGTGTCGCGACGCTCGATATTGTGTCTATTCAGCGTCGAGTTGTCGGCGTCCTGAGTTCCAGTCAAGTCTTGTCCGGCATCGCCTACTCCGGTACCACAGCAGCGGGCGGACTGCTGGTTGTCGAGATCACTGGATCGGAGGGCCTCGCGGGGCTGTCGCAGACCACCGGCATCCTCGGGGCAGCGGTCTTTGCTTTGCCACTTGCGCGGATGGCACTCACCAGTGGGCGTCGCAGATCTTTGTCTTCGGGCTACGCGATCGGTGCCGCGGGGGCTGTCTTAGTGATTGCAGGCGCCCTGCTGCGCAATGTGCTGCTGATCCTGCTGGGTTCACTTCTGGTGGGTGCCGCCAACGCCACTGGCTTCCAGGCTCGTTACGCAGCAACTGACCTCGCCCCTGCTGGAAAGCGCGGTCGAGCGCTGTCATATGTCGTGTGGGCGACGACGGTCGGCGGAGTTCTCGGACCGAATCTTCTTGGTGTATCAGGATCCCTTGGCCAGAAGGTCGGGCTGCCGTTGCTTGCTGGGCCCTATGTCATCACCCTCGTCTGTCTGATCGGTGCATCTGCTGTGATCGCGCTGCTTTTGCGCCCGGACCCATTCGTGGTCGCACGTGACTTGCGAAGCGCTGTCGATGTCACTGCAGCTTCTGAAGCAGCGCGACCTCGGTTGCGCGATGGGCTCACCCATCTCAAGCGCAATCCGCGAGCCATGCTCGGAGTCGCAACGATTGCTGCTGGCCATCTGGTCATGGTGGGAGTCATGGTGATGACCCCTGTTCATATGCGCCATGTGGACGTGAGTCTGCAGTTCATCGGGCTGGTTATCAGCGTGCATGTCGCAGGCATGTATGCGCTGTCTCCACTCGTCGGATTAGCTGTCGACCGACTCGGCCGAATCGTCGTGTTGTATTCCGGTGTGGTGATCCTCCTAGCCGCTTGTGTGATCTCCGGGCTCGCGCCCGCCGACAGCGTTCCCATACTCGGCTTAGGGCTGTTCCTGCTGGGACTGGGTTGGTCCTGCACTCTCATCGCCGGGTCAGTGCTGGTCACCGACTCCACCGAGGAGGTTGAGCGGCCAGCGGTGCAGGGGTTGTCGGACTTGATCATGAATCTGGCAGGCGCCCTCGGGGGAGTAGCCGCGGGGATAATCGTGGTCTTCGGCTCTTACGGCATTCTGTGTGCGGCGTCGGCAGTTCCGGTCGTGGCGCTCGCGGTCGTTGCAGCCCTTCCGGCGTGTCGCCGGGATTCGTACACGCGTTCGGGTTAGTGTCCTGTCGTCGGGCTGTCCACAGTCAAACGAAGAGCAGATCCAGTTGTCAGGGGCTCCGCTTAACGTCTCCACCACAAGACAACCGACATGCGCCGCACTGGGGCGGCACCGGCCCGAAGGAGACACCATGGCAACGCCCAACGACCGCGAGAAGGCTCTAGACACAGCCCTCGCCCACATCGAGCGCCAGTTCGGCAAGGGCGCAGTCATGCGTCTTGGCGAAGAGGGCCGCCCGCCCGTCGACGTGATCCCGACCGGCGCGATTGCGCTGGACTTGGCACTCGGCATTGGTGGCCTCCCGCGCGGGCGCATCGTGGAGATCTACGGTCCGGAGTCCAGCGGAAAGACGACGGTGGCCCTTCACGCCATTGCCAATGCTCAGGCAGCCGGAGGCATTTGCGCCTTCATCGACGCAGAGCATGCGCTCGATCCCGACTATGCCTCCCGCCTAGGGGTCGACTTAGATTCTCTTTACGTTTCCCAGCCCGACACAGGTGAACAGGCTCTGGAGATCTGCGACACGCTCGTGCGATCTGGGGCCATTGATCTGGTCGTCATCGACTCTGTCGCTGCGCTAGTCCCACGCGCCGAGATCGAGGGCGAGATGGGAGATAGTCACATGGGCTTGCAGGCACGTTTGATGAGTCAGGCACTGCGGAAGATGGCCGGTGCACTCAGTCAGACCAACACCACGGCAATCTTCATCAACCAGCTGCGCGAGAAGATCGGCGTGATGTTCGGCTCGCCGGAGACTACGACTGGTGGCAAGGCGCTGAAGTTCTACGCGTCCATTCGTCTCGACGTACGTCGCATCGAGACGCTCAAGGGTGGCACCGAAGCAGTCGGCAACCGTACTCGCGTGAAGATCGTCAAAAACAAGATGGCACCGCCCTTCAAGCAGGCCGAGTTTGACATCCTCTACGGCGAGGGCATCTCACGTGAGGGCAGCCTCATCGATGTTGGTGTCGACGTCGGCATTGTGCGCAAGTCCGGAGCTTGGTACACCTACGAGGGTGATCAGCTCGGTCAGGGCAAGGAAAATGCCCGTGCCTTCCTCCGTGACAATCCCGACCTGGCTAAAGACATCGAGAAGCGCATCAAGGACCACCTCAACATTGGGCCGCAGGCTGATAAGCCAGCAGACGCGCCCGTAGATGCACCGATCGATTTGCTGCCCGTCGACGCATGAGTCGATTCGATCAACCAACTCCGGGTTCGCTTGCAGACCGTCAGGTCGAAGCGGACCCGGAGTCCGTTGCGCGCACAATCGCACTTCGACGGCTTGATTTCGCGCCACGCACGCGAGCCAATCTCGCAGCGACATTCGCCGAACGTGGAATCCCTGACGATGTGGCCACAAAGGTGCTGGACCGGTTCGAAGAGGTAGGACTTATCGACGATGCGGCATATGCGCAACTGTTGCTGTCCTCGCGATCGGGCTCTCGGGGGTTGAGTGGACCTGCCCTCCGAGCCGAGTTCAAGCGCAGGGGAGTGCCCGACTCGATAACAGATCAGGTCCTGTCCGAAATTGAACCCGAGGCCGTGTTCTCTGACGCGTGCGCCATCGTACGTTCAAAGTGGAAGTCTTCCGCTCGGCTTGACGATGCATCGCGAACTCGACGGCTAACCGCAGCCTTGCAGCGCAGGGGCTACTCCTTTGGCGTGATCTCCCGAGCGATCCGTGCGGTGTCGGAGGAGATAGCGTCCCCCGATTAGGGCCAGCGACCGCTAGGGTGGCGTCAGCCGAATGAGGAGGGCACATGGGCCGCGTGTCGCGCTGGGCAGTAAACCGACCTGTTGTCGCATTGATCGTGTGGTTCTTGGTCGTTATTGCCATTGGCATACTCGGCGTAGCCTTCAAGGGCACTCTCAACGACACTTTCAGTCTGCCCAACACGCAGTCTGATACTGCTCAGAGATTGCTCGCTGAGGTCAACCCGGAAGCCGCAAATACGGGGTCTAACGACTCGGTGGTCTGGTCTCCGGCAACGGGCTTAGCAACCGATGCCGCGACTAAGCAGGCGGTCGCACCGATGCTTACGGCGATTGCTGCGATCCCGTCAGTGGATTGCGTAGTGACCCCGTACGGCGATTACCTCGGGCCCAACTGCACCAAGCCGGTGCCACCTGTTTTCCCCCCTGGCACTCCACAAGAGGTGATCGACCAGGTCAACGCTGCGTTGGCTGCTTCCGCCGCGGCAACTTCTCCGATCAGTGCCAACGGCAAAGTGGCCTATGCGACGGTGCAGTTTGCTGGTTCGGATGACAGCAACGTGCCGCAAGGAGATATCGACAAGTTCATTAGCATCGTCAGCGATGCCAATACTGAGTCGATTCAGGTAGGCGGAAGTGGGCAGATTTATACCCTCGGCTCAAGTTCACCGCCAGCGGCCGAGGCTATTGGCATTGGCGTGGCGATCATTATTTTGCTAATTGCCTTCGGAAGCCTGATCGCTGCAGGGCTCCCCATCATTGCGGCCATTATTGGCCTCGCTGCTGGTCAGCTTCTTGTGCTGCTGCTTGCCAACTTCCTTGACGTTGCAACGTTTGCGCCGGAACTTGCCGCGATGATTGGTTTAGGCGTCGGTATCGATTACGCGCTGTTCATTCTTAGCCGATTCCGAGGCGACGTACAGTCCGGCGTGGAGCCCAAGCAAGCTGCGCTCAACGCCGTGGGCACAGCGGGTCGCGCCGTGGCCTTTGCCGGAACCACCGTGATGGTTGCGCTACTCGGATTATTTGTTCTCAAAATCTCGTTCTTTTATGGGCTGGCAATCGCCGCAGCTATCGCCGTGCTCATGGTCATGCTCTCTGCCCTGTTTATGCTGCCGGCGCTGTTGTCTCTGCTCGGCACTAAGGCGCTCGGGGTAAAGATGCCCTGGGCGCGTCACCGCAAAGTTGTAGAAATTGATCAGACGCGGTGGGCTGGCTATGGCGGTTTCTTGCAGAAGGCGCCGTGGGCGGCTGCTCTCCTTGCACTTGTGGTGGTGGGTGTTCTGGCGATTCCCGCGTTCTCACTTCAGCAGGGCTTCCCTGACAACGGCTCACAGCCGCCCGGCACTCCGATGCGCATCGGATTCGATCTCATGAGCGAAGGGTTCGGCCCGGGCATCAATGGCCCATTCGCAGCGGCGATCACCCTTCCCAAGCCCAACGATTATGAAGCCGTTGGGCAGGCCATTGACGCGATCACTGCAACGCCTGGAGTGGCCTCAACCATCCCGACGCGCGACATGCTTCCGCTGTACCAATACGGCACGACGGCCTACAGCGAAGACGGCATCATCACGACGATCATCATCTACCCGACGACGGCGCCTCAGGATGAGCAAACAGCGACAACGCTGAAGGTTCTACGCGACGAAACTGCGCCGCAGATCACCAAAGAGTCCGGTGCGCAAATGTTCGTCGGTGGAACCCAGGCTGTCACTGCAGACTTCACCCAGGTTCTCACCAGCGTCCTTCCGTTGTTCTTGAGTGTGGTCATCGGGCTGGGCTTTATTGCGCTCATGGTTCTCTTCAGGTCACTATTGATCCCGCTCACTGCCGCGATTACAAGTCTGCTGAGTTTCGTGGCAGCTCTAGGAGTCACCGTCGCGGTATTCCAATGGGGTTGGGGGGCCAATCTGCTCGGGCTAAGTGGCACCGGGCCGATTTTCCCATTCCTTCCTGTCATGGTCTTCGCGATTCTCTTTGGCCTGTCGATGGATTACCAGGTCTTCCTTGTCTCGCGCATGCAGGAATCCTGGCGTGAAACAGGAGACAGCCGTAGGGCCGTGCGACATGGCCTCGGGGGCTCTGGCCGAGTCGTGGTAAGCGCGGCGTTGATCATGATTTCGGTCTTCCTCGCCTTCGTCCCCACACCCGACGACACCATCAAGATCTTCGGCGTGGCCCTCGCATCCGCAGTGATCGTTGACGCGTTCGTCGTGCGGTTGGTGCTCATCCCGGCGTTCATGTCGATGACGGGCAAGGCGAACTGGTGGATACCCAAGTGGCTTGACCGCATCCTGCCCAAGTTCTCCGTCGAGTAACCCGCCTAGAATCACCTCTGTGACTAGGACGTACGAGGTGCGCACCTTCGGGTGTCAGATGAACGTCCATGACTCTGAGCGCCTCTCTGGGGTGCTAGAAGACGCGGGTTATCTGCGGGTGCCGAGCGGTGACGTCGCCGATCTAGTCGTCTTCAATACGTGTGCAGTTCGCGAGAACGCTGACAACAAGCTCTACGGCAACTTAGGCATGTTGGCATCGGTCAAGGCGAAGTCTGAAGGCATGCAGATCGCTGTAGGTGGATGCCTCGCACAAAAAGATCGCCATACCGTGTTGAAGCGCGCACCCTGGGTGGATGTTGTGTTTGGCACGCACAACATTGGGTCCTTGCCTGCGCTCTTGGAGCGAGCACGCGTCAACAACGAGGCGCAGCTGGAGATCCTTGAGTCACTCGAAGTCTTCCCATCGACTCTTCCCGCGCGACGCGAATCCGCCTATGCGGCGTGGGTAGCCATCAGTGTCGGCTGTAATAACACCTGCACATTTTGCATTGTGCCGAGCCTGCGCGGACTGGAGAAGGACAGGCGACCGGGGGACATCCTGGCGGAGATCGAGGCTCTCGTCGCAGAGGGTGTCATCGAGGTCACGCTACTCGGCCAGAACGTCAATGCCTACGGTGTGGAGTTCGGTGAACCGCAGGCTTTCGCCGATCTACTTCGTGCGTGCGGCCAAGTCGAAGGTCTCGAGCGGGTGCGTTTCACCAGTCCGCATCCACGTGACTTTACCGACGAAGTAATCGCCGCGATGGCCGAGACGCCTAACGTCATGCCGCAGCTGCACATGCCACTTCAGTCGGGTTCAGACTCAGTGTTGCAGCGCATGCGTCGTTCCTACCGCAAGGATCGTTATCTGGGCATCATCGAGCGAGTGCGTGCAGCGATGCCGGACGCATCGATCACCACCGACATCATTGTCGGCTTCCCGGGCGAGACCGAGGCTGATCTCGAAGAAACGCTCGACGTCATTCGTGAGGCGCGCTTTAGCAATGCCTTCACGTTTCAGTATTCCCAGCGCCCCGGCACTCCTGCCGCCACCATGCCCGATCAAGTTCCGGCGGAAGTCGTGGGCGATCGATATAAGCGTCTACTCGCGGTGGCGGAAGAGGTTGCCTGGGCGGAGAGTCGTCTTCAGGTGGGCCGCACGGTCGAAGTTCTCATTGCCGAAGGCGAGGGCCGCAAGGACGAGCACACCCACCGTCTCTCAGGTCGAGCAGCGGACAACCGACTCGTGCACGTGGCAGCGGTGGACGTGCGTCCCGGTGACATGGTGACGGCGCGCGTGACATATGCCGCGCCCCATCATCTCGTGGCCGACGAGGTTGTCGGTGCGCTCCCAACCCGTGCGGGAGATGCGTGGGAGGCCCGTCAGACAAACCCGTCGACCTCCGGTGTGCTGCTCGGAATGCCCGTCATTGGTGTTCGCTCTTGATCGTCGCTGTCGTGGGCCCCACGGCCTCAGGCAAGTCGGCACTCGCGATCGAGCTCGCTGAGCGGCTCAATGGCGAGGTGATAAATGCCGATGCAATGCAGATCTACCGTGGCATGGATATTGGCACCGGCAAGCCCACTCTCGCCCAGCGTGCGACAGTCCCACATTACGTATTCGACGTGTGGCCCGTGGGGCACCCTGTGAGCGTTGCCGAATACCAGCAGGTTGCCCGAGTGGCGCTCGATGATGTTCTCAGTCGTGGCCGCACCGCCATTGTGGTCGGCGGGTCGTGGCTGTACGTCCGAGCATTGTTGGATGAACTGAATTTCCCAGGCACTGACGCGAAGGTTCGGGCTCGTTGGGAGCAGCGGCTCTACAGCGAAGGTGCGGAGGCTCTGCACGTCGAACTCGCACAGCGTGATCCTGCTGCAGCGATAGCGATCTTGCCGTCGAATGGTCGTCGCATTGTGCGCGCACTCGAAGTTATCGAGATCACCGGGCAGCCGTTCACTGCGAATCTGCCGCGGGAGTCCACCCGCTATCCGGCGACATATGTCGGGCTCGATATCCCGCGCGATGTACTCGACGAACGCATCGCCGATCGAGTCGCTGCGATGTGGGCTTCTGGATGGGTAGCCGAGGTCAAAGATCTCCCCGAGCTCGCAACATCTCCAACCGCCGTCATGGCGTTGGGCTATCCGCAAGTTCTCGCATTTCTTGCTGGTGAAATCGATGAGCAAACGGCTCGCGACGAGACTGTGCGCCTCACGCGCAAGTTTGCCCGTCGGCAGGATCGCTTCTTCCGTCGCGACGAGCGAGTGCAGTGGCTCGCATACGACGCACCCGATCTACTCGATCAGGCTTTGTCGATCTGCACGTAATACTCAGTGCCGAGAAGTGCCGTAAATACTGGCCTTGGCAGTCTCCGGAGTACTCCAAGAGTGCGTGTTGAGCCATCGGCTGTCGACTGAGAGGCGTGTGCCGTGAGACTCGCGCGCTTCTGTGCGAGGTAGGGGCGCACGTCGACACGATGAGTGATCTGCGCACGCGGAGTCCAAGCCCGCGCAAACTCATCAGCCACTGAAGCCGGAGCAATGCGAGTGCGGGCGGCCCACCGGCCGATCGCGGCTATTGGTTCGCGAGGCAGTGTTGCTTCG
>WLOK01000035.1 GCA_009699315.1 Actinomycetota bacterium
GACAGGCGGCTTGAGTGGCGAACGACTACTACGCACTTCTCGGCGTTGCGCGCAACGCGACACCCGAGGAGATCAAGCGTGCCTATCGCCAACTTGCCCGCGAGTTGCACCCTGACGTCAACCCAGACCCGGCCGCTCAAGAGCGCTTCAAGAGTGTGACGGCTGCCTACGAGGTGCTCAGCGACCCAGAGAAGCGACAGATGTTCGACCTCGGCCATGATCCGCTGCGTTCGGGCGGCGGAGGGGGTGGCCAGAGCGCTGGTTTTGATTTCAGCGACATCATGGATGCGTTCTTTGGCGGAGGTCAGACGCGCGGACCGCGCCCGCGCATGTCACGCGGCCAAGACGCCCTGATCCGTATGCAAATGCAATTTCGAGACGCCGTCTTCGGCACCACTCGTGATATTCAGGTCGAGACCGCAGTGACCTGCAGTGTGTGTACGGGTGCAGGCACAGCGGCTGGCAGCTCCGTTGAGACCTGCCCCATGTGCCGTGGCAATGGTGAGATCCAAAGCGTGCAGAGATCCTTCCTCGGACAGGTCATGACCTCGCGTCCATGCCCGCAATGTCGTGGCTTCGGCACCAACATTCCGCACCCCTGCCCGGAGTGTGTCGGTGACGGGCGCGTACGCACTCGCAAATCACTGACCGTAAAGATCCCAGCGGGCGTCGACACCGGCACGCGGATTCAGCTCACCGGTCAGGGCGAAGTGGGTTCGGGCGGCGGCCCGGCGGCTGACATTTACATTGAACTTGTGGTGCAAGACGATCCCGTCTTCGAACGACGCGGCGATGATCTGCATCGCACTCTCGTCGTGCCGATGACGGCTGCTGCCCTGGGTGCGAGCATCGATCTGGAGACACTCGACGGCTCCGAGCCATTCGAGGTGCGAGCAGGCACGCAGCCTGGTCAGGTATTCACGATCCGCGGCAAGGGCGTCCCACATCTGCGCGGACATGGCCGTGGTGATCTACACATCCACCTTGACGTTCGCACTCCGATTCGTCTCGATGCTCGACAGGAAGAGTTGTTGCGCGAACTCGCGGCAATTCGTGACGAGGAGAACCCCAGTGGCCAGGGAGATGCCACAGATTCGAATGGTGGACTCTTCTCGCGCCTACGCGACGCCTTTAGCGGACGCTGAGTGGCTGCGCCTGTCTTCGTCGCCGATCCGGGAGTGCTCGACGCGCGCCCCCATCGACTTGTTCTTTCAGGCAACGAGGGCCGGCACGCAGTGTCAGTCGTGCGACTGAGTCCCGGTGAACTTGTCGATGTTGTCGACGGTGCGGGAGTGAGAGCGCACGCTGTTGTCGTCGCTGCTCGCAAGCCCGATGTACTCGAAGTAGAGATTCGTTCGTACGACGTTGATCCAGAACCGCATCCCCGCATCACGGTCGTGCAGGCGTTGCCAAAGAGTGATCGCTCGGAGCGCACCATCGAGGTGCTGACGGAAGTGGGCGTTGATCGCATCGTGCCGTGGTCGGCATCGCGATGTGTGACGCAGTGGAAGGACGCTAAGGGGCGCGATAAGTGGGTAGCCACCGCTCGTGAGTCTGCCAAGCAGTCCCGTCGGTCGCGGTTCCCCGAGATCGGTGCCCTCGCCAGCACAAAGGCAGTTCTGCAACTCATCGCTGAGAGTTCATGTGTTCTCGTCCTCCATGAGTCTGGGTCTGTCGCCCTCGCCGACATCGACATCCCGCAGGTGGGTGACATCGCGCTTGTTGTAGGCCCTGAAGGTGGCATCTCGCCAGAGGAGCTTGAGGCGATGGTGGCTGCTGGCGGCGTACCTACTCGCATGGGTCCGACTGTTCTTCGTACGTCAACCGCGGGTGCCGTAGCCGCAGGCGTGGTCCTGGCCCGTAGCGGTCGGTGGCAGGATCTGACCTCATGAGTTGCCTTTTCTGTCGCATCGCCACGGGCGAGATCCCGGCCGACATCGTCTGGCAGGACGACGCCGTCATCGCGTTTCGCGACATTGCCCCGCAGGCGCCGACGCACATCCTCCTGGTCACACGCGATCACCACGTCACGGTGGGCGAACTGGCCACCGCCGACCCCGCGCTGGCCGCCACCTTGATGTCCGCCGTGGCTGCCGTGGCTACCCAAGAGGGGCTGAGCGATTATCGCCTCGTATTCAACAGCGGGGCTGAAGCTGGGCAGTCGGTCTTCCATGTCCATGGTCATCTTCTCGCGGGCCGGCCACTTTCGTGGCCGCCCGGATAGACTGCCCCACATATGACAGCCAGCGCCGAGATTCACGCCACGATCGTCGTGCCCGCATCGCAGCCGATGGTCGCTTTGTTGGGATCCAATGACGAGTTCCTTCGCATTATCGAAGGTGCATTTCCCGGAGCCGACATTCTCGCGCGCGGCAACGAGTTGCGCCTGAGCGGCGACGCTGCCTCAGTCAGCATGGTCGAGCTGCTCTTCGCAGAGATGCTTGCAGTTTTGCGCACCAGTCAGCAATTGACGGTCGAGTCGGTTGAGCGCAGCATTGCGCTCCTTCGTACGGGAGCGCGTCCCAGTGACGTACTCAACTCCAACATCCTCTCTTCTCGCGGTCGCACGATCCGAGCCAAGACTCTCAATCAAAAGCGCTATGTCGATGCCATCGACACCCACACGATCACCTTTGGCATTGGCCCCGCGGGCACCGGCAAGACCTACCTTGCGGTCGCGATGGCTGTTCAAGCACTTCAGAGCAAGCGCATCTCGCGAATCGTCCTCACTCGCCCCGCAGTCGAGGCAGGTGAGCGGCTCGGCTTCTTGCCCGGCACGCTCAGCGAGAAGATTGATCCGTACTTGCGTCCTTTGTATGACGCTTTGCACGACATGCTCGACCGCGACTCGATCCCGCGACTGATGACATCTGGGGTCATCGAAGTCGCTCCGCTTGCCTATATGCGCGGTCGCACACTAAATGACGCGTTCATCATTCTCGATGAGGCACAAAATACGACCGCTGAGCAGATGAAAATGTTCCTCACCCGCCTCGGCTTCGGATCCACGATGGTGGTGACAGGCGACGTGACTCAGGTTGACCTACCGGGCGGCACCACGAGCGGTTTGCGGGTCGTGCAAGAGATTCTGGAAGATGTCGATGATGTGGCCTTCTGTCGTCTCGAATCCCAAGACGTAGTCAGACACAAACTCGTGGGTCGCATCGTCGAGGCCTATGGTCGTTATGACGAGCTCAACCCGCGGCGGGTGTGAATTGACCGTCGAAATCGACAACTCCAGTGGCGACTCCGTCGATATTTATGCTTTGCAGGCGCAGGCAGAGTTTCTGATCGCGGCCCTGAGTCTTCATCCGGAGTGCGAACTGTCCATTGCGATAGTTGACGTGGAGCGCATGACAGAGCTACACGTCGAATGGATGGACGAGCCCGGACCTACCGATGTCTTGAGTTTCCCGATGGACGAACTCATCGAAGGCGAAGCAGAGCCAGGCGTCCTCGGCGACATCGTGCTGTGCCCCGTTGTGGTTGCAGATCAGGCACAAACGGCCGGTCACTCCGTGCAAGCCGAATTTGAGCTCCTGCTCACCCACGGCATGCTCCACCTGCTCGGTCACGATCATGCCGACAAAGAGGAACATCGGGTGATGTTCGCCCGTCAGGATCAACTATTAGCGGCTTGGCGTGAGGGCCGATGACGAGCGCATTGTGGTGGCTCTTGCTGCTTGCAGTCGTTCTTGTCTTGCTCGCGGGCCTTCTGGTGAGTGCTGAGACCGCCCTGCAGCGGGTGTCTCAAGCCCGTGTCGAGGAGATGCAGCGCGACGAGGTGCGCGGAGCAAGTCGCCTGCTTGTCGTCCTGGGTGACCGAGCGCGCTATATCAACGTACTTCTCTTCTTGTCCACGCTCGCTTCGGTGTCCGCCACTGTCGTGCTAACCATCGTGATGCTCCGACTAATCTCGGCGTCCGAGTGGCTCCCGACCGTCCTTGCGATTCTCATCATGGTGGTGGTCTCCTATGTCGCCATTGGCGTCGCACCTCGCACCTTGGGCCGGCAACACGCAGAGCGCATTGCGCTTCGTGCCGCTGGCCCTGCTCGGTTTATGGCCCGCATCCTCGGTCCACTCACCACGTTGCTCATCATGTTAGGCAATGCGCTCACGCCAGGCAAGGGCTATCGGGAAGGGCCGTTCGAGACTCAACTCGAGTTGCGCGAGCTCGTAGATTTGGCTGAAGCTGACTCCGTCATTGAAGATGACGAGCGTCAGATGATCCAGTCCGTCTTCGAACTTGGCGAGACCATCGCGCGCGAGGTGATGGTGCCGCGGACAGAGATGATCTTTATCGATCGCGATCGCAATCTCCGCCAAGCGCTGAGTCTTGGGCTTCGTTCCGGTTATTCCCGCATGCCTGTTATCGGGGAGAACCACGACGACATTGTCGGGGTTGTCTATCTCAAGGACGTGATGAACCGCGTCTTTGATGAGCGCGATGCCGAGCAAGCCGAGACCGTCGCGTCAATAATGCGTCCCGCTGTTTTCGTGCCTGACACCAAGCAGGTGGACGAGCTTCTGCGCGAAATGCAGGCAGCGCGCGTGCATCTCGTGATCGTTGTCGACGAATATGGCGGCACCGCTGGGCTGGTGACAATCGAAGACATCCTTGAGGAGATCGTCGGAGAGATCGCCGACGAGCACGACACTGCTGCCCCCGAGGTGACGGAGATTTCCGAGGGCGCATTCAGAGTGAGTTCGCGCATGGATGTTGATGATTTCGCCGAACTCGTGGACATTGACGTTGTCGGCGTCGATGAAGGCGTGGAGACAGTCCTAGGTCTCATGGCGAAGCGCCTGGGTCGCGTGCCCATCCCAGGCGCGCGCGTGGAGGTCGAAGGCTGGCTTCTGGTCGCTGAGCATGGCGCCGGACGCCGCAACCGCATCGCAACCGTACTTGCCACTCGGATCCCACAGGAGGTCGTCAATGACTGAACTCAGCGCTGAGGATGCGAAGTTGGTGACTCTGGCTCGGGGCTCCCGTGCCCGGATCTCGGCAGCAGCTGGAGCGGCCGTACGTGATGAGGTAGGTCGCTCGTACACCGCTGCCGACGTCACGCTGGCAACCGGACTCGTCCCTGCCCTTACCTTGGCCGTCGCTTCTGCTGTGGCCGCAGGTGCGAAGTCGCTTGAGGCTGCGGTCTATCTCGGGAATGGCGAACCAGATGATGCTGTTCTCGGTGGTCTTGGCAACGTTCGCCTGCTCACGTGCGCAGTCGATGGCACAGTGCGCAGCGATCGGCACGTGAATGGCTGAATACCGCTCTGGCTTCGCATGCTTGGTAGGTCGTCCCAACGCCGGCAAGTCCACCTTGCTCAACGCGCTAGTCGGATCCTCGGTTGCGATCACGTCCAACCGTCCGCAGACAACCCGACATGCGATCCGCGGAATCATCAGCCGACCCGACGGTCAACTCATCGTCGTCGACACGCCTGGTCTGCATCGACCACGCACCACTTTGGGGGAGCGCCTCAACGACATCGTGCGCTCCACCTGGGCCGAAGTGGACGTCATCGCTTTGTGCATCGCGGCTGACGCGCCGATTGGTCCGGGTGACCGGTTTATGGTCGAAGAACTGAAAACCAATCGTCGCCCACGAATCGCCCTGATCACCAAGGCAGACCTCGTGCCCCCGAAGGTCATGATCGAACGCCTGACCGAGATCTCCGAGCTTGCCACCACTCTGGGCTTTGAATGGGCCGAGATTGCCCCGGTGAGTGCGCTGTCGGGATTCCAAGTCGATCTCGTACGCGATCTATTCCTCTCCCACCTGCCCGAAGGCCCGCGGCTCTATCCCGACGACGAAGTAACCGACGAGCCCGAACTCATTCTCGTCGCCGAACTCATCCGCGAAGCTGCCCTCGAAGGGCTTGATGATGAGTTGCCGCACTCCCTTGCCGTCGTTGTCGAAGAGATGACCCTGCGCGCCGATCGCTCCGAAGATCGACCACTCCTGGACATCTACGCCCAAGTATTCGTGGAGCGCGATTCGCAGAAGTCGATCATCATCGGCAAAGGTGGGGAGGGGCTCAAGCGCATCGGCACGCAAGCGCGTCGCCGCATCGAAGCCCTACTCGGCACCCCGGTCTATTTGGATCTGCGCGTGAAGGTCGCCAAAAATTGGCAGCGAGACCCCAAGCAATTACGCCGCCTCGGTTTTTAACGTCTAGGCGCTGAAGCACTTCTGGAGGGGACGTAAAGGCCGAAGGACTAAATCCTGTTAAGGATTTACGTCCGGCAGACCCAAGTCCCCGGAAGAAGTGAGGCAGCGCCGTCATGTCGTGTGCGGTGAGAAACACAAAGGCGCTATTCAAAAATTTTTTAAAAAATGTGTGTTGAAATACTTGCAATTGTCAGTACCCCGTTATAGGTTTTGACTATCAACTTCGAGTAACCGACCTTATGTAGTTCTTGCACTTAAGTGTTCGTATCGAAGACTGATTGCGGTAGAGCAGGCATAGGCCCTGACATTCCTGTCGGACTTTTCACAAAGGCCTGCTCATGTCTGTTTCTCCTGCTGCATCCGTGGCGCCGAGCTCTGTGCTCGTGTTGCGTGAGCGTGTGCATGCGCGGGGTGGACTCATTCTGGAGGCCGAGATTGACCTGCTGAGGGCGCAGGGTCCTGGTGGTGCGGTGGGTTACGTGCTTGAGGGTGTCCTTGGTGATCACCCTGACTTGAGTGCCGCGTTGAGGCTGCAACTGGTGCAGCTGTGGCAACGTCAAGGTTCGTTGGTCGAGGCGCATGAGTTGGCCCAGACGCAGGCGTTCGAGGCCCAGGCACTCTCGGATTCACCGCGAGATGCCTTTGACGCTGCGCGAGGGAGCATCGCAGCCGAACTCGGCCTGATGACCGGGTCGGGTGCAGGCTTCGCCCACAGCCGCTTGGAGGCCGCTCGACTGGTGCACCCCTCGGGCCTACTGGCCGAGACACATCAGTGTCTGTTGCGTGGGTGGATCACTTCATCCACAGCTCGGATGCTGGCCGATGCGGCTGGTGACCTCATTGATGGTCTTGGGAGCAAGGCGACTCTGGAGCAGATGAAGGCCGTCGCGGAGCAACTGCAGGCGAGAGTTCTCATCGCGTCGATCAAGGGCATCGACCCTTCGACAGGCGTCGGCATCCCGCGTGCATATTCCAGTGCCCGTGACGCGATCAACCGGGCAGTCAACCGGATAGATCCAGATCGGGCCGCTCGCCGCAAGGCCCGCGCTCACCACGAACGAGGTGTGTTCTTCAAGCCGCTACCCGATGAGGGTCTAGCGATCATCACGGCCACTTTGCCGATCGCAGACGCCACCGAGATGTTTGAGCACCTCAGCGATTTGGCGCAGGCTCTGCACGACGAGACTCCAGACGGCCCAACAGTTGCCCAACTTCGTGCCGACATCCTCGTGTCGGCCGTCTGTCGTGCTGTCGACCTACTTCGCGACGGCAAGCCCCTACCCGCGCGGCCCACATGGCGCGTCGGGCTTGTCATGGATCTCGCCACACTCATGGCACTTCGCGAAGGCAAGAGCGAACTCCCCGGCATCGGCGAGATTGACCCCGAATTGGCCCGCATCCTCGCCGAAGACGCGCAATGGCAGACCTTCATTCACTCGCCACTCACTGGTGAAATCCTCGACCAAGGGTCCGCGACCTATCGGCCAAGCGAAAAACTGCGCAATTTCATCCGGGTTCGAGATCCGCACTGCACATTTCCCGGATGTCGAAAGCGAAGTCATCGATGTCAGCTTGACCACATCACGCCATTCCCCACAGGTCCTACAACGCGGGCGAACTTGCACCCGTTATGTCAACATCACCACAATCTCAAGACTCACGCCCAGTGGCAGGCCGAGCGAGATCCCGATTCCGGCACGACTACGTGGACGTCACCGCATGGAGTCGTGGCGACCGCAGACGATCCGCCGCCCTTCTAGGCTGATTCGTCAGACTTTTTGGGTTTCTTCTGTGGATCGCCGAATCCGCCCGAGGCACTTCGCTCAGCAAGATCAGGTGCGAGTTCATAGCGATGGACGTACGTCTCGATAATCGCCAACACGATGGCGACTAAGGGGATGCCGATGAGCGCACCAATGGGCCCAAAGAATGCTGCGCCGATGAAGACCGCAGCCAGCGCAACACCCGAATGCACGTTCATAGTGGCGTGCGAAATCTTCGGAGTGAAAATGTAGTTCTCGAGCTGCTGGTAGATCGTGGCGAAGATGACGATCCATACGACGTCCAATGGATCGTTGAAGGCCGCAAAAATGGCCGGCAAAATAATGCCGATGTAGGTGCCGATAGTGGGGATGAACTGACCGACTATGCCAGCGAAGATGCCCATGGGCAGCCAGTACGGCACACCGATGGCCGCGAAGAAAATGCAGTGGAAGAAGGCCGAAAGTGTGGCCAGCGCAAGTTTGGAGATGACGAAGCCGCCCGCCTTCTTCACCGAGATATCCCAGACGGTGATGAAGACGCGCTGCTTGTCGGGCGGCAACCAGCCAGCGAGGGTGCGCTTGATGCGCGGTGAGTCAGCGCTGAGATAGAACGAGAAGACAACGACGGTCAAGAGCTCAAAGGCAAAGCCGAACGCACCCGACACAATCCCGAGGAAGCCACCAGCCCAGGTCTGCGCCCATTGGGCGATCTGTTGCGGGGTGAGATTGAGAAGTTCATTGAGCTGGGTGGGATCGAATTTTGTCTTGAAGACATCGTTGATCCAGGTGATGACCTGCGCAATGAAGTCCGGGAGGCTCTGAATCAACATGGTGATCTGGCTGACCATGAGTTGGCCGAAGATGCCGATGAATGCCAGCGCGAGGAGCCCGACTACTCCAAGGACGATTGAAGTGGCCAAGCCGCGCCGCATTCCTTTGGCAGCCAGCCACGTCACGATCGGGTCAAAGGAGATTGCGATGAGCCACGCCAGGAGGATCAAGAACGCGAAGTGCGCGAGTGCCTCCCAGGAGTACATGAACAACTGGAACAGGACGATCCCGAAGAAGATCAACACCAGCGACCGGCGTAGCCACCTCGGGTGGAACCCGATCAGGGTGACCTTCTCAGAGATCGGCTGGTCGTCAGGAGCGTCCGGGAGCTCAGGCTTGGGAGATGACGTGTCCACGACGGCAGGCTACCGTCCGCGCACCCTCAGGGGGTCCACAATGGAGCCGTGCCGGTGTATCGCGACGAAGCAATCGTGTTGCGCGTCCACAAACTCGGCGAGGCCGATCGCATCGTGACGTTCCTGACCCGAGGCCATGGTCGGGTGCGAGCCGTGGCCAAGGGCGTACGCCGAACCACGAGCCGATTTGGTGCCCGCTTAGAGCCGTTCAGTCACGTGGACATTCAATTTCACGTCGGCCGCAATCTCGACACGGTCACTCAGGTGGAGGCGCTGGAGTCCCACGGACCGTCGTTAAGTTCGGACTACCCGCGCTGGACCTCAGGAAGCGCGATGCTCGAGACCGCCGAGCGGATGACTCCCGTTGAGCGCGAACCTGCGCAGCAGCAGTTCCTCCTACTTGTGGGGGGCCTGCGGGCATTGGTGGCGAACGAGCATGCGCCCTCACTCGTTCTCGATGCCTACCTGCTTCGCTCCCTCGCCGTCGCCGGTTGGTCCCCGTCCTTTGATGCCTGCGCGAAATGCGGCGAGATCGGCCCGCACCGGGCGTTCTCGATCACTGGGGGAGGAGCGCTGTGTACTGAGTGCCGACTCCCGGGATCCGCGTCACCCGGAGCGGAGACGCTTACGTTGCTGGGAGCCTTGCTGTCGGGCGACTGGGCGGCCGCTGATGCGAGTGATGAGCGCAATCGTCGAGAGGGGAGCGGCCTCGTGGCGGCCTTTCTCACGTGGCATCTCGAGCGAGGACTCCGGTCACTTCCGCTAGTAGAGCGGTCCTGATGTGAGGATGGGTCCATGAGTCGCCCCGTGGCCGCCCCTACGCCGCACCCCAGTGGTGCGCGGCCACCGAAACTTGAGGTCGTCCCTAAACACGTGGCCCTCGTGATGGACGGCAATGGCCGCTGGGCAAAACAGCGTGACTTGCCGCGTACGGCCGGGCACGAAGCGGGGGAAGCATCCCTTCTTGACTGTGTTCACGGAGCGATCGAAATCGGCGTGAAGCACTTATCTGCTTATGCCTTCTCGACTGAAAACTGGCGTCGGTCGCCCGATGAGGTGAAGTTCCTGATGGGCTTCAATCGCGATGTCATTCGCCGTCGGCGTGATGAGATGAATGACTTGGGCGTACGCGTGCGCTGGTCGGGTCGTAGTCGTCGCCTGTGGCGCAGTGTCATCTCAGAGTTGCAAGAAGCAGAAGAACTCACTAAATCCAACTCCACTCTGACGTTGACAATGTGTGTCAACTACGGCGGTCGTGCTGAGATCGCCGACGCCGCCGCAGCCATTGCCCGAGATGTTGCTGAGGGGCGACTCAATCCCGATCGCGTAGGCGAGCGCACGATTGCGCGCTATCTGTACGAGCCCAACATGCCCGATGTCGATCTCTTTATCCGATCGTCGGGGGAGCAGCGCACGAGCAACTTCCTGCTCTGGGAGTCGGCCTACGCAGAGATGGTGTTTGTCGACACGCTCTGGCCCGATTTTGATCGACGCAATCTCTGGGCTGCCTGTGAGACGTACGCATCTCGCGATCGGCGCTATGGCGGCGCGAGGTGAGTGAGCAGGTCAAGCAGCGATATCGACCTGGCTCGTTGGAGATCCTTGCAGTTTTGCTTGTCGTTGTTGTTGTTGCGCAGCGTTGGATTCTGAGCGCCTTTAGCAATCCTGCTCTACAAACGGCCTCGACCATTTTCGTCGCTATCGTCGTCCAAGCTTTGCCGTTCCTTGTGCTGGGTGTGCTGCTGTCTGGTGCGATTGCGGCTTTCGTTCCCACGAGTTTCTGGCAGCGGGCACTGCCCAAGAACCGCGCCCTTGCGGTGCCGATTGCTGGCGCTGCTGGATTTGTCCTCCCGGGGTGTGAATGTGCTTCGGTGCCGGTGGCGAGCAGCCTCATGGCGCGC
This sequence comes from Actinomycetota bacterium, assembly GCA_009699315.1. GTDB lineage: Bacteria > Actinomycetota > Actinomycetes > S36-B12 > S36-B12 > CAINMH01. The sequence continues at coordinate 11,026 of WLOK01000035.1, forward strand.
GGAGTGACTCCAGCGGCAGCATTAGCGTTTTTGCTGTCTGCGCCCGCAATTAATCCGATCGTCATCGTGTCCACATTTGTGGCCTTTCCGGGCGTTCCCATGATGGCGGTAAGCCGACTCCTTGCGTCTTTCGTAACCGCCGTGCTGATGGGCTGGTTATGGCTGCGCTTCGGCAAGTCCAACTGGCTCAAGGTGGGTCCGCGCGAACATCTCATCGGGAGTTCGAAGTGGCATACGTTTCGGTTGACCATTTCGCACGACTTTCTGCACGCCGGTGGATTTCTCGTAATCGGAGGTCTCACGGCGGCTGCACTCAATGTGGCTGTTCCCAGTGATTGGCTGCAGGCGGTTGCTGATCGCCCAGTGATTGCTGTCGTCGGGCTCGCTCTTCTTGCAGTCGGACTATCGATTTGTTCCGAGGCCGATGCGTTCGTGGCGGCGAGCCTGACTCAGTTTTCACTCACCGCACGTTTGGCTTTCCTCGTCGTGGGTCCCATGGTTGATATCAAGCTCATCTCACTCCAAACCGGATTCTTCGGACGTAAATTCGCCTGGCGCTTCTCACCAGCGACCTTCGTGGTGGCGGTCCTTGTCAGCGTTATCGTCGGATCGGTGTTGCTGAGATGAGACGCGACGTACAAGCCATCATTTTGGTCCTCATCGGCGGAGCCATTCTTCGTATCTCGCTGACCGATGTGTATCTCAACTACGTCAAGCAGAGCATGCAGCCCTATCTCGTCGCTTCAGGCTGCATTCTCGTGGCGTTGGGAGTCGTCGCGCTTATCGACGTATTTCGGAAGCAGAAAGATAGCGATGACGGTCATGGCCATCACGGTCCTCGATCAGCGTGGCTCTTACTACTCCCGGTCTTCGCCATCTTCCTGATCGCGCCACCTGCGCTCGGCGCGTACTCCGCGCAGCGCGACTCGACAAATGGGACCCAACCGTCGACAGCAGCTCCGCCGTTGCCGGCCGGAGATCCCGTCACGGTCATGGTGAGTTCGTTTGTGGCGCGAGCGGTGTGGGATGACGGGCAGACTCTTGCCGATCGCAACGTTGAAATGACGGGTTTTGTTACTCCCGACCCTGCGGGTGGCTGGTGGCTGACCCGGCTCGCGATCTCCTGTTGTGCGGCCGACGCGATTGTGTCGAAGATTAAGACTCTGGGCACGGCAGACCTGCCTGCCAACACATGGGTGACTGTGGTGGGTCATTGGGTGCCGGGAGGCGGGACGAAGACTGATTCGGCAGTGCCCCTAGTGGAGATTACTTCGCTCACCGAGGTCGGGCAGCCTAAAAATCCCTATGAATGACAGTTGACGCACAAGCCGAAAATCTCGAAGGTATGCGTCACGTCCACAAATCCATTCTTATGCGCAACCGCGTGGGCCCACTGCTCCACTTCGGGGTCTTCCACTTCGACCGTGGATCCGCAATTGCGGCACACCAGGTGGTGGTGATGGGAGTCGCTGCACTGCCGATACACGGACTCGCCGTCATCGCGCACGATGACATCGACCTCACCAAGTTCGGCGAGCGCCTGCAAAGTCCGATAGACCGTGGTGAGTCCCACCTGCTGGCCTTGGTGGCGTAGGAGATCGTGCAGTTGCTGAGCCGAGCGAAAATCGTCCACTTCTAAGAGTGCGGCGATTACGGCAGAACGCTGCTTAGTCGATCTCATCGTCGCGCCAATCTGCTGCGGCGTCGGGCGACGTAACCAGCGAGACCCGCCAACACGAAAATCGCTAACGCGATGAGCACGATGGTAGGTCCGGGAGGCACGTCCAAGTAGTACGACGAAGTTAGCCCCGCGGTAGTGCTGACTAGACCCAAAGCGACACCGATTACGGCAGTGACAGTGAAGGACCGCGTCAGTTGCTGCGCAGCCGCAATGGGAACGATCATGATGGCGCTGACCAAGAGCAGACCGACCGTACGCATGCCCACCACGACCGAGATCGCCGCCATGACCGTCAACAACGTGCTCATGAGGGTCGTCCGGATGCCTTGAACCTGCGCGAGCTCGGAGTCAAGTGACATGGCGAAGAGTTCGCGGCCGAAGATGGCGAGAACCACAAGCACCACCGTTGCGGCTACACCGAGCCCGATGAGGTCAGTCGCTGAGACGGTGGACAGGGATCCGAATAGGTACTGATTCAGGGATGTCGTCGCCTTGCCCCCGGCGAGCGAGGTAAGAAATACACCGCCCGCGATACCGCCGTAGAAGACCAACGCAAGCGCGAGGTCGCCTGCGGTGCGGCTTCGGGCGCGGATCACCTCAAGGAGGACCGCGCCTAGCGCAGCTACGACCAAGGCGGTAGGGATTGGTGCGCTGCCGACGAGGAACGCGAGGCCCACGCCCGTCAACGCCACATGGCCCATGCCATCGCCGAGCAGAGCAAGCCGGCGTTGCACCAGAAACACGCCGATGAGGGGAGCAATGACGCCCACGATGAGCGCAGCAACGAACGCTCGCTGCATGAAGTCGTACTGGAACAGACTCATGATGCGTCACCGCCTGCGGTGCCGAACAACGTGCTGGGAGGTTCGATGGGTCGCAAATCCTCGCTGTGGTGCACGCCGTGGTCATGTGCACGCGTGGGGCCAGGCGCTGGGCCGTCGTAGGAGACTCGACCGTGGTCGAGGATCACCACACGAGTCGCGAGATCTGTGAAGGTGCCCAGTTCGTGCGTGACCAGAATGACGGTGCCGCCTTGATCACGAATGAGGCGGAATGTCCCCGCGATCATTTCTTGATTTTCGCCGTCGACCCCCGCAGTTGGTTCGTCCAAGATAAAGACAGTGGCGCCTTTGGCGAGAGCTGACGCGATCAAGACTCGGCGCTGTTGGCCGCCAGAGAGCGTGTCAAGACGGTCGTTTCTGCGTTCCCAGAGTCCGACCTGCTCAAGAGCAGTGCGCACCGCCATCTTGCGAGCGCGGGACCACCATTGGAAACGGGTACGAGAAGAAATCGACGTGGTGGCCACTACCTCTGCGACCGATACCGGAACGGCGCCAGCGGAGAGAAGGCGTTGCGGGACGTACGCAATGTCGTTCCACTCACGGAACCGAGTAGCCGGGACGGAATCAATGGTGAGGTATCCGTGATCAAGCGGAGTCAAGGTCAGCAATGCCCGCATCAGCGTGGTTTTGCCTGAGCCGTTATCGCCGAGCACAGCGACGAATTCACCGCGGTTGATTGTGAGATCAACATCGTGCAAGACATGATTGCCGTCGTAGTCGACACAACCCTCTGTCAAAGAAAAGATCGGCCTCATGAGCAACTCTGCCCGGTGCGAATGGTCTGCAGATTTGCCTGCATGAGTGAGACATAGTCGGCAGAACTCCCGTTGACAATTCCTTCAATCGGATCCAACAGGGCCGTTGTTGCGCCCGTCTCTGCCGCAATGGTTTGAGCCACCTTGGGATCCACAAGTGCTTCGTAGTAAATCGTGGTGATTCCTTGTGTTGTGACGAGATCAGCGATCTCCGCAATACGAGCAGGTGATGGCTCGGTGTCGGGGGAGAGGCCAGCGATGCCCTCTTGGGTGAATCCGTACTGTGCGGCCAAGTAGGCGAACGCGTCGTGTGACACGACAAGTGTGTGCTGCGTACAGGAGCTAGTGCCGGCTTTCCATTCGGCATTGAGTGCATCCATCGCCGCACTGAAGGCCTGTTGGTGGGCAGCGACACCCGGTGTCGTAGCGAGACGCTCGGCGATCACTGCACCGATGGCCGTCATATTGAGCGGGTTGAGCCACACGTGTGGATCAGTGCCACCGGAAGGCCCGGGCAGTTCGACGATGTTGCGAGTGACGTCTAGAGCGTTGCTTCTGCCCTCAACAGCAGCGTCAAGCGCGGGCTGGAACCCGGGGATATAGAGCACGAGATCGGCATCAGCGACCTCCCCGGCCTGTTGTGGGGTGAGTTCGATGTCGTGGGGTTCCGCACCGGGGGGAGTCAGCACGCTGACGCTCGCCGCAGCGTCGCCCAAGACCTGCTGGGCGGCGTACTGAAGGGGATAGAAGGCCGCCACTATGCGCAGGGTCCCGGAGGGAGGTGTGGCGCCTTGGGAAGCACAGGAGGCCAAGGTGAACCCGAGTAGCGCAATCAGGATTATTCGGCGCATACCTGAATCGTGGGCTACATGAAAACGATTGTCAAGTGCAGAAAGCTACATGCGCCCCATGGCCTTGAATACCGCAAAGCCGGCGAGGATCACGACGATGAGGGAGCGCATCACCTTGCCGCTTCCTCCTAGGCGTGGCCACGAGAGCGCCGTGAGCCAAGCGAAGAAGAGTGCGAGCAGTCCCAGTAGGAGGGCGCCCAGCCAGGCTAAGGAGCCGGTCTGAATGAGGCCGAGAAGCAAGATGGCGCCGAGGCCAATGATCAGCAGCCAACGTGGGAAGCGCGTGAGGATGAAGATGAACGGAAGGCTCACTTTGTTTAGGCGGCGCCGAAAACCACTCTCACCGGGGGTTTCGAGTGCCCGCGTGGGGGCAGAGCGCATGTGTCCGGGGCCGCGCACACCGCTGGGCTTGCTGGCCTGGGGCTTGCCACTCTTCTTGGGCTCTTTCGCCATCTGTCCTCCGCGTCACTACCGTTGTCGAATGGTCCCATCTGATGTCCCTCTGTCCGCGCCCGGGCTGGTCGTGGTCTCCCGGCACCGCGTGGGTCTCGATGAGGCCAAGGCGGCACTGGCAGTTTTGGCCCGGCAGCCTGGCTGCCTCAGCGCCACGATCGCGCGATCGACCGATGACTATGACCTTCTCGTCATCGTGACCGAATGGGACGCAGTCAGGTCCTACCGCAAGGCATTGTCGTCGTACGAAGTAAAAATGGAGTCCGTCCAGCTGCTCGCGACAGCCTTCGACGAGACGACTGCATTTGAGGTGCTCTATCGCCAAGACGCTACTGGCGTCATAGAACGTGAAGGAGCACTCGTGGAGAAGCCCCAGCGCATTCCCGACTAGAATCTCCCAATGGCTGCTGATCGCGTGGACTCTGTCGTCAATCTCTGCAAGCGACGTGGATTTGTCTTCCCGTCCTCAGAGATCTACGGCGGCACGCGCTCGGCATGGGATTACGGCCCCCTCGGTGTTGAACTCAAGGAAAACATCCGCCGCCAGTGGTGGCAGACGGTTGTCCGCGGGCGCGACGATGTTGTGGGTCTGGACTCCTCGATCATTTTGGCCCCGCAGGTCTGGGAAGCCTCTGGCCATGTCGCCACATTCACCGACCCGCTGACTGAGTGCAAGAAGTGCCACAAGCGCTGGCGAGCAGATCAACTGCTCGACGCATACGAAGAAAAGCACGGAAAGCCTGCTGAAGGCCTTTCTGTCATCGTCTGCACCAACTGCGGAACGACTGGTGACTTCAC
>WLOK01000036.1 GCA_009699315.1 Actinomycetota bacterium
ACCCATACCTTTGAAATCCCGTATTGCTCCGCTACGGCCGCATGAGAACGACCCGCCAACACTGCCTCCACGATAACCCTGTTTTTCGACATGGCTAAGGGTTAACGATGTCGTGGGACAGGGGTTAACTAAGTCGTGAAACACCACACTGTCCCCGCTACTTTTGTGAAGTCTCGAGACATCCTTATGGGATGTCCCGAGACTTCCTTATTTTCTGGGCCGTCTTTTGTATCCCTTGTGAACTCCGCTTCGTCGCGGGGGTCTGCTGCACGTTTAGGTGACACGCACGGTCACGCAGCCTGAGTGGCTGGTGTGGGCTCGTCGTGTGCGCGGTTCAAGTGCTTCCCAGCCCCCTGTGCGCCAGGTGGCGACGAGTTGGCTGACTCGGGGTTGGGAGATGCCGTAGAGGCGCGACCTCCGTTTGCGACTTCCCGGCTAGGACAGCTTCGACGATCACCCGTTGCTTGGACATGCCCAGAAGGCTGTCCGATGCCCGAATTGACCGTTATAACGATGTCTTGAGACATGCCATAAATATGTCCCCGAACAGGGCACTATCCCCGATACAACATGAAGAAGTTCGTCAGGATGTGGAGGAGATTCGCCGAGGGGCGAATCAACGGCATCAGGGCTCTGTGCGGTGCCTGTGGATGACGCTCCGTTTGAATGGTACTATCCGCGGTACCATTATCCATGCCTGCCATTCCGAAGATCGTCGACGCAATGCGCCGAAGTCCGAGGAGCGTCAGGTACGCGGACCTATTTAAGGTGTGCGAGCACTACTTCGGGCAGGCGCGTAGCAGCGCCTCGTCGCATGCGGTGTTCAAAACGCCTTGGGCTGGTGATCCGCGGGTGAACATTCAAAACGATCACGGCAAGGCCAAGGAGTATCAGGTGCGTCAGGTGGTGGCGGCGATCCGGAAACCGGAGGAGTCCAATGGCAACGAAGCGTAAAGCGGTGCCCTCGGCAGATCACTACACCTATCGGCTGGCGTGGTCGGCCAAGGAAGCGGAGTTCATTGCAACCGTCATTGAGTTCCCGTCGCTTTCCTGGATCGCGGATTCACGCGAACGTGCACTGACTGGGCTTACTTCCATGGTCGAAGAGGTCCTGACAGACATGCTTGCCGAGGGTGAAGCGATTCCGGAGCCGTGGGCTGAGCGAACCTTTTCGGGCAAGTTCAACCTCCGTCTGGGGCCTGACCTGCATAAGAAAGTGGCGCTGGAAGCGGCTGAACGCCATGAGTCAATGAACACATACGTGATGAAGCAATTAGGCCTAGTTGAGGCATGACGATCGCAGCGATGTGCGATGTGCTACGACTAGAAGAAGGAGGATCACCTAGGGTCGCCACAATGGTGACGGCGATGAACCCGCACGAGCGCATCTCGATGCTGGCCGGCATTCGAGCTGGTGCACCGGCCGAGATATACGAGGGCACTCTTATGCTGGCTGGCTCAGTGCTCGAGCCCGCCGAGATGCGCGCACTTGAGGCCGCACTTCTTGCAACTAACAGCTGAGTCAGGCACATGGCCGATTCGACTATGGCGTGGGAGCAGAAGGCTCAGGAGACAGAGCCGACCGAGGCCGATGCATCCCCGAGCCTCCGGCCGACGAGAACCAAGACACCCTTCCCTGGTTCTTCCTCCGTATCGAGGCTCACACCCTGCAATCGGTCAGTGGTGAATGTCGCCAATGTCTGAGCGTCAAGGCTCCCACCGTGCAGATGTAGTGACAGATGATCTTCATCGGCCAGGGTCATCGCTCGAACGGTCACCGAATCAGCCGAACCGATTGCCTCCTCGAGGGCTTTCACGAGTGCCGAGGGAAGTGGGCTGGAGTCCGAACTGCTGATGAGCGTGCCCACTTGAGCGGGGATCGACTTGCTGAAGGCCGTATTGCACAGCCGCGCGGCCACTCGTGCGAACTCGCCGCTGGCCACCGGGTCAACCTGGATGGTGGCGCGGATCAGCCCTTCGAGGCAGGCCAACTCATGTCGAACGGCGTCATCGAGATCTGCACCGTCAGCAATACGAGCGATGATCGATTCTGATTGAGCCACGCACGCAGAAAGTTGGCTCTCGATCAACGATGCCGCATTCGCGCGCACGACTGCTGTGTTCATCGCCTCGCGCTGAAGCAAGAGTTCATCCTGCGCTCGACGGAACCTTTTCGTTGCGATCGAGGAGACAACCACGACAACGGGCACGATCACCAGGCAATTCACCAAGCCAATGAGCAACGGCTGTCGCTGATCAGGAGCAGTGTGTGCTGTCAGTGCCACCATTCCAACAGCCCAGAACGTAAGGCCTGCAATGAACTGCCAACGCCTGCACCACAGGGCAATGGCGATCAGCGCGTAGCCTGAGGTGACCATCCCGGGGGCCACTGCTTGCATCGCAGCGCCGGTGGGCACCGCCAGACTCGCGAGCCAAGGGGTCGCCGCGAGGAACAGCAGCGGCCAGGTTGCATTCAGAAGGCTGGGACGCTTGCCGCGCACAATTACCACTGCGCCCATCACGATTGCAGCAATCACTAGAGCGACGATGAGGATGCTCAAGATTCCGCTCGGCAGACCAATCACGTTGAAGGCAATACCGACGGCACCGGTAGCGAGGAGAGGTGCGGCCAGAAGCGTGCGCCCCTGGGAGAAGCCGTCATCGACGATGCTCGAGGTGGTGTGAGCGGAGGCGGAAGGCATCGTCAGGGTGACCAGCGTGTGCCCGGGCTCGCTTGTGAACGACCAGGTGCCGTCGACCTCGGCGAGGCCTTGTTCGATGACAGATGTCCAGCCGAGACCTGGGAGTGCGTCCTCGGCGATGCCCTTCCCGTTGTCGGTGACGTGAATGCGGACGATGTCACCGAGATGTTCGCCTGCGACTTTCACCTCCGTCGCCCCACCGTGCAGAACGGCATTCAGTGCGCATTCGACGATGGCAGCTCTGCCTGCAGCGCGCGTGGCGTCTGTCACGGGCAGGTCGATGACAGATGTGTCGAGCTGCACGATTCCTGAGGCGATGCGAGCAGCGGTTGCCACTCGCACGCTGTGCTCCAGGTCTTCGCCCGATCCGTCAAACGCAAATGGCTCCGAAGTCGCGATGAGTGTGCGAAGCCCCTCGCGATCGGGGGTGGGCGCCTGAATCAAGTAGCGCAGCGTGCTGAGGAGGCGTTCATGAACTGTGACTGCTGCCGCCCGAAGGGCTTTCGTGCGCTCCTGCTTTTCGCGCTCGGCCTGGATTCGTTCTGCGAGTCGAGCTCGCGAAGCGTCTTCCAAACGTGCTCGACGCATGAGCACATTCCAGGCGAGCCAGAGCACAAACGCGGTGACGTCAAGCGAGAGAAGTGCGATGCGTCCATCTGCGACGAGGAGCGCACCGGGTACGACATTGCCAGGTCGCAGTGACCAGGAGACGGCGAGAGCGACAGTGCTGCCGACAATTGCGGCGATGCCCCAGGCAGGCGAGCAGAGGAGAACCAGGGCAAAGGCAACGTGGCCGGCAGAGGTGGAGACCGCAATCCACTGCGCTTCGCTCGCTGCCCCGCCGTTGACGAGTGTCGCGATCACCAGAAGCAGTGGACCGCCCATCACGAACCAGAGGCCAACTGCCCGACGTGACAGAACCCAGCCCAGAACGATGGCTATGGCAGAAGCGAGCAAGGCGAAACGATCGAAACCAGAGAGAACACGCCAGCGAAGGGCACCCACCAACGCTGCGAATAGCCAAGCCTCGGAGAGTAGGAGGAGTAGTAGCCAACGCCTGGTGTCTTGCAGGCCAGCGACGCGCGAGCCAATAAGGCTGCGCTCGGCCACGCTAGGGGACGAGGCCTTCATCGCGTGCCTTGCGGTAGAGATCAGTCTTACTCGGGATCGCGGTGCCCACCTTCAAGTACTTTTCGCGAACACGCTTGATGTACTCCTGGGCGGTGGCGGGCTTGACGTCCATCCGCCGGGCAACTGCATCGATCGTCAGCCCTGATGCATAGAGCACCATTGCCGTGCGCTCCCGCTCGGTGAGCGGAACGCTGACGGTTTCGTCTTCAGCCAAGATCGCCGCGACGTCAGGCGAAGTGGAGGGTTCGCCTTCTAGGGTCAGCATGAAGGCGCTGGCGAAATCCGCACTTTCCGACTGCTTGGAGACGAACCCGAGCGCACCCACGCGAAGTGATGCGCGCACTGTTGCGGGATTTGCGAGAGCGCTGACGATGAGCACCTTGCATCCGGCGTCCACGAGTTCAGATGTGTTGGTCACGGGGGAGCGGCTGTCGCCGAGATCGAGGTCGAGGATCACGCAGTCAATTGGCGAACGAGCATGTTCGACGAGTGCATCGGCGATGCTCGCGCCTTCGTAGGCGAACTCAGCATTCGGCGCGATTGCACTGATGCGGGCGCGCAGGGCATCACGAAAGAGCGGGTGATCTTCGATCACCGCTACCCGGATGGCGGCAGCCATGGCGGTCTCCTTCGCGTAGGTACACGAGTCTGCCGTGGAATACGTGGCGGTGCCTCGTCGGGTCGGAACTCGCGGGGGGCTTGTCATGAATCTGGGGACACCTTTGAGAGGTGGGTGAGGTGCTGACCGGCACTCTTGTCATGAAAGAGGGGACGTCCGTGAGCTTGGGGCATTCGTAGCCGCCACTTATCGTAGAAAGCACCATGGTGGTCCCTCCAGTTCGGTCCTCGTGCGCCTGCACGCTGGCGGAATGAGGCGGCCGTGCGACGCCTGCACCGAACTGTCCTGGGGGGCGGAACTGGGTTCGTCCTCGCCCTGGCTTCGGTGATCAATGGCCCTCTCGCTCAGGCGGTTGCTGCCACAGTGACGATCTCTCCTGCAAGCCCAACTGTGTCACCGGGGTCAACCCTCGATCTCACCGCGAGTGCCCCCATCGCCCAGGCGGGCTCGACCACGCAGCAGATCACCCAGGAGATTGATCCCACAAAGCTTCGACTCACGAGAGTTTCGGACATCACCTATCCGTCGGGGTGGACTCTGAGCTATTGCTCGGGGTTAGCGACTGACTGCGCTGTTGCCGCGAATTTCTCTGCCACGACTCCGGCCAATGCGGCTGCGTGGGCAGAAGTAAAGGCAGTGAAGGCGACGGGGACCGTCGACAGCCAAGGCGAGAATGCGGGTCGTCAGGTGGCGCAGGCCTCCGTGAGCGGGGGAGGAGTCGCACAAACACCCACAACCTTGCCTTCCAGCGGTCTCGGACTTGATGGATTCAAGGTGTTCTTTGATCCAGGGCGCACTCGAGTCTTCAACATTTACCACCACACATCCGGTGCCATCATGGATTGCTACGTGGTTCTCACCGGATCACGATGCGTCGGATTCCCTTTCAACTATGGCGGGGAGTCAGCCGAGTCGGCTCTCGGTGTAGTCGTGGGCTCGACCGCCTGGATCGGGGGCAATGGCGGTCTCTTCTGCGTTGACCTAGCAGCGGTGCTTGCCAACAGCGCCAACGCTGCTGGCGGCGGGAGCCCGTCGAAGTGCTTCTCGGGCGGCACCTCGGCTCTTGTTTCGCTTAAGGCATCCACCTGGTTTCAGTGGTTCACCGGCGGCACTCAACTCGGCCAGTCGGCTGAGACCAGGCTTTACGCGTTGGACTCGACCTCCACCGCGGCCATGGTCTACTGCATCGATACTGCAACTCGGTCAGCCTGCGGCACCCCCACGATCAACCCGAATCTGGTGGGCGCAGGAAATCAGAATGGCAACGACGGATCAAACATCTTCAAGTCCGGTGACTTGCTCTACGTCTCGATCGCCAACGGCAATGTCTCCCCGGTCACCGAACAAGTGACGTGCGTGAGGATCTCTTCGGGAGCGAAGTGCCCGGGCTGGACGTCCGATGACACCTACTCCTCGGCCTCGGGTCGAAAGGACGGAAAGTTCGTTCCTATCCCCGCAGCTGATGGCAGCACCCGCGCGGTCTGCTATTACCGCGTAGACACGACTCACAAGTGCTGGGAGGCCGACGGCACGCAACGCACTGCGTCCTACTACAACTTCCCGAACTTCAACACTACGAACTCGGGAAGCACCTATTCCTACGGCGTGCCCACGCAGATTGGCTCGCGGGTGTACTACGGGAACGCCCGATGGCAAGATCCCACGCCCACTTACTCGAAGGCAGAGGTAATCTGCTTCGACGCCACGGCGTTTAGCGGCTTGGGAGGTCGTTGCAATGACGCCGCTACAAATCTGTACTCCACCACAACCAAGAACTATGTGAACTACACGGTCACTCCGGATCCGACCATCCCCAATTGCCTCTGGATCACCCAGCACGCCAATCCAGTTTTCAAGACTGTCAACATCTTGACGGGCGACCTCGGATGCAGTGCGATCGCGCCTCAACGTGCAACATTCTCGGGCGCCACCGCTGTACCGCGCATGGGCTGTTCCGCAACGTCGGCCATCCAAGAATGGTCCTCTTTCACGCTGGATACCCCCACGAGTGGCTTCACCAGCGCGAAGCTGACAGTGCAGAACTCGTCGGGGGCGAATATCACCGGCTGGACAGATATTCCGCTCACCGCCGGTGTTCCGCTCAATCTGTCTGCCCTATCTACGGCTTCGACAGGACAGACGCCAAACTTCCTCGTTGATTTCCAGGGAATCTCGGGATCGCTGACGGCAACAGCTCGTATTCAGGTAATCGGCGATGCCCCGCAGCTGTGCACTCATGTCACGGCACAGGCAATCTGCCCTGCAACGCTTGGCCCGATTGATCCTGCCGCGCTCGTGTCAGGACTTGCGGTGGTGACTGGCTCCGGGTCCTCGACAGCCGGTGCCACTACGACGCCGTTCGCCTCGTCCACGTCGAACGTCACGGTGTCAGCTCCTACCGAGGCTCAGTGCGGAAGCACGCTCACAGGAAGAGCAGGTGACGCGAGCCTAGGCTCGGGAGGCTCTGCGGTTCCGGGCGCGATTGTGAGTCTGCTGGATTCGAGCGGGAATGCTGTCTTAAGCGGCGGCATTGCCGTGACTACAACGACGAGCGCCTCGGGCACCTACTCGTTCGGCTACCTAACTCCGGGCACGTATCGTGTGGGCTTTCCTGCCACGGCAACAGCGACTTCGACCTCCGCAACCGTCGTGTCAGGAGCTGCGGGTTCGTCGTTGACAACCGTGAGCGCAGTCTCGGGTGTCTCGACCTCCGCGGCGGATGTTCTCGTGGTGGGCACGAATGGCGTGGTGAACGGTCTCTACTTGATCGCCGCGGCCGCCACTGCGGATACCTCGACAGGCAAGGCGGGAGTGGCACAGACGATCACTCCGCTGGCGAATGACACCGCGTCGACTGGGGCCACCTACTCGGGTGGCTCCACGGCACTCAAGCTGTGCGGGGCAGCGCAGGCTTATCCGAACTGCACCGCGACGACTCTTGTGACCTCCGGACAGGGCTCCTATTCCGTGTCGGGCACGACCGTGACCTTCACTCCGTGCACCGGCGTAAATACGCCCGTCATGACCCCAGCTTGCACTGGCGCATTCACGGGCACTGCTTCGGCAGTGAGCTACCAGTCGACTGATTCACTCGGGCGCACGGCGACCTCCACCATCACTCCGACCGTGGTTCCGGCTCCCGTGACCGTGAATGACACGAGCACTGGTGCCTGGAATACGCCGCAGAGCATCTCGCCTCTCGCGAATGACCTTCGCGGAAATGCATACGACTCTTCCTACCCATTGCTATCGAGCAGCATGGGGATTTGCCTGGGCTCGGTGACGCTGGCAACATCCTGCACGGGGACCACGGCGCTGACGACAGCTGATGGAACGTATTCGCTGAACACCTCGACGGGAGTCGTGACCTTCACGCCCAATGCCTCCTTCACCGGAGTCGTCACGGCGCCTATCAAGTACGCGGCCGCGGACTCGCTGGGTCAGCGTGTCATCGCATCGATCACTCCGACCGTCACGGCCCCTCCGGTGCCGACCGCGGCTTCGGAAAGCAAGGTGGTGAGTGCAGGTACGTCAGTTTCCTTCACGACCCTGACGGGTTCCTCGGGATTGGCCACGCCCGGCACTACAAGTGGCCCATCGTTCACCACAGCGCAGACCTTCCTGTGCGGGGTGTCGCCTGCAGAGACACCGCCGACCTGTACCAAGACGTCGATCACTGTCGCCGGTGGCACGTACACGCTCAATCAGACGACCGGTGTCGTGACCTTCGCCGCCAACGCGAATGCTTCGCCCGGTGCTCAGACGGCAATCTCCTATGTGGTGAAGGATGCGCTGGGCAGAACAGCGAATGCGACCTTGACGCCCACGGTTCCGGGTCCGCCCACGGTTGTCGCCGACACGGGAACGGGATCGTGGGACACGAATCAGACGTACTCTCCGCTCGCGAATGACTCGTCGGCGACGTCAACCTTGGTGACGTCGAGCCTCAAGCTCTGCGGAATTTCCCCGACTCAGGTATCGCCCAATTGCACCCAGACCAGCCTGACCGTTGCCGGGCAAGGCACGTACACCGTGAATGCCGGTGGCACGGTCACCTTCGATCCGCTGCCGACCTTTGCGGTCAGTGGAACGACGGCCGCGACCGCAGTGAGTTACCAGGTCAGCGATGCCAACGGACTGACCTCGTCTACGACGATCACGCCCACGGTGAATCCTCCGGCGAACCCGACGGCGGCAGATCAGTCAAAGACCGTGATTGCGGGTCAGACCGCGACATTCTCGCCGCTCATCGGTGCGGGCGGACTTTCCACCTCCGGCGGTCCGGCTCTCTCGACTGCATGCCTGCTTGTCTCGGGCACCTGTGATGCAGATGGCAGCGTGGTGATCTCCGGCGAAGGCACCTGGGCACTTAACCCCAGCACCTTAATTCCGACGTTCACCCCGTGCTCGGCGGTAGGCGTGCCGGATGCCTCGTGCGCTGGGCCTTTCTCGGGTACCCCAACGCCCTTGTCATACCGAGTGACCGACGCAGTCGGTCACACCGCGACCGGCGTGCTCACGCCGACGATCCCGCCGAGCCCTACAGCAGTCGACGATGTCTCCCGAGGCGAGCAGGACTCCACGCAGACAGCCTCGCTTCTCGCGAATGACGCCGCCGGAACAGCTGCAGCGCCGCTAAACGCGAGCTCGCTGAAGATCTGCGCCATCGGCTCGACACCGTGCACGGGCATCGGCGATGTCACCACGGCGAACGGCAGCTACCACCTCAATGCGAATGGCACGGTGACCTTCACGCCGAATCCCGGGTACTCGGGAACCGATACGGGCATTGCCTACACGGTGAGCGACTCGCTCGGTCGATCGGGGAGTGCGACCTACACGCCGACGGTTCTTCCCACACCTGCACCGATTGCCTACCCCGATGCGAAGTCCGGTGCCTACGGCTCGAACATCGCCTTAACGCCCTTGACGTCAGCAAACTCTTCGTCCGCTGACTCGGCCGGCACGCAGCCGGCGAATACCTCGACCACATACGTCACCGGGCTGGCTCTCGATTCCGCGACGCTGAAGCTGTGCTCGAGTGGTCAAGTGCCACCGAACTGCACAGCCACGTCGGTCACGACGGTTGATGGCACGTACACCCTGTCGGGAAGCACGGTTACTTTCGCTGGCGCCTCGGGCTTCAGTGGAACGGCGGCAGCGCCAATCACGTATCAGGTCGCGAACACCTACACCACGACGGTGATCAATCCCTCGAGCACTACGACCTCCGGGCCGACAACCACTGATCCCACAGCCGCGTGCGCGGCAACGCCTGGGTGCACAGTGAATGTGGTCAATGATGCGGACGGAACTGCGCCGAACGGCGTAGGTGGCACGACTCCCGGCTACACGCCCACCTGGACAACCACTCAGGCGGCCGTCGTGTCGACCACTGTCGGGAGTCAGGTGGCGTCTAGCACGATCACGCCGACGATCACGGTTGCGGCGGTCGCTGCTCTTCCGAACACGGCGACCACTCCGTGGAACACGCCCGTGACTGCGAGCGTGCTCGCCGATGACACATTTGCCGGCACCCTTGCCTCAGTCTCGAGTTCACTGAAGCTCTGCGGCCCCAATGACGCAGGCACCTGCGCGCAGACATCGGTCACCATTTCAGGTCAGGGAACTTACGACATCGTGACGGTCGGCGGAGTTCAGCAGGTCACCTTCACGCCGCTTGCATCATTCACCGGCACGGCGACTGCCGTGACCTACGCCGCGGTCGACCCGCTCGGCCGCACGGTCTCGAGTACATTCACGCCAACCGTAAGCGAGCCGATCGGTCCCACCGCCGCACCGGATACGAAGTCTGTGATCGCCGGAGGTTCGGTCAACTTTGCGACGCTGCTCGCGGGTCAGGGAAAGGTCAGTGCAGGGGATAACTCGGTTCAGAATGCTGCTACCTGCCTACTTGATCCGGGAACGACCTCGTGCGCATCTAGCAATACGGTGGTCACCGCACATGGCACGTATGTTCTCGACACCAGCACCGGCATCGTCCGTTTCACCGCGAGCTCAAGTGCCCCGTCGGGAGCACTGACCGCAATGCAGTACCGGGTGACCGATAGCTTTGGAATGACGTCGACCAGCACGCTCACACCGACGGTCTACCAGCGGCCCAACGTCCTTCCTGTGACCAACGCAGATCTGGTGAACACGACCCAGTCCGTCGCCAACCTCCTCGCCGGAGCTACCAAGGACTCTTCGGCGACCCTCGCTTCGTCAGCCCTGCGTCTATGCGACCTTGCCGGAGGTGACGTGGTGCCGGATTGCGCGGCAACCACAGTGACACTCGCCGGATACGGCACATTCGTCCTTGACCCGTCCACGGGGGCCGTCGTCTTCACGCCAGTCACCGGCTTCACGGGCACGGTCCCTGTTCTCGACTACAGCGTGACCGACTCATTGGGACAGAAGGCGTACTCGACCATCACCGTCACGGTGAACCCGCTGCCGGAGCCCGTGGCCACGAATGACGCTGCGTCAGGCACTGTCGGTGACACGCTTACCTTCCAGCCGGACACGAACGACTCCGCCGGCACGAACTCCGCGTCGATCAGCGGTCTCACGTTGGATCCGACCTCAATTCGGCTGTGCGATGTCATGCCGAATGCACAGACTCCTCCACATTGCTCCGCGACGAGCGTGACCACCGCTGACGGCACCTACACACTCGACCCATCGACAGGAGCAGTTACCTTCGTCGGTGCCGTCGGATTCTCGGGCACGGCCACCAACCCCGTGAGGTACCAGATCTCCAATAGTTACTCAGCAGGCGGCACTCCGGGATCGGCGACAACGTCTGCGCTTCTCATCCCGACTCTGACTCCGCAGCCTGCGAACGGACGCTCATCGGAAGGCTCGGATGGAAACTCCCTCGCGGCGGAGCCTTCGGTAGCGCCCGGTGCCGACCCGGCAACACCCGCGACCGATCCCGCGTCGAGCGCTGGTGCCGGGCCGAAACTCCAACCTCAGCGTGACACCACCTTCGTGAATCCGGGCGCTCCTGTCGTCCTTGACCCATTGGCTGATGCCACGCCGACCCCCGGTTCGACCTTCAAGCCTTCGTCGGTGCGCATCTGGGACGGCAATTCCTGGGAAACCACGGTTACCGAGCCAGGCGTTGGCACCTGGACTGTCATTCGCGGCAAAGTCGAATTCCTCCCGGCTCGCGGTTACACCGGCACTGCCATCATTCGAGTTCGCGCCACAGACACCGCAGGGGCCCGTGCGACCAGTTCGCTGAAGGTGATTGTGCAGCCTCGAAATGCTGCAGCCAGCATCAATCGACCGGCGACGACCAAGGTTCCGACAGCAATCAACGCTGGTGTCGTGATGCGCACAGCAACGTGCCCGTCCCCGACCGTAGGCGGCAAGCCGACTGCATGGATCACCCTGGGTGGACGCACGATTCCCGTCAAGAACATCGCGCTTGCGGCCGATGGTTCACTCACTCCGCCAGCATCGAACCTGGTGGCGGGCCTGTCCACTGATCATGCTGCTCTTGGCGCAAAGGTCGGCACCTCCGTCATCAGCTGGCACGTGCGCTACGGCAGCGGCTGCGATGGCGCTCTCAATTCACTTCTCACCGCACCTGTCGGCACCACCTTCACCGTGAAGCCTCGAAATGGCGCACCGATCGAGTACCGCATCACCGAGCAGCTCACGGTTCCCAAGGGCACTATCGAGCGCAAGTGGTTCTCGGCGGAGGGGCCGCATCGATTGACGCTGCTGACCTGTAACGGACTCAAGAATGGCGAATTCACTCAGACGACTTACATCGGAGCAGAGCCGGTTCAACAGGCCTGAGATCCACCCGCGTGACCTTCATGTTCAGTCGCGTCGTCATGAAACCTGGGACGTCACGAGATCGGACGTTGATGCCGAAAGCGCTGAGAATCGGGGGACTCCATCTTCGCGTGAAACCTGAGGCGGTCTTTCTGGTGCGCACATACACCAATACTTATGTTCTCCGCTCAGGTAACAGTCTTGGTCAAATTACGCTGGGCAAGAAAGGGATAATCAAGGCTTACGTCATCGGTAGCGGTCAAGCCAAGGTGTCACGAGACATAGACGGAACCCTCGAAAGTCAGGTTTACTCATATGACACCAAATTATCGACGGGTCACTGTCCTGATGGTGGGTCTCTGGACGGAACTGGGTGTTTGCCGTTTAACTAGCCTGTCTCGCCTGCTGCACTGCCGCTTGTCTGCTCTTCGCCAACTCGCCAACGGAGCCCGCTTCACTGGTCAACAGTGTTGGCACCTTCCCAAGGGTCGTTCGTTGCGCTGGCGCACTCCTCACTGCTCCGTCTCTGACTGACCCACCATCCCCACGGCTTCCGCCGTGTGTTGGGTCGTCAAGGCCTCATCTCAATGTGACACCTCCGCTATACAGTGACAAGTGATTCAACAATGATTCGGAATCAGCACGGGCGGTGTTCATGCACCGCTTGGTTGACCAATTTCTGGCGGCCTCATCAACGCATTACTTTTTCGATTCCGCCGATGCTTATAAACGTCGTCGTTGGGGTGCGTCCCCGAACTCGTCCCCGTTCCAGCACCGGCACCGTCAACAACCGGCACGAAGCCCCGTCAAATACCCCATGAGAGGACCACTTGGCATGGGGGCCGCCAACTCGTAATGCGTAGGTCCGGGGTGGGGAGGAGCCTTAGCGACGGTTCCCCGAGGCGGCTCCATTGTCAAGTCCCGGGACATTGTTAACCCCTGTCCCGGGACTTTGTTTACTTTCAGATGATTTCCTTTGCAGCCTGGTCTGACTTTTCTCGGAGCTTCACCGGTCTCGGAATTGATGAAGGGCAGTCGAGGTTGCTGAATTCTGCGCGGTGCTGCGTTGTCGTTCTGATGTCGGCAACGGCATTGCCACTGAATACTTTTTAGGCCGCCGGTTCGCCAGTGGGCCATGAGTTTGCCCACCCATACCTTTGAAATCCCGTATTTCGCAGCCACGGCCGAATGAGAAGGACCCGCCAACACTGCCTCCACGATAACCCTGTTTTTTGACATGGCTAAGGGTTAACGATGTCGTGGGACAGGGGTTAACTAAGTCGTGAAACACCACACCCGAGGCGGCTCCGATGTCAAGTCCCGGGACATCGTTAACCCCTGTCCCGGGCTCCTGGAAGGACCCCGAGACCGTGCGCCGGTTCTACTCCGGCATCACCGACCAGACCCTCGCGCAGGCCATGGCCATCCACGGGTGGGGCGGCACCGATGCCTAATAGTATGCAAATACTTGGCTACAAGCCAAGAATCTGCATACTATTAGGCATGGCGTATGGGGCAAGAGAGACAGCCGTGCCCGCGCGGGCACTGCTTGAGCCGACCTTGCTTCTGACAGGCAGGAGCGCGGCGGTTGTGTACTCGCAGCCTGCCGCAGAGCTCAAGCGCCTCGCCGATGCAGGTGTGATCATCAAGATCGCCCGTGGCTACTACGCGGCCGTCCCGATCGGGAAGCAGGGGGGCGCGTGGCTGCCCTCGATGGAGGACCTCACCGCGGGGCTGGCGAGCGCGGTCTACGGCCCGGGTAGAGGAGCGCTTTGGGGTCTATCCGCCGCGCGAGTCCACGGAGCCGTCCCCCGAGCCATTGCTGCCGGATACGCACTCGGCCCGGCTCAGCATCGGCCCGTCACCCTTCTGGCGCGCCCGGGGCAAGTGACGTTCCGCAAGAGAGATCCGGAGCGCCTGGACCTCGACTTCCTCGAAACCGAGCTCGGGCCTGGGCGGGTCACCTCCGTCGCCCAGACAATCCTCGATCTCAGCAGCCGGGCCTTCGACGACGAGGGCGATCCGAGGACGGAGGCCGTCCGGCACCTGATGACGTCCGTGGACGCCGACGAACTAGCAGACCTGGCAGTCCGAGTGCGCGGCCAGGCCGCGTTGCATCGTGCCCGGACGTTGGTCGCGCATGCTCATTGATGCAGACCGCCAGAGCGCCAAGGCCGCCTTTGGTGCCGATGACTCCCAGGTCGAGCGCGACCATCTCATCTCCCATGCCCTAGCCGCCATCTCCAACGATCTTGGCGAGCGGATCAAGTTCTACGGGGGAACAGCGCTGTCCCGCACGTTCCTGCCGGTGGGCCGGCTCAGCGAGGACATAGACCTCATCGCAGTCGGACCACGTGCCGACGTCGCTGATGCATTGTCACGAAGCCTCACGCGTCGCCTGGCGGGTGAGTTCGGCAGGCCAACCTTCCAGCCGGGACTGGTCAACGCTCGCGGAGCTGAACCCGTCACGGCCGCATTCCCGAGCGGACCCAAGGTCCAACTGCAGCTATTGCCCTCGGATCACTACCCTGCGTGGCCTTTCGAGCGCCGCGAACTCGAGCAGCGGTATGCCGACGCCGGGCCGGCGACCCTGCTCGTGCCGACCATCGATGCGTTCGTTGCGTGGAAGACCGTCACACTCATGGATCGGCGCGCACCACGTGACCTGTGGGACCTGGCAGCTTTGACACGGCTCCGCCCCTTCACCCGGGCTGCCGCCGAACTCTTCGCCGCGCTCGGGCCCTTCCGGTCGTTGCCGTCGGCGTCAACGATCCCGGCGGCGCCGACTGAGTCTGTGTGGGAACGCGACCTTGCGCACCAGACCCGGCTCACGATGACCGCAGCGCAGTCCAGAGTCGAGGTGGTGCGTGCGTGGGCGGCCCTCGCACGCAACGGCGGAACGACGGGTTAGCCGGACAGGGATCCCCTCCAAGTCCCCGCTCAACCCCAGAAGGCGCACGTCGGATCAGCATCGATCTCGTTCAGCAGTGACGTGAGGCTTCCGGTCGACAGCGGCGCGTAGCGACGGAAGTCGCCGTTGGAGTTGCTGACGCCGAGTGACCACTCGCCTCGCGATTTGACGTAGGTGAGCCGGGCCACCGCCATGAAGGTCCAGGGATCGGCAGCGGAACTCTCCCAGGGGGGGCCGCTCCTCGCCGATGTCTACGACACGTGCGCCGATTGAGCATGTGATGCGCAACTGGCCGGCGGGCAGTTTGGCGGACTGCGCTGTGCACCAACCACGGATTCGGCCGAGGTCGGTCTCCGGGAAGTGACTGTCGCTCATCGGTCGATCCTTGCACTCCCGGAAGCAATTGCCGTGGTTGAGGAATCCCTAGTCGGTATAGTCAGCATGGTGCTGGTAGGTGTCTTCGATCCACCGAAGGTCGGGTGCGTACGAGTACGTCATCCGAAGCCACTTAAGCGAGAAGTCCTACCCCCCGATTAAACCGAAACCACCTCGAATAACCCGGAACTTCCCGTACCGAAACGGACCCAAAACCATTGGTACTAAACGATCTCCTCTATCCCGGGGTGCGCTCGTAATGCGTAGGTCCGGGGTGGGGAGGAGCCTTAGCGACGGCTCCCCGAGGCGGCTCCACTGTGAAGTCCCGGGACATCGTTAACCCCTGTCCCGGGACTTTGTTTACTTTTTGAATTTGTAGCCTTTGGGCATTCCGCCTTGTCTGGGTGTTCCTTTTTTTGGTCCTGGTTTGATTCCGCGGGGTTGGTGTTTTCTGGTGGGGTCGAGTTGGAAGTCGCGGAGTATTTCTCCGGTTTCGATGTTGATGATCAGGATGTGCAGGTCGTTGATGAGCATTCGGATTCGTGTTCCTGCATGTTCTAGGCCGATTCCGATGTGGTGGAGTTGGGATGCGTGGCGCAGTGTGACGTGGCCTGCGATGTCGACTTTGTCCGTTCGGATTCTCCAGTGGCCGTCGTTGTTGTTCTGCGGTTGTGCTTTGGCTCGGGCGGTGTATTTCTGGTGGGGTGTTGCTCCGCTGAGGGAGCGGTGGGGTCGTTCATGGTTGTAATACTGGGCGAATTCATTGAGTTGGTGTTGGAGTATTTCTAGCGTTTGGGCTCGGGGTTGTTGGGTGAGCCATTTC